>NZ_LABY01000500.1 GCF_001043975.1 Methylobacterium variabile
GCTTTGGGCAATCGCGCTTCATTACCTATGTTACGCCCGCTTCCAGTGGTCAGGATCCGCAAACGTCCTGCTTAGCGCAGCGCCTTGAGCTAGATCCGGCGTCTTACAGTAATAGCGGGGTTTGCTGGGAGTGATTGCTCGGCAGGCCCCAAAAAGGACTTTCGTCATTTCTCATCAATGGGGCAAGGGTACAAAATTTCCTCCAGCAGGGTAAGCCGCGCCCGAGAAGGCCACAGATCAATTGGCCAAAGTCGAGCTGAAACTCCGTTTCATAACGGGTTGATCAGCTTCACGGTTGGGTGAACGGCAGGCGTCGCGGGCGTTGAGAGAGTGTCTGACGCTCACCCGAGAGATCCGATGTCGACGCCCATCGCTCGTGCCGAGCTTGTGCGCGAAACCTTGCCGTAAGCAACCTGCCTGCGCGACGCCGAATGGGCCGTTCTCGCGCCGCAACTGCCACCGCCTGCTCGGACAGGCCGCCCGTGGCTCTGGTCGCAACGCACCATGCTCGACGGTATACTCTACGTCCTGCGCGCCGGCTGCGCCTGTCGTCACCTGCCATCCTACCTCCCGCCCTGGGGAATGCTATACTGTAAGCTTTCTTCCGAGCCCACCTACCG
>NZ_LABY01000501.1 GCF_001043975.1 Methylobacterium variabile
CCCCCTGACGCGAGGAGGCGTCGACGTCGAGGCGTTCTGTAAGGCGCCCCTCGTCCTGGGGGTGCCAAGGGGTCACCCTCTGGCAGCACGCCCCCAGGTCACGCCAGCGGATCTGGACGGCGAGCCCCTCATCGCGCTCCCGCAGACCAGCCTGTCGCGCCAGCGCCTCGACCGGGCCTTCGCCCGCGCCGGCTTGACCTGCCGGCCGGCGATCGAGGCGCAGTACGCCGCGCTGGTCGCGATCCTCATCGCCCGTGGTCTGGGCGTCGGACTCCTCGATCCATTCACGGCGTCGGGCTCCGACGGCCGCGGTCTGGCCCATGTCCCTTTCCATCCCTCGATCCTGTTCGAGGTGGCCGTGCTGCACCCGACGCAGCGGCCCTTGTCCCGGGCCGCACGCGCCTTCCTGGCCGTGATCCGACGCGAGCGGGCCTCCGTGCTGAACGACAGCCCCAACTAGCCCGCGTTGCGGGCTATACGGAAATTCCGTATGATCTCCGTCCATGACGCCCGACCGGTTCGACCCCGCCAAGGACGCGATCAATCGCCAGAAGCACAAGCTGCCCTTGGCCTTCGGTGACCGGATCTTCGAGGACGACGATCACCTGCTCATCCCGTCCATTCGTGAGGTCGACGGGGAGGAGAGGTTCAAGGTGGTCGGGATCGTTGAGGAGAAGCTGTTCACCGGCGTGTTCGTCTGGAGGGGGGACCTGCCCCGGTTCATCTCGGTGAGAAGGAGCAACAAGGGTGAAGAGCGAACCTATCGCACTGCCGGCTGATCCGGCCGACGTCGAGGATTTCGCCGTCACGGTCGATGCCCTCGACCGCGGCCAGCGCGCGCGCCTGATCCGCAGGACGCGGACCGGGCTCGGCCTGTCGCAGACTGAGTTCGCCAATCGCTTCCGGGTCCCGGTCGGCACGCTGCGCGATTGGGAGCAGGCGCGGGCGACCGCGCCGGACTTCGCCATTGCCTACGTGCGGGTCATCGGGCGGCACCCGGACATGGTGGCGGAAGCCGTCGCGTAGATGCGGCGCGCAACCTTCCTCGCCACGGTCCAACGCGGCCGGGCCGCCTTGCTCCAGCCGGCAGTCTCATCGCAAGCCGTTCACCGCATCAGGTGAAGATCGGGTACGGAAGCTCTCCGTGGCCTTCGCGCCGAGCAGTGTCAGGCGAGGGTGACGGTGGCCTCGAGCCCGCCGCCCGCGCGGTTGCGCAGGGAGAGCCGGCCGCCGATTGCCCCGGCGAGCTGCTCGGCGATGGCGAGGCCGAGGCCGGTGCCGCCGGTGTCGCGGCTGCG
>NZ_LABY01000502.1 GCF_001043975.1 Methylobacterium variabile
TAGTCTCGTGGGCTCGGCCCAGGGCCGCCACCCAGGGCAGGCTGGCCTCGTCCAGCACATCCTGCATCGGCCGCCCTCCGCCCGCACGGGCGTCGACCAGTTGCAGGATGCGCACCGCCGCGGCCAGCGCCAGAGCCGCCAGCCGGAACAGCTTGTCGGGTACCCGCACCTGGGTCGTGTCGAGGCCCAGGCCGTCGCGCTTGAGGGCGCGGAACACCTCCTCGATGCGCCAGCGCAGCCGATAAAGCCGCACCATCTCCCGCGCCTCGGCCGCGTCGGCCACCGCCCGGGTGGTCAGAAGCCGCCAGCACAGCGGCACTTGGCCCTTCGGCGGCTCCGGCTCTTCCACCACGACGAGATGCAGCGCCAGCGTCGGCGGCTCGTGGGCGCTCCCCCTGGCCGGACGCTTCAGCCTCAGCGGCCCGGCCCGCAGCGTGACCTCCGCCGTCCGCGCCGGCTGCCCGGGCCTGGCCGGGATCGTCACCCGGTCCTCGGCCTGCACCGGCCAGTCCGCCGCCTGCGACCGCATCAGCCCGCCCTCGGCCAGGGCCCGGTCATGGCGCGCGCGGACCAGAAGGTCGGTGCCGGCGGACCGCCGGGCAAAGTGGCTGTAGAGGTCGCCCTCCTGGTCGGCCACCACGATCAGGCTCTCGGCCACCCCGCCCAGGCACGCCGCCGCACCGCGAGCTCCCGTGATCCAGCGAAAGCTCTCCTTCTCCTCAAGGGAGCGCCCGTGGCGGGGCCCGACCCGGCCCTCGGACCGGGTCCAGATCTGGGCATCGATCACCCCCAGCACCGCCTCGTCCTCCGCATCCACGGCGATCACCGGGTGCAGGAAGAAGCCGGGATCGCGCCCGTTGCCGGCCGGACCGAGCCCGTCGCGGCCCGCCGCCTCCCCGCCAAAGCCGATCTCGCTGGTGTCCTGCACGGCCACGATGGGACGTCCGGCGCAGGCGCGGGCCGTGCGCCGGCCGAACGCCTTCAGGATGCCGCCCACCGTCGTGCGCGGCGAGGTCAGGTAGCGATGCGCCGACGCCGTGCCGGCCTCGCTGCCACCGACCGCGCTCAACACCACGCTGCCCGTCGCGACGATCCGTTCGAACAGCCACGCACCACGCGCCTCCGTCCGCACGTCGCCGATCCCAAGACCATCCATCGCCCGCCTCCAGCACAACGCCAAAGGCTGCAAAACTCAAAACACCCGAATCGTTTCCGTAAAGGCCGTAGCCTGGAAGGAGAGGGAGCACGTCGCGCCTCATGTCGAACGCTCTGGCGTAGGGGCACAGCTGTCCAGCAGATGTGCGAATCCGATATACTAGGGGGAAAGGGACGCGCTCTGCTCCGCGAGACCAGATGGGTGAATCCAGAAACCATCCCGGTGAAAGAGCTGTGATGTGCCTCGCGCTCGCCGGTGGATGACTTCGATCATACTCGTCCCAATCATGGTTGGACCCGTCAAGGCTCTATGATCCGGCAGCGGTCGGGGGCCGAGCCCACGAGACTA
>NZ_LABY01000503.1 GCF_001043975.1 Methylobacterium variabile
TCGGGCTGATCGCGGCGCTCGGCCTGACGCTCCTCGGGCCGGCACGGGCCGGGGAGAGCCCGACCGAGCGGCCGATCACCTGGGCGGTCTACGACGCCGCCCCGTTCATGATGACCGAGGGCCAGGACCGGGACACCGGCATCTTCGACCGGATCCGGCGCCTCCTGAGCGCCCGGCTGACCGGCTACGGCCACTCCACCCTGACGGTCCCGTTCCCGCGCATCGTCACGTCGCTCAAGCACGGCGAGGACTGGTGCTTCGTCGGCGGCGTCAAGACGCCCGATCGCGAGGCATTCGCGGTCTTCTCCCGGCCGGTGGCGATGTTCTATCCGCTGCGCATCGCGGTCAATGCCAGCCAGCGCGCCCGCTTCGAGGCGCTCGCGCCCCTGTCGCTGCGCACCCTGCTCGAGCAGCACCGCGACCTGCGCACCAGCGTGCTGCGCAACCGCGCGATCGCGCCCACCGTCGACGCGCTGCTCCGGCAGCACGCGCCCGTCCAGACCCACTCCGAGTTCAGCGAGGCCTTCCGCATGCTGCTGAACGACCGCCTCGACTACCTCGTGGAGTTCAGCAGCATCACGGCCTACAACGCCCGCCAGCTCGGCCAGCCGGACGCCTTCGTGGGCCTGCCCTTCGCGGAGAGCCCGGAGCCGGTGTTTTCCCGGGTGATGTGCGCCGCCACGCCCTGGGGGCGCGAGGTGGTGGCGCGCATCGACGCCGTGCTGACGGAGCAGCGGCCGAGCCCGGCCTATCGGGAGATCGTCGAGGCCTGGGCGGCGGAGGAGGACCTGCCGCGGATCCGTGCCGTCTACGACGCCTTCCTGGCGAGCGACTGAGCGGCCGCCGTCGACGCGGGAGCCGGGCTCACGCCGCCAGCGCGGCGTCCTGCCCCAGAAGTCCCCGGGTCACGAACGGCTCCACCCAGACCCGCCGCCCGGTCAGGTCGTGCACGCTCACCTGCCAGCCGGCCCAGTCGGCGTCCTCGCCGAGGC
>NZ_LABY01000504.1 GCF_001043975.1 Methylobacterium variabile
AAGCTCAGGGCCTCGACCCAGAGACGGCCCGGATCGACGATCTGGAAGACCTGCACCCCAGGGCTGGCCATCTGGCCGGCGACGGCGTTCGCTTCCGCGATGACCCCGTCGACGGGAGCCTTCAGGGCCTCGGGCTGCTGGCGGATGTTGTCGAGGGCGGCGCGGCGGTCGAGAAGGCCTTTGAGCTCGGCCTGGGCGTCCTCGAGCTGCACCTGCGAGACGGAGCCGCCCGGGGCAAGCTTGCGGTAGCGTTCGACCCGCCGCTCCAGGATCGTGATCTGCTGGTCGAGTTCCCCCTGGCGCTGGCGCATGTCGGAGACATCCACCGCCTGAACCGGGGGCGTGACGTAGGCGAGCACCTCTCCCTTGCGCACCCGCGTGCCGAGGCGCGGGAAGATACCTGTCTCTGGCGGCGAGAGCCGGCCGCCGACCGAAGATTGAACGACCCCGCTGGCGCTCGGGTCGGGGACGATGCGCCCCGGGAGTTCGGCGGTCCGGCGCAGGGTGTCGGAGGCCGTCACCACGGTTCGGACGGCGAGCACCCGCTGGGTGGGCTTCGGCACGAAGATCGAGCCGTCGGGCAGGCGGCGCGCGAGGTCCTGCCCACCGGGGGACGGCGCGGCCGTCGGGAAGACCTGGGGCGCGGGCGCGCGCCCGTCCGTCCCACCATCGTGGCCATCGGCCGCGAAGGCGCGGGGTGCGAAGGCGAGGGCGACGACGAGAACGACCAGGGCCGTCGCCGGCAGGTAGCGGCGCCCGCGCATCAGGAGCGTGACCGCGATGCCCAGGAGAAAGCCGATGCCGCCAATGGCCAGCGGCAACGGATCGGACTCCTTGAGGTGGCGCTGGAAGTCGTGGGCTGCGGCGAGCCCGGTTGCCCAGGGAGAGGCTCCAGCCGCCGGCGCGGCCGGTGGCGGCTCCGGAACGATCAGCGTGACCGGGAACATGTCGGTCGCACCGGACACGGTGACGGTAAACAGCACCTCGTGCTCGCCGGGATGCAGGCTCCAATCGGCGTCGAGGCCGTAGCTGCCATCCGGCATCGGCGTGGCACTGGCGGTCCCGTCCGGCGTCTGGGCCTCGACGGCGGCATCCGTCACCGGTTCGTTGGAGCCGGCGCGGTCGAGGAACACGACCAGCCGGCCGTTGCGGGCGATGGCGACCAATTCAAGCGTGTCCGTGCTCGACGAGCCGCGCGGCGCGGTCGCTGTCGGCGAGGCCTGCGCCTCGCTGCCGTGGTCATGGCCTTCGTGGGCGACGGACATCGTCGGCGCTGCGGACCACAAGCCGAGCGCCAGGAGAGCCGCCCGCAGGGCGGGGGCGGAGAGAACACGCATGGGGAGAAACCGAACCTTCGCGACAGGGAGGCTGGCCGGAGCCCTCCCGGGGAGCCGCTCCGGACGCGCGGCCGCGCGCGGACCTCCGGCGAAGCAGCGAGGGGGCGCGGAAAGCGTCTCGGGATGCAGGCTGTGGAACACGCCCCCCCGGG
>NZ_LABY01000505.1 GCF_001043975.1 Methylobacterium variabile
ACGGAGGCGCGACGACCATGGCCCGGCCTGCTGCTCATCTGACCGCCCTCGTGGTCGGCCTGGCGCTCGCCGGGCCCGTCCCCGCCCTCGCCCAGACGCCACCTGGCTACGCCGAGGCGGAATCGCGCTTCGCCTTCATGGAGACGGAGCGGCGGGTGCGGCTGCAATCCCTGCTGACCGCCGCCGGCTACTGGACCGGCATGCCGAACGTCACCTTCGGCCGGCGGCGTGGCGGGGGGCGGGGCCTGCACCGGCGGCAGGGCGACCGCGCGGGTGTCGGGTGCACCGGTCTCGGGCAGCGGGATGAAGGGCGCGTCCGGCGTCATCGCCGACCACAGCGAGGCGGAGAGCAGGACCGCGATGCGCTCCGCGGCGAGATCGGTCGCCCGCGTGTCCCAGCGCAGGGCGAAGCCGAGCGCGCCCGGTCCGTCCTGATGGTAGCGCATGTAGATGTCGACGCCGTCCTGCGAGGCCGAGATGGCGAAGAAATCCGCCCGCAGCACCTTGTAGTGGAGGGTGGCGCCCTCCCGCTGGAACTTCTCGATCGTGTAGGCGTACGCGTCGGCCACCGCGACGTTCTGCAGGGCGTTGAAGGCGAGCGACAGGCGCCGCGTCGGGTCCTTGAGGTCGAGGCCCCGGGACGTGCGCTCGGGGTTGAGCCCGAGGCCCATAGGTGCCCAGATCGAGACCGGGCGGAAGGGATGCGCGATCGGGCGCAGGCCCCACAGCGCGAGCTTCGGCGTCGCCAGCGCGCGCA
>NZ_LABY01000506.1 GCF_001043975.1 Methylobacterium variabile
GGCTTTTCTGGGCTGGCGGGGAGAAGCCGCTTCCGCTGGGTGCGGCGGGCCTCCCGTCAGAACCACGAATCGCCACGGCCGAGGTAGAGGGCGGTGCGGGCGGCTGACCTGCGCCGTCCGCATGATGTTCTTAAGTCTCCGCCAACGAATCCCGGCTCTCATCCCCGGTCAAGGTTCTGCAGTCCGCTCCCGCGTCATCAAAGTGATACGCGAATGGGGTTTGGCTGGCGCGAGACGCCGCCAAGGAGATTGCACGTGGCCGAGGACGCCGACGCGCTTCGCGTGCGAACCCTCTTCCTCTCGGATATCCATCTCGGCACCAAGGGTTGCCAGGCCGAGCTGCTGCTCGACTTCCTGCGGGAGGTGGATGCCGACGAGATCTACCTGGTCGGCGACATCGTCGACGGCTGGAAGCTGCGCTCGGGCTGGTACTGGCCGCAGGCCCACAACGACGTGGTGCAGAAGCTGCTGCGGAAGGTGCGCAAGGGCTCGCGGCTCGTCTACGTGCCGGGCAACCACGACGAGTTCCTGCGCGACTTCCTCGACATGCATTTCGGCGGCATCGAGATCCAGGATCAGGTGCTGCACGAGGCGGCGGACGGCAAGCGCTACCTCGTCATCCACGGCGACCAGTTCGACCTCGTGGTGCGCCACGCCCGCTGGCTGGCCCTCCTCGGCGACGGGGCCTACACGGCGGCGCTGTTCGTCAACACCCACCTCAACTGGGTGCGCCGGCGCCTCGGCCTGACCTACTGGTCGCTCTCGGCCTGGGCCAAGCTGAAGGTGAAGAACGCCGTCAACTTCATCGGCCGGTTCGAGGAGTTCCTGATCGCCGAGGCCCGCCGGGCCGAGGCCGACGGGGTGATCTGCGGCCACATCCACCACGCGGCGAGCCGCATGGTCGGCGACGTGCACTACCTCAACACCGGCGA
>NZ_LABY01000507.1 GCF_001043975.1 Methylobacterium variabile
TCGATCAGGTTGCCCAGCATCTCCTCGACATCCTGCCGGTCGCAGGCGACCGCGAACTCTGCCGGCACGTCGGTGTCGAACGCAATCGCCTTGTCGGCATGCATCCGCGCCAGCACCATCGCCAGGTCACCCACGACGCTGGCGAGATCGACCCGGGCGCGGACGGTGCCGCCGGTCGCTGCTGCCCGGGCGCGGCGCAGATGATGCCGGATCCGGCGGTCCATGCCCTCGACCAACCCGGCGAGCCCCGCATCCCGGTTCGACCCGCTCTCCCCGAACGCCATCGAAAGCGTCGCCAGCGGCGTCTTCAGCCCGTGGGCGAGGTTCGCCACGTGAGTGCGGGCCTGGGCGAGCTGAGCGGCGTTCTGGTCGAGGAGCCCGTTGATCTCCCCCACCAGCGGCCGCACCTCGACCGGCTGGTCGACCGGCAGACGCTCGCGCCCGCCCGCCCGGACCTCGCCGAGCTGCTCGCTCAACCGACGCAGCGGCCGCAGCCCCAGGCGGACCTGCAGCAGCACGCCGGCGAACAGCAGCAGCCCGATCAACCCGAGGCAGATCGCGAGGGTGCGCACCGCTTCCAGCACCGGCCCGTAGAGCGCCGCGGCCGGAGCCGAGGCGGCGATCTGCGTCGGGGGCTCGCCCGGCTTGTCCTGAACCATCATGAGCCGCAAGATCACCCGCTCGCCATAGGGACCCACGCCGTCGGCAGGGACGGGCCTGCCAGCGCGGCCTGGCCGAAGTCCCGGATCCGGAACGTCCAGGCGAGCTCCGTCCAGCGAGGGGGACCCGAGCACCGTATCGCCGCGGCGGACCTCCCAGTACCAGCCAGAGCGCGGCCGGTCGAAGGGCGGCACCTCGCGGTCACTCCGCACGGCCAAGGCCCCGTCAGGCGAGGGTCGCAGCTCCGAGGCCAGGGCCGCGATCCGGGCGTCGAGCCGGCCGTCGAGCTGGCCCCGCACGAACCGATGCAGCACGAACCCGATCGAGACGCTCGCCCCAACCAGCGCGAGGCTGACGCAGATCGCTGCGGCGAGGATGAGACGCCGCTGTAGCGAACCCGGGGGCCCGAACAGGGAGGACGAGAGGCCGGGTTTCACACCCGTCGAACCGGCTCCGGCCGGGATCCCTGGTTGCGGACGGAGTCGATCTTCGGCATCGCCGCTTGCTCCATGAGATCCAGCCCCGAGACCTGTGGTGACGCGCTCGCTACGTCAGTCCAGGCAATTCGGACCAAATATTCATCGCCGATCGATCAGTTTCGAGTGAAGTGATCGTTGGCGGGAGCTAGCATTCGTCGTTTAACTGAACCTGAACGGCCCCCTCGGTGAGGTAGGCTGATCGTTTCAATGTGCGCGTCGGTATACAGAATTGAAGCGTAGAATTGATGAGCTGGCGTCAGATTATGAAGTCGCACGCAGAGATATCAGATTGAAATTGCAGTATGCGTTCATTGGTCGCTGGCCTACAAGGGCGACGAAAATCGATGATCTAGGGGGTAAGTTCTGACAGACGAAGTATATAATTTTCAATCGCCCGGGGGATGGCAGTATGAAATGTGGTGAAATCCAAGCTGTGGTGCAGTTGGCGGTTGCGATCAATCTTGGTATTTATGCCATTAAAGATCTAAGTGTGCCTTATTTGTTGCATCAAAGGGCGCAACTCAACGACCTGCGTGCATTATTGAATGAAAAGTTGGACGATCTTACTAAGATGGATCATTCTTCGGTGGGTGAAGAACGGAATGAAAAACTTGAATGTATTGACAGGCATATATCTTCAATATACCGCAAATCAACACATACATGGGATTTGCTAGAAAGTTACAATCTCGGCACAGTTTCAGCCGCTTCTATCTGTTTTTTCATGAGTATATATTGTCTATTTCATACGGCGTACTTCTACAATGAGCAGGCTCCTAATTGGCTAATTTATGCAACTTACATTTCCTATTTTTCGGTGATCGTTCCGATGGTTATTAATATTTGGTCTCGTTATAGGGGATGGAAATTGATCCGTGAACAGAGCATGATCCGCAATGATATAAGTAAATTATAGGATCTGCTAAGAAGGGCGGGCGCGTCCCTTCGGGAC
>NZ_LABY01000508.1 GCF_001043975.1 Methylobacterium variabile
GGTCACCGGTCGTCACCGTCTCGGCGTCCGAGAGCGGCGTCAGCGCCGTCGGCCCGCCGCCGGAGCGCAGGACGTGGCCGGCGGCGAGCAGCCGCGGCCGCAGCACCGCCCCGATCTGCCCCCCCGCCCCCGACAGGGCGACCCGGATTCCCGCTGCCTCGCTCATGCATCCTCCCGCGTCGTCATCGTCACTGCGCATCCCGGCCCGGCAGACCTTCAGCCACTGGATCCCGCTCGACATGGTCAGCGCCCGCGGCATGGACATCAAGCAGTTCGTGCTGTTCGCCTGGCTGCCGTTCCTGGCGGCGGATCTCGGCTGCGTGCTCAGCGGCTACCTCTCGCCCTTCCTCGCCCGGCGCTTCCGGATCTCGCTGGCCAACTCGCGCATCGCCGGCATCGGGCTCAGGGCCGTGTGCATGGTCGGGCCGGGCCTGATCGGCCTCGCCCAGAGCCCGTTCGCGGCGATCTGCCTGTTCTCGCTCGGCGCCTTCGCCCACCAGATGGTCTCGAGCCTGCTCTACGCGGTCGTCACCGACAATTTCGAACCGTGCGAGGTCGCCACCGCCACCGGCTTCGGCGGCATGGCGGGCTATCTCGGCGGCACGCTGTTCTCGCTGCTGATCGGCCAGCTCGCCGGGCGCATCGGCTACGAGCCGCTCTTCG
>NZ_LABY01000509.1 GCF_001043975.1 Methylobacterium variabile
GGCCGCGCCCTGGAGCGACGACAGGAGAACCCGGCGCAGGGAGTTGCCGAGGGTAGTGCCGAAGCCGCGCTCGAGGGGCTCGGCAACGACGGTGGCGACCCGCTTGGGGTCATGCCCGGTCGAAACCTGGAGCTTGTTCGGCTTGATGAGCTCTTGCCAGTTCTTCTGTATGACCACGGTCCTACCTCTCGCACTTCCGACACGAGCCACTGCAGTGGTCGGTCCTTGAGCCCTTCCCGTGCATCGCCTTGCACGGCTCGGTCTCGAAAATCATGTGCCCGCGACGCAGCGGGCGGTTAGTGGGCCGCGACCCAGAGTTCCGGGACGAAGCTGTAGGCTCCGCCCTCACGCGCCACGTAGCCGAGCGCCGGGAATTCCAGATGGCCCCCGGTGACGAAGGTTCTCTCGCTCGAGACCTCGTCCAGCATCCGCTTGCGCACCGCCCTCGCCTCGTCGGGATCGACGTCGAAGACCATCGTGGCCTCCGGACGCTTGAACTGGATCGCCGGCAGATGGACGATATCCGCCCACATCAGGAGGGACGCCGAGCCCACGAGAC
>NZ_LABY01000051.1 GCF_001043975.1 Methylobacterium variabile
CAGCGTCAGATTTTTATAAGAGACACCGGTGGGGGCGAGGGGGAGGCGTCGCACTAGGCGAACGCGCGACCATGAAGCACTTCTTGGTCGTCTGCAGTCGGAATCGACCTCCCAGCCCGACGGCCCGCATGAACCGGCACCCCCGCCACGCTCGGCGAGGGAATTCAGCCGCCTGATAACCGCCCGCTTCGGCCTCGCGGCATAGGATCATGCGCTTGCGCCAGGAGGATACGGCGATGTCGTGGCACCTGCACTGGCTCGAAGCGTCCGGCGACCTGAGGCCGTGGCGTGCCGCGATCACCGCGGAAGTCGAGGTCGCGCGGAAGGCCGTGGCGGCAATGCTGCCCGTGCCCCCGCTCGAGATCCTCGTGCAGCGCCTCCCCGGCGCGGTGATCCCGGAGACCGGCACGACGGGACAGACGATCCGCAAGAGCCTGTTCTCCCTCACGGTCGACCCCGACAATCCGAACTTCGAGCGGTCGGTGCGCGATGGAGACCTGCACCGGACCGTGGCTCACGAGGTCCATCACTGCCTGCGCACGGCCGGTCCGGGCTCCGGCTGGACGCTGGGCGAAGCTCTCGTCAGCGAGGGCCTGGCAGGCCAGTTCGTGAACCATCTCTTCGGTTCGCCGCCCGCGCCATGGGAGCGCGCCGTCACCGACGAGGTGCTGAAAGCCAACCTCCCGGACAATGCAACGCTCATCGGCAACGGCCACGACCATCGTGCTTGGTTCTTCGGTCTCGGGGGACGGTATCCTCGCTGGCTCGGTGACAGGCTCGGCTACCGGATCGTCGGCGACTGGTTGGCCGCGCAGGCGGCCATCAGCGGCGACACCTGGGTCAACGTCCCTGCGCATGACGTCATCCGGGCGGCCAGCGGACGCACATTGTCGAATCTCTGACGCGCCGACCGGCAAGGTCGCCCCGCCCTCGGCCGAGCGTCAGGTTGCCGGCCGATCGTGGCCGGAGCCCATCGGCAGCCCGACGTAGTTCTCCGCGATCACCGTCTGCGCCGCCTGCGACCCGCGGATATAGGCGAGCTCCGCCACCTGCATCCGGCGGGCGAAGTCGTCCATGTCGGGGAAGCGGTGGGTGAGGCCCGTGAACCACCAGCTGAAGCGCTCGGCCTTCCACACCCGGGCGAGCGCCCGGGCGGAGTAGCCGTCGAGGCCGGACGGATCCCTGTCCGCGTAGTGCAGGGCCAACGCCTCGGCGAGCATCCGCACGTCGGAGACCGCGAGGTTCATGCCCTTGGCGCCCGTCGGCGGCACGATGTGGGCGGCGTCGCCCGCCAGGAACAGGCGGCCGTAGCGCATCGGCTCGGCGACGAAGCTGCGCAGCGGCGCGATGCTCTTCTCGAAGGAGGGGCCGCGCACCAGCCCGGCCGAGGCCGTGGGGCCGAGGCGCGTCTCGACCTCGTCCCAGAACCGCTCGTCCGACCAGTCCTCGATCCGCTCGTCGAGGCCGACCTGAACGTAGTAGCGGCTGCGGGTGGGCGAGCGCATGCTGGCGAGCGCGAAGCCGCGGGAATGGTTGGCGTAGATCAGCTCGTGGTTGACCGGCGGCACCTCGGCCAGGATGCCGAGCCAGCCGAAGGGATAGACCCGTTCGTAGACCTTCAGCACGTCCGCCGGGATCGCGGCGCGCCCGACGCCGTGGAAGCCGTCGCAGGCCGCGATGAAGTCGCAGGCGAGGCGCTGCGCCGTCCCGTCCTTGACGAAGCTCACGCTCGGGCCATCGCTGCCGACGTCGTCGAGGCACACGTCCTCGGCCTCGAACACGATCCGCACGCCCCGGGGCTCGGCGGCGTCGAACAGGTCGCGCATCACCTCCTGCTGGCCATAGACCGTGACGGCGGAGCCGCCGGTCAGGGCCGCCATGTCGATCCGGAAGATCTCGCCATCATAGGCGAGGTTGGTGCCGGTATGGATCAGGCCCTCGGCCTTGAGCCGGGCGTCGAGGCCGAGCTCTTCCATGAGCGCCACCGTGCCCTGCTCCAGCACGCCGGCCCGCACCCGGCCCTCGACGTAGTCGCGGGTGCGGCGCTCCAGCACCACCGCGTCGATCCCGGCGCGGGCCAGCAAGTGGGCGAGGAAGAGGCCGGCCGGGCCGGCCCCGATGATCGCGACCTTCGTGCGCATTCGCGTTTCCTCCGTGGCGCCACCGTTTCGCGGCGGCTGCTCGATGGAGGAAAAGTGAACCGCGCCGTGCCCGTTGACGATGGACGGGGCGAGGGAAAAGTTGGACTTTTCGAATTCCCCGCCCACCCCTCCAGGGCATGCCGGCGATGCGCCTCGATTCCGTCCAACCCCCTGCAGTGCCGCACTTCTTCCTCTACGGCGAGGCGCCCCGGGACGCAGACGACCGCTTCCTGCACCTCGAGGCCTTGGACGATCGCAGCCGGCCGAACCGCTGGACCATCCGCCCCCACGTCCATTCGGGCCTGCATCAGCTGCTGCTCATCGCCGAGGGCGGCGGCGAGATGCGGGCGGAGGCCGAGCGCCACGCCTTCACGGCTCCCTGCCTGCTCGCAGTGCCGGCCGGCACCGCCCACGGATTCCGCTTCGCCGACGGCACGGCCGGGACCGTGCTCACGCTCTCGGCGCGCTACCTGCGCGACCTGTGCGGGCGTGAGCCGGCCCTCGCCGCGCTCTTCTCCGGCCCCGCCGCCCTGCCGCTGCCGGAGCCGGGCCCGGTCGAGGAGGCCGTGGCCGAGCTCGCCCGGGAGATCGCCTGGGCGGCGCCCGGGCGGCGCGGCGCCATCGAGGCCCACCTGATGCTGCTCCTGGTGGCGAGCCTGCGGCGGCTGGCCGCGACGCGGGAGCCGGCTTCCCCGCCCGGACCCCAGGCCCTGCTGACCGCGCGGTTCCGCGAACTGGTCGAGGCGCATCACCGCCGCGAACGCCCGCTCGGCGCCTACGCCGACGATCTCGGGGTGACCGAGGCGCGCCTGCGGTCCGCCTGCCGGGCGGTGGCGGGAACGAGCCCGGGCCAGATCATCCGCGAGCGCCGCCTGCTCGAGGCCAAGCGCAGCCTGCTCTACTCCGACCTCGGCATCGCGGAGATCGCCTACAGCCTCGGCTTCTCCGATCCGGCCTATTTCTCGCGCTTCTTCGCGAAGGGCACCGGCGAGTGCCCCCGGGCGTTTCGCGACAGGCGCGGCGCGGACAGGGGAGAGGCGCGATGACGACGGAGCGGGACGGACTGACCCGGCAGGGATTTCTGGGCGGCGCCCTCGCCGCCGCGGCTGCCCTCGGCGGCAGTGCGGCGCAGGCGGCGGAGCCGCACCGTCGGCCGATCCCGTCGAGCGGCGAGCCCCTGCCGGTGATCGGGCTCGGCACCTGGCGCGGGTTCGACGTAGGCCCGGGCGCCGCCGAGCGGGCGCCCCTGCGCGAGGTGGTGACGACGCTTCTCTCCGGCGGCGGCCGGGTGATCGATTCCTCGCCGATGTACGGCCGCGCCGAAGGCGTCACCGGCGACCTCGTGGCGGAGGCAAGCCCGCGCCCCTTCCTCGCCACCAAGGTCTGGACCAGCGGCCGCGAGGCCGGCATCGCGCAGATGCGGCGCTCCCTGTCCCTCCTGCGCACCGAGCGCCTCGACCTGATGCAGATCCACAACCTGCTCGACTGGCGCACCCACCTGCCGACCCTGCGGGACTGGAAGGCGGAGGGGCGCATCCGCTACCTCGGCATCTCGCACTACACCGAGAGCGCCTACGACGCGGTCGAGGCCGTGCTGCGGGCCGAGCGCCTGGATTTCCTGCAGATCAACTACGCCCTCGATGACCGGGCGGCGGAGGACCGCCTGCTGCCGCTGGCCGCCGACCGGGGCGTCGCGGTGCTGGTCAACCGGCCCTTCGGCGGCGGCGGGCTCCTGCGCCGCCTCGCGGGAAAACCCCTGCCGGACTACGCCGCGGACCTGGGCTGCGCCTCCTGGGCCGAGATCCTGCTCAAGTTCGTGGTCGGCCACCCGGCCGTGACCTGCGCGATCCCGGGCACCGCCGACCCCGGCCACATGGCGACGAACCTGCGCGCCGGCACCGGCCCGCTGCCGGACGAGGCCCTGCGCCGCCGCATGGCGGCCACGCTTCCAGCGTAAGGCCAAGCTGAGCGCAAGTCGTAGCGCAAGTCACGCGGCAATACGCGCACCGGCACGCGGACCATCCCGCAGTCGATCGGGTCGACGCGTGCGGCCGGCCCGCCATATTGCTGCCGCCCTACCTGTGTTTATGACCCTCATCCACGCCGATCCCCGTCACGGGCGCGCTCCGAAGGGAGCGTGCCGCGGGCGGTCGCGGCTCACGCTCAAGAATACGCCAAGCTCAGGAACGCTGGGGGTCCCATGCTCAAGTCGTCCGTCGTCGCCCTCGGCCTGTGCGCCGCTCTGCTGGCCACCCCGCAGTCGTCGGCGGCGGAGGAGCGCAGCTTCAACGGCACCTGGTCGGTGCAGCTCGTGACCGAGTCGGGCCTCTGCGACAGCCGCTACACCGTCGCCCTGGCGATCACCGGCGGCGACGTGCGGGTGGCCTCGGCGGGCGAGGGCGGTGCGACGGTGAGCGGGCGGATCGGCCCGGACGGCAATGTCGGCCTCACCGTCCGCCACGGCTCGACGAGCGGCGCCGCCTCGGGCCGGCTCCAGGCCAATTCCGGCTCCGGCACCTGGAACGTCTCCGCCCTCTGCTCCGGCCGCTGGACCGCGCAGCGCCGCTCGACCCGGGTCGCCCAGGCCGACTGACCCCGTCCAGGATCGCTGCACGTCGCAGCGATCCCGCTCTGGCCGCCCGCCCTCAGCGGGCGCGGAAGCGGCTCCAGTGCTGCGCGTGCACGGTGCTGATGATGCCCGAGGCCCAGACCAGGCGGCGATCGGGCATCAGCGGGGCGTTGTGGCTCTCGAGGTGGTAGGAGCCCCGCTGCGAGCCCCGCAGGATCTTCTTCAGGTAGCGGTGCCCCTCCGCCGTCGCGACGGCGGCGTAGAGGTCGAGCAGGCGCTCCGGGCTCTCCCCGCTCTCGGCGCACAGCACCACATCGTCCGGCTCGTACTTCGGATACATCGACAGGCCGGCGACCCGGAACGCGATGGTGCCGTGCGGCACCGGGAACGGCACGGTGATGCGGAAGAGGTCGCCCCCGGCCTGCTCGTCCCCGGTTTCGATCAAGCCCCCGGCACTGATCAACCCCTTCACTCCCACGACCTGGCTGCCGTCCGCGGGCGGCTCCGGCGCGTCGTCGTCGCCGAACAGCAGCCCCTTGGCGGTGACCTCGACGCCGTCGCGGCGGAAGCGCGCGGCGTAGCGCTCGGCATCGTCCTGACCGATGGTCCGGGTGCCGGCCTCGTGGGCCCGGTAGGTGCTCTCCGGCCAGGCGTTCTGCAGGGCGGCGTCCCGCGCCGAGCGGTAGCCCGCGGCGATGCGCGCCTGCCGCAGCCGCTCGCCCTGGGCGGCCCGGACCCGGTTCTCTCCCAGCTGGATCACCTCAACGATAATCCCTGACACTTGAGGTATTGAGCACGATCATTACATCATGTAGCTACTTTGGCTGCAAGGGCCGCTGCAAGCCTCGTTGTTCGCCGGCAGCCCGCCCTGCGATCCTACCCCAGGGGCAGCCTTGCGCCGTATCCCTCGTTGCGGGAGTTCGCCGATGATCCACCGTTTCCTCGCGCCTCGCCGCGGATCGCCCGGCGTCGCGGCCGCCCGCTGGCGCAACGCCGGAGCGGAGGAGGGCGATCCGGGACGACCGCACCCGGTCCGATCCGGCGGCGAATCGCCGCAACGGACGGCCACGACGCAGGAGAACCGGCGAGCCGGGCGCCCGGGCGCTCGCGCCGGCTCCCGCTCCGGTGCAGGAGGAGCGCATGAAGGTTGCCCTGATCGTGCTCTGGACCCTCGCGGCGGGGGTCTTCCTGTTCCTGATGGTGCGCGCGCGGATCGTGCGCGCGACCGAGGCGCTGACCCGGGACGCCGCACGGGCCCGGCCCGGCCCGGCGCCCACGGGCGAGACGCCGCGCGACGAGCGCGAGGGATCGTCGGTCCGGCTCGACGGAGCCTGAGCGGGGCGGCTCTCCGGCCGTCGGGGAGGGCGGCGTGAGCGGAAAGAAGCGCCGCATCGCCCGCCGCCGCCGCGAGGCCCTGGCGCATGACCGTCCGCCGGCGCCGCGGGCCGCCGAGATCCGCCGCCGCCGGCGGGCCCGCGCCGCCCGGATCGTGCTCGCGACCGACCGCGTGTGGCTTGTGGCCGAGACCCGGCCGCGCTGGGCCGCCCGGGCCGCCCGCGACCTCGAGGCCACCGGCATCGCCGCCTTCGACCCGCGGGAGGAGGTCGAGCTGACCTCGCCCTCGGGCCGGCGCCGGACCGCCCGGGTTCCGCTCCTGCACCGCACGATCTTCGTCGGCCTGAGGGACGACGGGGACCTCGCGCGGGCCGAGGGCCATCCGGGCATCGTCCGGGTGCTGTTTCGCGACGGCCGGGCGGTCGTGATCGCGCCCGCCGTGCTCCAGGGCTTCGCCGACGCGGTGACCGGCCACGGCGGCGACGAGGAGGCGGTCGCCGCCGTGCTGTTCGCCCTCGGCGACGGCGTGCGGGTGACGGTGGGTCCGCTCGCGGCCCTGCGCGGCACGATCGAGGCCGTCGATCCGGCCCGCCGCCGCTACCGGGTCGCCCTGTCGCTGTTCGGGCGCGAGACCCCGGTGGTGCTCGCCGAGGAGGAGATCGAGCGGGAGTGAGGCCGACGAGAAAATCGCGCCCCGCCGAAAAGAACATTTGACGAACATCGGCGGGGCGGGTATCAAGGGTGCAGGTTATCCAGGTCTGCAGCCTGCCCTTCCGGGACGTGGCCGCTCGACTGCCCCGCGACGCGGGGATGTGTCCCTGGACCGGCCCACGGCATCACCGAGGCGAAGGGCGGCTCGTGCCCGCCGGCTGCCGGACCGGGGCCGCGCCGCGCCTTCCCGCATCCGAACGAGGCGACATGGCCAAGAGGCGCACGGCCAAGAGACTCACGGCCAAGAGACTTACGGCCCGGCGGATCATCGACTGGACGGGCATCGCGGCGGCCTACCGGGCCGAGCCGGGGGCCGGGCCCGAGATCGCGCGGCGCTTCGGCATCAGCCCGGCGACGCTCCGGCGCCGGGCGCGGGCGGAAGGATGGCCATCGGAGCCGCCGGGCGACCCGCCGGACGGGCTGCCGCCCGGTGACGTCCTCGGCGGCCACCGCATCGTGGTGGCGCAGGGCGCTGCCCTCACCCTGAGGCTCCTCGACGACCTCCTGACCGCCTCGGCGGAGGAGCCCGTGCCCGACGACGGCACGGAGGAGGGCGGCCTCGCCCGGGCGGCGGTCCTGCAGAAGCGCACCGCGGCCCTGCGCGACCTCGCCGGCGCGGCGCGGCTGTGGATCGCGCTCGAGCGGCAGGCCTGGGACCTCGACGGCAAGCTGAACGGCAAGCACCGTGACGACACCGCGATCCCGGACCCCGACGCCGCCTTCCGCCTCCTCGACGAGGGGCAGCGGGCCCAGCTCCGGGCCATCGCCGAGCGCCTGGCTGGCGGACCCGCCGGCCGTACTGCGGGCGCTCGACCGGCTCGATAGCGAGGAGAGCCTGGCGGGCTTCGTGCGCCGGGCCTGGCCGGTGGTGGAGCCGGGCACGCCCTACATCCACGGCTGGCACATCGACGCGATCAGCGCCCATCTCGAAGCGGTCACCGCCGGCGAGATCACCCGGCTCCTGATCAACGTGCCGCCCGGCACCATGAAGAGCCTGCTCGCCGGCGTGTTCTGGCCGGCCTGGGAATGGGGCCCGAAGAACCGCCCGTCCTTGCGCACCGTCGCGGTCTCGCACACCGAGCGGCTGGCGCTTCGCGACAACCTGCGCACCCGGCGCCTGATCACCTCGCCCTGGTACCGGGCCCTCTGGGGCGGGCGGGTGCGGCTCACGAGGGACCAGAACCGCAAGGGCCGCTTCGAGACGACAGCCACGGGCCTGCGCGAGGCGGTCTCGGCCGGCTCGATCACCGGCTCGCGCGGCGACCGGGTGATCCTCGACGACCCGATCTCGGTCGAGGGCGCCAATTCGGAGCGGGTGCGCGAGGCGGTGGCGCAGTGGTTCCTCGAAGCGGTGCCGACGCGCCTCAACGACCCCGTCCGCTCGGCCATCGTGGTGATCATGCAACGGCTGCACGAGCGCGACCTGTCGGGCGTGATCCTGGCGCGGGACCTCGGCTACGAGCACCTGATGCTGCCGATGGAGTTCGAGCCGGAGCGCGCCTGCGCCACCCGGATCGGCTTCCACGATCCCCGCCGGGAGGCGGGCGAGCTGCTCTTCCCGGCCCGCTTTCCCCGGGCGGTGGTCGAGCGCGACAAGGCCGCGATGGGCGAGTACGCGGCCGCCGGCCAGTACCAGCAGCGGCCCGCCCCGCGGGACGGCGGCCTGTTCAAGCGGGGCTGGTTCACCCTCGTGCGGGCTTTGCCCGCGGGCTGCGCCACCGTGCGGGCCTGGGACCTCGCGGCGAGCGTGCCCAAGGGCGGGCGCGGGCCGGACTACACCGCCGGCGTCAAGCTCGCCCGTGCTCCGGACGGGCGGCTCTACGTCGTGGACGTCCGCCGCGACCGGCTCTCGGCCGGCGGCGTCGAGCGGCTGATCCTCGCCACCGCCGCCGAGGACGGGCCGTCCTGCCGGATCTCGCTGCCGCAGGATCCGGGCCAGGCCGGCAAGGCGCAGGCGCAGTACCTCGTCTCGCGGCTCGCCGGCTACGACGCGCGGGCGACGCCGGAGAGCGGCGACAAGGCGACCCGCGCCGCCCCGGTCTCGGCCCAGGCCGAGGCCGGCAACCTGCACCTCGTCGCGGGTCCCTGGAACGAGGCCTTCCTCGACGAGCTCTGCGCTTTTCCCAACGGCGCCTTCCTCGATCAGGTCGACGCCCTCTCGCGCGCCTTCGCGGCGCTCGCCCGGCCGGGATACGGCCTGCTCGGAGTCCTGTGATGTGGCTCGCCGACCGCCTCGCCAACCTCGTCTCCGGCCTCGGCGGCCCGCGGGACAAGAGCACCGGCAACCTGCACGTCCACGTGCCCCGCGCGAAGGCGGAACTCGACGCCGCCTACCGGGACAACTGGCTCGCCCGCAAGGTCGTCGACATCGTGCCCTTCGACATGCTGCGCGAGTGGCGCGCCTGGCAGGCGCCGCCCGAGGTCGCGGCGGCGCTCGCCACGAGCGAGGAGCGCCTTTGTCTCCGCGACCGCCTGCTGCGGGCCCTGCGGCTCGCGCGCCTGCACGGCGGCGCCGCACTCCTGATCGGCGACGGCGCCCCGGATCCGAACCTGCCGCTCGATCCCGAGACGGTCGGGCAGGGCGGTTTGCACTACCTCCATATCCTGCCCCGCGGCCAGATCCAGGCCGGCGCCATCGAGCGCGACCCGCTCTCGCCCTGGTTCGGCGAACCGAAGGGCTACACGATCGCGGGCGGCCAGCCGGTGCATCCCTCACGGGTGGTGCGCCTCCTCGGCGCGGCACTGCCGGACGATGCCATGAGCGACGGCTGGGGCGACAGCGTGCTCCAGGCACTCCTCGAGGCGATCGACCAGGCGACGGCGGCCGCCGCCCACATCGCCGCGATGCTGCCCGAGGCCAAGCAGGACGTGATCTCGGTGCCGGGCCTGTCGCAGCACCTCTCGACCGAGGACGGCACCCGCCACCTCACCGAGCGCTTCGCCTATGCGGCCCGGATGAAGGGCCTGTTCGGGATGCTGCTGCTGGAGGGCGACGGCCGGTCGCCGGAGGGCGAGCGCTACCAGCAGAAGCAGCTCGATTTCTCGGGCCTGCCGGAGGTGGCGCGGCTCTTCCTCCAGGTGGCGGCGGGTGCGGCCGACATCCCGGTGACGCGCCTCCTGGGCCAGTCGCCCGCCGGGCTCAATGCCACCGGCGAGTCCGACACCCGCAACTACCACGACCACGTGGCGGCCCGGCAGGCCGTCGAGCTGACCCCTGCCATCGCTCGCCTCGACCGGCTGCTGATCCGCGACGCCCTCGGCCGCTCCGAGCCCGCCTTGCGCTACGCCTGGCGGCCGCTGGCCCAGGCGAGCGAGCGCGAGAAGGCGGAGGTCGGCCGCCTCAAGGCCGAGACCGCCGCGATGCTCGCCCGCGAGGGCGTGGTGCCCCCGGCCGTGCTCGGCCGCGGCGTCGAGGGCTGGCTCTCGGGCGCCGATCTCTTCCCCGGCATCGCCGCGGCCTTCGGCCGGTCGGCGGGCTGAGCGTGGGCCTTCCGGCCCGAATCACATCTCCCGAGCGGGCCGACACAGCAACATCGCCGAATAAGGCGCGGGTTCTCTCCTCCCCCTGCGGGCGGAGAGAGGAGAGATGCGCGCGACCCGGCATGTGAATCGACGAGCCCGAGCGGGAGGACGGATGTCCCACCCCCCACGCGAGACGCTCCCCCATGCAGCTCTTCGACAGGTTCAGCCTCGGCCCCGCGGCCGAGATCGCGGGCGCGCGCCCGCTCGGCAACGGCGCCCTGGTGGTGCAGGCCCGAGCGGCCCGGGCCGGCAACGTGCAGGTCTATCGCGGCGACGAGGTCGCCCGGCCGGACTTGACCGAGGTGCGGATCTACCGGGACCCGGAGGAGATCTTCCGCGCCGAATCCCTGCGCAGCTTCGGCCACAAGCCCGTCACCCTCGACCACCCGCCCGAGGCGGTGACGCCGCGGACCTGGCGCGGGGTCGCCCGGGGCCATGTCGGCGACGAGGTGGTGCGCGACGGCGCCTTCGTGCGCATTCCGATGCTCCTCGCCGACTCCGCCGCGATCGCGGCGGTGCAGGCCGGGCGGCGCGAGGTCTCGGTCGGCTATACCTGCGACCTCGACTGGACTCCCGGCGCGACGCCGGACGGCAGCCCCTACGACGCCCGCCAGACCCGGGTTGTCGTCGACCACGTCGCCATCGTGGCTCAAGGGCGCGCCGGCCCCGAATGCCGCATCGGCGACGCGGATCTCGGCCGGCGCCTCGCCGACGCCGAGCTGCGCGCCGAGGCCGCGGAAGCGCGGGCGCAGACCGCCGAGACCGCCCTGGCGCAGCGCGATGGCGAGGTCGCGGCGCTCCGGGCCCGCGTGCCGGACGAGGCCGCCCTCGATGCCCTCGCGGCCGAGCGCGGCGCCCTCGTCGTGCAAGCCCGCCGGATCCTCGGCGACGCCTTCGATCCCGCCGGCCTGACGCCCGAGGCGATCCGGCGCGCGGCTGTAGCCCGGGCGCTGGGCGAGGCGGAGGCCGCTGCCATGGGAGGCGCCACGATCGAGGGCGCCTTCCGGGTGATCGCCGCGGGCTCGCGACCGGTCGCGGACCCGCTGCGCGACGCCCTGCGGACCCGCGCTGCCGACACCCCGACGCCCGAAGCGGCCCACGCCGCGATGGTCGAGACCCTCCGCAACGCCTGGAAGCCCGCAGGAGCCCGCTGATGCCCCCCGTCCAGACCAGCTACCCCGGCCGCCCGGCCGCCGCCTACGAGGGCATGGCCGCCGACCAGGGCCCTGCCACGATCGTCAGCCGCACCGTCGAGACCCCGGAGGGGGTCGGCTTCGGCCGCGCTGCCTTCCAGGGCGCCCGCGACGAGGGCATCGCCGCCGCGGGCGCGGTGTTCCGCGGCATCGTGCTGGCCGACCGCAATGCCCGGCCGAGTCCGACCGGCGCCGACCTCTTCGCCAAGGGCGAGACCGCCCCGGTGATGGTGCGCGGCGCCGTCTGGGTTGTGACGGCCTCGGCCGCGAGCGCCGGCAGCCCCGCCTACGTCACGGCCGCCGGCGCCGTCACGGCCAGCGCCTCCGGCAACGCCCCGATCCCCGGCGCCCTGTTCGACACCTCGGCGCCCGCCGGCGGCCTCGTCCGCCTGCGCCTGAACTGAAGAGGCACCGCATGACCCGCACCCTCCTCACCGACGCCCCCCGGGCGCTCGCCTTCCTGGTCAGCCAGCAGGCCTTCATCGAGCCCACCGTCTACCGCGCACAGTACCCGGCGATCCGCTATCCCAGGCTGGTGCCGGTCGACACCGCGGCGCCCGAATGGGTGCCGACCGTGACCTACTTCTCGGTCGACCGGGTCGGGCAGGCGACCTGGGTCCACGGCGCCGCCGCCGACGTGCCGAAGGTCGAGCTCACGCGCCGCCAGCACGAGACCGCCGTCGCCATGGCGGGGATCGGCTACGGCTACGACCTCGAGGAACTCGGCAAGGCCCAGCTCCTCGGCATGAACCTCGACGCCGACAAGGCCGATGCGGCGCGGCTGGCCTCGGAGGAGTCCATCGACCAGGTCGCGCTCATGGGCGATCCGGGGAAGGGCTTCTCCGGCCTCCTCAACCACCCGGGCGTGACGGTGGGGAGTGCCGCCGCGACCGGCGCGAACGGCAGCACCGCCTGGGCCCAGAAGAGCCCCGAGCAGATCCTCGCCGAGGTCAACGGCCAGCTCATCGGCATCTTCACCGGCTCGAACACGGTCGAGATGGCCGACACCCTGCTGCTGCCCTACGAGCAGATGCTCGGCATCGGCCTGCGCCGCCTCGACGGGATCAGCCCGCTCACCCTCCTCGACTGGATCCGGCGCCACAACGTCTACACCCTGGAGACCGGCCAGGAGCTGACGGTCTACGGCGTGCGGGCGCTCGAGACCGCCGGCACCGGCGGCACCGCCCGCCTGGTGGCCTACCGCCGCGACCCCTCGGTGCTGAAGCTCTGGCTTCCCATGCCGTTCCGGTTCTTCCCGGCCTGGCAGACCGGTCCGTGGCGCTTCGAGGTGCCGGGCGCCTTCCGGCTCGGCGGCCTCGACATCCGCCGTCCCGCCGCCTGCCGCTACCTCGACGGCATCTAGGCGAGGCGCGCCATGATGCGGGTGACGAACCGCGCCCCGGGGCCCCGGCTGGTCTGGCCCAAGGGAGCGCGCGCCCCCCGGCTCCTCGTTCCCGGCGAGAGCGCGGTCCTCGCGCTGCCCGACCGGCCCGACCCGTGCCTCGCCGCCTGGGAGGCGGCGGGCGAGGTGCTGGTCGAGGCGGCACCGGATGACGGAGCCGGGCCGCCGCGGCCGGAGCGGCGCCGCGGCCGCGAGCGGCCCACCGCCGACCACGGGGAGGGGTGAGATGGCCGACGCCCTCACGCCCGAGGCCTTCCGGGCCCGCTTCCCGGCCTTCGCCGCGGTGCCCGACGACGCCCTCGCCGGGGCCCTGGCGGAGGCGGCATCCCGGGTCGGCGCGGCCTGGGCCCCGGCCGACGCGCGCCTCGGGCGGATGCTCTACGCCGCCCACACCCTCACTCTCGATGGGCTCGGCGGGCCCGAGGCCGAGCTCGCCCGGGCGGGCGCCCTCGATCTCAAGGGCTTTCGCAGCGGCACGCTCCACCTCGAGCGCCGCGACGCGCCCGCCGAGGCCCTGCCCGGCACCCTCGGGCTGACCTCCTACGGCCTGCGCTTCCACGAGGTGATGCGCCGCAACAGCATCGGCGTGGCGGTGATGTGATGGGCCTCCTCGACGGCCTCGGCCGCCACCTCGGGGGCGTCTTCGCCCCCCTCCTCGACGACGCCGTGCTCCACCGGGCCGGGCCCGACGGTTTCGCCGACACGGCCGTGCGGGCCCGGCTCGACGGCACGCGGGACGCGACCGAGGAGCCCGGCCTGCCCGGCCGGCTCGTGCGGGTGATCGTGCTGACGCCCGGCGCGGCCCCGAACCCCGACGACGAGATCACCCTGGCCGGCGCCCGCTACCGCCTCGTCGCGGTGGAGACCGACCCGGCCGGAAGCCACGCCATCCTCCAGGGAAGACCGCTGTGATGCCCCGAGCCGAGACCGGCCCGCTCCAGGCGCGGCTCGCGCGCCTGCGCCGCGCCGGCACCGACGCCGCCCACCGCCGCGCCGCTCAAGCCGCCGCGGCCCTCGCCGCCGACATCGCGCACCACCTGCCGGACGGGCACGCCGAGGCCGAGCCGAGGCCGGAGGGCAGCACCGTGACGGTCGAGGCCCCGGGCCTCGCCGCGTGGGAGTTCGGCACCGCGACGCGGGGCGCGCGGCCGGTGATCGGCCCGGCCGTCGTGCGCCTCCTCGGGAGAGGGTGATGGCCGGCCTCGACCTCTCGCCACAGCTCCTCCGGGCGGTGCGCGCCCGCCTCGCCGCCGATCCGGCCCTGCGGTCCCTGGTCGGCGGCCGGGTGCGCGAGGCGGCGGGCGCCCGCGAGGAATGGCCGTTCCTGCGCGTCGATCCGCCGGAGGTGACCCCTTACGAGGCGCAGGGCTGGCGCGGCTGCGCCTGCCGCCTGACGGTCCACGCCTTCCTGCGCGGGGCCCGCGGCCTCGGGCCGGTACAGGACCTGCTCGCCGCCGTGGCGGCGGCCCTCGACGAGGCCGACCTCGCGCTCGCGCGCGGCGAGCTGCTCTGGCTCTCCCACGAGCGCAGCCTGGTGCTGCCGGAGCCCCTCGGGCCCGGCTCGTGGCACGGCGTCGCCCGCTTCGGCGCGGTCGCGGCCGAGACGACCTGACATCGAAGCCCCCTGAGGAGACCCACGATGACCCAACCCGCCACCCTGCCGTTCTCGGCGGTCGCCGTGAAGCTGGAGAGCCCGAACACCGCCAACACCTTCGAGGCGCCCTGCGGCCTCACCGAGCGCGCGGTGCAGTTCACCAAGGAGACCAACAGCGCCGTCGTGCCGGACTGCGCCAACGAGGACGCTGCCCCCTTCGTGGAGCGGATCGCGGTCTCGAAATCGGTCGCTATCTCCGGCAAGGGCGTGATGGCCCGCCAGAGCATCGCCCGCTGGCGCGCCGCCTTCGAGGCGGACGGGCCGGTGCGGGCCCGGGTCGAGGTGGCGGGCAGCGCCGCCGAGGGCGGCGGCCACTGGGACGGCCTCTTCCACCTGACGAGCTTCGAGGTCGGCGCCGTGCGGGGCGAGCGCTGCACCGTCGCGGTGGCGATGCAGTCGACCGGGCCGGTGCCCTTCACGGCCGCGGCGTGAGGCGCCGATGAGCCGCGACGGCCACGTCGATCTCGACCTCGACGGCACCACCCGCCGCTTCCGCCTCGGGATCGGCGACCTTGAGGCGCTGCAGGAGACGACCGGAGCGGGGCCCGCGGCCCTGCTGCATCGCTTCCACGCCGGCCGGCGCTACCGCTTCCGCGACGTGCGCGACGTGCTCCGCCTCGGCCTGATCGGCGGCGGCACCCCGGTGCCGCAGGCCCACGCCGTCGCCCGGAGCCTCGATGGGCTGCCCTGCATCCCGCTCATCGCCAAGGCCGCCCTGGTGCTGGCCGCAGCGCTCGAGGGCACCGAGGACGAGCGGGTCGGCCGCCCCGCCGGCGCCGCGGGCCCGGAGGGGCGGATCGCCTTCGCGGCCTTCTACGGCGCGGCCGCCGCCATGGGCCTGCCCGCCGCCGACCTGCGGGCGATGAGCCTGTGGCAGCTCGCCGCCTACATCGACGGCTTCAACCGCGCCCGCGACCCGGAGGTGGCGGCGGACCTGACGCCGCAGGAGGAGGACGCGCTCTGGGCCTGGCTCCAGGGCGGATCAGAGGATGAGGGACCGCCCGCATGACGACCGAGATCGAGCGCCTGGTGGTCTCCCTCGAGGCCAATGTCGAGGCCTACGAGCGCGAGTTCGCCCGGGCCGGGCCGACGGCCGAGCGGGCGATGGGGCAGGCCGAGCAGGCGATCGAGGCCGGGGCCGGCCGCATCGGTGCCGCGATGGCGCGGGCGGGCGCCGAGGTGCGCGACGAACTCGCCCGCATGGCCGCCCCCGAGGCCCTGGGAAGGCTCCAGCGCACGATCGAGCAGGCCGCCGCCCTGCCGGACGCCTCCGGCGACGGCGCCGCCCTGCGGCGGGTCGACGAGGCGGTCGGCGGTCTCGCCGCCCGCCTCGGCGAGGCCGGGGCCGCCTCCCGGGAGGCGGTGGCGGGGTTCGAGGCGGTGGCGGGCGCCGTCGGGGGGATCGCCGCCCGCATCCCGGCCGCCGCGGACCTGGTCGAGGATCTCGGCCGGCGGGTGCGGGCGGCCGCCACGGAGGGCGCGGCGCTCCGCGCCCGCATCGCCGACGCCTTCGCGATCAGCGGCGCGGGCCCCCCCGGCAGCCTCCCCCCCCCCCCACCAGTTGCCGCGCCCCCGCCGGCCCCGATGCCGGCCCAGGCGCCGGCGCGGGCGGCCCCGGCGCGATCAGCCCGGCGCGCGGAGGAGGGCGACGACGCCTTCCCCGACGAGGTCG
>NZ_LABY01000510.1 GCF_001043975.1 Methylobacterium variabile
CCGGTCTTCACCTGGACCGGGATTTACGCCGGCGTGAATGCCGGTGCGGCCTTCTCCGGTTCGGAACAGCCGCGATACACCGAAGGCCGGGGCTTCGTCGGGCTCAACCCCGGCGTCCTCGACGGCTTCCGGAAGTCGCGTGAGCAGACCGGCTTCGTCGGCGGCGGGCAGATCGGCTACAATTATCAGGTTGGGGGCATCGTCCTCGGGGCGGAGGCGGACTTCCAGTATGCCGGCCTCGACCGCCGTCGCACGGGAACCGGTGCGCTGACGAACTTGGCACCCGGCCACACGGACACCGACATCCTGACGTCGCGGACACGCATCGAGACGCTCGGCACGGTGCGCGGTCGGATCGGCTTCCTGCCGACGGAGCGGTTGATGGTCTATGCCACCGGCGGCCTCGCTTATGGCGACGTCAGAATGCGCACGGCCTACACGGACACTGGCACCGGTCCCTTTTTCCCCGGCGGCATCAACGTGATTCCGTATTCCGGCGCGCGCTCGTCTATGCAAGTCGGCTATGTCGCCGGCGGCGGCATCGAGTATGCGATCACCGATCGCCTCAGTGCCAAGATCGAGGGCCTCTACGGCGACCTCGGCCGTTCCAGTGTGACCGCCCGCTACACCGGCACCGGTAGCACCGAGCCCACGAGAC
>NZ_LABY01000511.1 GCF_001043975.1 Methylobacterium variabile
CGCCGGCGGCGTGCCCGTAGGTGTCGTTGATGCCCTTGAAGCCATCGAGGTCGATCAGCAGGACCGACACCTCGCCATCGCCGCTGCCGGCCCGTGCCATCAGCTCTGCCAGACGTGTCTGGTAGACCGCGCGGTTGACGAGGCCGGTGAGGGGATCGTGGCTGGCGGCGTGCTCGAGCTGCTGCATCGCCTGGGTGGCCGCGATGTTGGCCTGCCTCAGGGAGTCGGCCAGATGGGCGGCCTCATGGCGCAGTCGCGCCGCCCTGACGTAGTCCCGCTCGGCCCGCCTGGACGCGCGCACCATGAGGGAGGTCAGGAGCAGCAGGTTGACGCCGATGATCTGCGACTGCCCCGTCTCCCCGGTCAGCAGGATCAGGATGAAGATGACGCTGTTCGGCAGGACGAAGGCGAGCGTCGTCCGCCGGTCGGCCGTGCTCTGGATCATCGAACCCGCGTTGATCCCGCAGAAGGTCAGCCCGACCGCGAGGTTGTAGGCGTGGCCCGCCTGCGCGGCCAGGGCCAGGACCAGGGCCCAGCACAGGCCGGAC
>NZ_LABY01000512.1 GCF_001043975.1 Methylobacterium variabile
TGGTGCCAGCGCTGCCACCTGATCCACGACCGCCCCGAGCACCTGCGGCGCCGGCGCCTGACCTACCTGCGGCGGCGGGCGATGGGCGACCTGTTTCTCGGGCCCTACCCGGTCATCTGACCGGGTGTACGGTCGGAGCAGCGCCCCCGGCCGGCAATCGATCTCCCGGGTGCGCGAGCCCCTCCTGCCTGCGTGCGGATCCACCGATCGTGTATCACCGTGCAGGGCGCCGCTCCGCCGTCGCTACACGGCGATACAAACAACCGGTCGCCGAAGCGCCGGCGCGGCTCTACTCGGGAGGTCGAGCCCGGGGGAGCGCCTGTGGAGCACATCGACCACGTGCTGATCGTCGACGACGACCGCGAGATCCGAGAGCCGGTGTCCGGCTATCTCAGGAAGATCGGCCGGCGGTTGAGCGTGGCCGACGGCGGGCTTCAGATGCGCGCGCCGGCATGCGAGGGATGAGGGCGCGCCTCCCGGGCAGCCTGCGGAGCCGGCTCTTCCTGATCCTGCTCGCTGGGCTCCTGTGCGGGCAGGCGCTCGCCTTCGCGGTCATGCTCCTCGAGCGGGACCGTTCGGCCCGCGCCGTGATGCTGACGACGCTCCAGCGCGACGTCGCCGTCGC
>NZ_LABY01000513.1 GCF_001043975.1 Methylobacterium variabile
CTCGACGGCGAGGCGGCGCAGACGGCCGCGCTGGCCAGGCTCGCGCTCGAGGACGTGTGGGGGATCGGGCACCGGCTGGCGCCGCGGCTCGCTGCCCTCGGGATCTCGACGCCGCTCGAGCTCCGGGCGGCCGACCCGGCGATGATCCGGCAGCGGTTCAACGTGGTGCTGCAGCGGACGGTGCTGGAGCTCCGGGGGATTCCTTGTCTCGACCTGGAGCGGGACAGCCCGGAGGCCAAGACCATCTGCTCGGCGCGCAGCTTCGGGCGGGCGGTGGAGGGGTTCGAGGAGCTGGCGGAGGCGCTGAGCACCTACGTGTCGCGGTCGGCCGAGAAGCTGCGCCGGCAGGGGCTGGCGGCTGCGGCGATCGCGGTGATGCTGGCGACCAACCGGCACAAGCCGGAGGACGCGCAGTACCACGCGACGCGGCACGTGCGGCTGACGATCGCGACGGCCGACACGGCCCGGCTGATCCGGGCGGCTCTGTGGGGCGTGCGGCAGATCTACCGGCCGGGGTTTCGCTACAAGAAGACGGGGATCCTGCTGCTCGACCTCGTGCCGGCCGGGAGCGTGCAGGGCTCGCTGTTCCT
>NZ_LABY01000514.1 GCF_001043975.1 Methylobacterium variabile
GCGCCTCGCTGCGGCCGGCGTAGAGTTTGACGACGACGTGCGGCATAGAATTCGTTCCCTCAGCGGGCGCCGTACTGGGCGTCGGTCACGGGCTCGAGCCAGGTCACGGCGCTGCCGTTCTGCTTCTCCTGGATGGCGATGTGGCTCATGCCGGTCGTCGCCGTCGCTCCGTGCCAGTGCTTCTCGCCGGGCGGGAACCACACCACGTCGCCGGGCCGGATCTCCTCGATCGGGCCGCCCTCGACCTGGGCCCAGCCGAGGCCCGCGGTCACGATCAGGGTCTGACCGAGGGGATGGGTGTGCCACGCCGTCCGCGCCCCCGGCTCGAACGTGACGAGAACACCGGCGACCCGGGCCGGATCCGGCGGGCCGAGCAGCGGGTCGATCCGCACCCTGCCGGTGAAGTACTCCGCGGAGCCCGTCTGCGACGGACGGGACCCGCTCCGGTGGATCTCCATGACATGACCTCCTGGTGCGTGCACGCGGGACCGGACCGCCTTTACCCCAGTCCCGGCGGGCGCCGCCAGGGGAGGGGGGTGTCTCTTAGACAAATCTGACGCTGGCGACGAATAGAGAGGTGTAAATCGGCGTGGTTCGGCGGGGCTGAGAAAAAAAAGAAACAGTGCACGCAACGCAGATATGGGATGATGGAACGAAAGATGACGATAGCCATAGACGTGATGAGGGTGGTGAGAACGCGGGTGCGAGACGGCGTCATACAGGAGACATGGCG
>NZ_LABY01000515.1 GCF_001043975.1 Methylobacterium variabile
CCGGGCGGGGTCGCGGCCGGCGTCGAGGCCTTCCGCGCCGCCTGGAGCGCCGCCCGGGACGGGCGCCCGCTGGCCGAGGCCGCCGGCGACAGCCCGGCCCTGCGCGGCGCCCTGGAGTTCTGGCGGTGAACGTCCGGCCGGACGACCTGCTCCTCGCCTTCTACGGCGACGACTTCACCGGCTCGACCGACGCCATGGAGGCGCTGACCGCCGCCGGCGTGCCGACGGTGCTGTTCCTCGAGCCCCCGGATGACGGCTGGCGCGCGCGCTTCCCCCACGCCCGAGCCGTCGGGCTCGCCGGCTCCTCCCGCGGGCGCCCGCCCGAGTGGATGGATCGCGAGCTGCCCGGGCTCTTCGGTGATCTCGCCCGGCTCGGCGCGCCGATCCTGCACTACAAAGTGTGCTCCACCTTCGATTCCGCACCCGAGACCGGCTCGATCGGCCGGGCGATCGACATCGGCACGCGGGTGATGCCCAGCCGCTGGAGCCCGATGATCGTCGGCGCGCCGCGGCTGAAGCGCTACCAGGCCTTCGGCAACCTCTTCGCCGCCGTCGACGGGGTCGCCCACCGCCTCGACCG
>NZ_LABY01000516.1 GCF_001043975.1 Methylobacterium variabile
GGCCGGCCGCGGCTTCGCGGTCGGCCCGGCCCGGGTGCCGATCGTGCCGGCGGCGATCCTGTTCGACCTCCTCAACGGCGGCGACAAGGGCTGGGGCCGCTCGCCCCCCTACCGCGACCTCGGCTACGCCGCCGCCGACGGGGCGAGCGCCGGGCCGGTGGCGATGGGCTCGGTCGGGGCCGGGCTCGGGGCGCGCACCGCGAACCTGAAAGGAGGCCTCGGCAGCGCCTCCGCCCCCGTCGAGGGCACCGGCGCCCGGGTCGCCGCCCTGGTGGCGGTGAACGCCCTCGGGCGGGTCACGGTCGGGGACGGGCCGCATTTCTGGGCCGCGCCGTTCGAGGTCGGGGACGAGTTCGGGGGCCTGGGCCCCGCCGCCCCGATCCCGCCCGAGGCCTTCGCCTGGCCGTCGAAGACGATGCCGGGCGCCAACACCACCCTGGCGGTGGTCGCCACCGACGCCCGCCTGAGCAAGGCCGAGGCCCGCCGCATCGCCGTGATGGCCCAGGACGGCCTCGCCCGGGCGATCGTGCCGG
>NZ_LABY01000517.1 GCF_001043975.1 Methylobacterium variabile
CCGGCGGCGGGGGCGGCGCCGGCTCGGGAGTCGGCGCAGTGGCGAGGCGGCGCAGGGCGTTGACCACGCCGGTCTCCTCGCCGTTGCGGCTCGGTGCGGCGTAGCGGCCGAAGCCGTAGCGCGGCTCGATCAGGTCGAGCACGGCGTCGAGGGCGGCGTTGGACAGTCCGATCTCGCCGGGCTGCGGCACGCCCTGGAGGGCAATGCTGCGGCCCTCGTAGGCCTGGTCGGCGCTGACCTCGGGGCCGAACCACGGCGGCGGGGCGAAGCCGTTCGCCTCGTCGGGATTCTCGAACACCACGGTGACCACGTCGACCGATCCCGGGGCGACGTAGCGGTCGATCAGGGCGTCGCGGCCGTTGCCGAGGGCGACCTGGGTGCGGTCGTAGGCGGCGCGGCCGGCGCAGACGTCGAGGAGCGCGTCGCCGTGGGCGCGCGGCACCTCGGTGCGCTCCTCGCTCGACGAGCCGCCGTCGGAGGTCACGAGCACGAGGTGGCACTGCCCGCCGTCCACGCGCACGAACGACGTCCGGCCGGCCTGGGGCGGGAAGTATCCTTCGGTGATGCGGGAGGAGCCGCGCTCCTTGCGGATCAGGCGGACCAGCGCCGGCGCAACCTGGAAACGTCGTACGAGGGTCATACGCTCAACTCCACGGGGGTCGCGGCCGCAGGCCGCGATCGGCGTCAACTCTCGCGTATCGACCCATCAAGGCGACGAAATCAAGACCACGTCCCCGCTGCCCCCCGGTTTATTGCCGGAATTCTATGGCGCGGAATCGAGCCTGTTCGACGCTGGGGCCGAGCCGTCACGAGCCTTCGGGAGGCTCGCCTCGATCAGGGCCTCGGCGGCGGCGGCCAGCGAGCGGTTCGGCCCCTCGGCGCCGAAGATCTGCCCGCAGGCGAAGGCGCCCTCAAGCAGCAGCAGCAGGGCATCGGCGAGGCGGTCGGGCGCCCGCGCGCCGATCGTTCCGGCGATCTCCGACAGACGGGCGTGGAGGGTGCGCTTGCTGTCGAGCACCGCGGCCCGGGCGGGATGGTCCTCCTCCGGATACTCGACGAGGGCGTTGGTGAGGCCGCAGCCGCGGAAGCCCGGCCGGGCGCTGCGCCCGGCGACCCCGGCGAGGAAGGCGACGAGGCCCGCCCGCGGGTCGCCCGGATGGGCGGCGAGCGCCTCGTCGAGGCGGCCGCGCAGGGTGGCGTCGTAATCGGCCAGGCAGGCGACGACGAGCGCGTCCTTCGAGGCGTAGCCGCGGTAGAGGCTCGGCTTCGTCACCCCGGCCCGGGCCACGATCTCGTCGACGCCGACGCCCCGGATGCCGCGGCTGTAGAACAGGTCGCGGGCAGCCGCCCGGATCCGGTCGCCGGCCCGGGCCG
>NZ_LABY01000518.1 GCF_001043975.1 Methylobacterium variabile
GCGCAGCTTGGCGTCGACATGGCCCGACGTGCTGCTGCCGGTGCTGACGCAGGCAGGCAACAAAACGGCCATGCCGAGAAGCACAACAGCCAATCGGACAAGATATTGAATGCGCGAGCGGTCCATGTCGAAGCCCCGATATTTTTTATTGATATTTGTCTTGCCGTTACGACCCAGATTGATCCACAAGCTCCATTCAAGACACACCCTTGATGGACTGGATCGATGGGGATCGGATCGTTTCTCTCGGCGCGGATCGCGCGCCGGGTCGGGCCGGAGCACCGCGCCTTCGCGGCGATGACCGGGACCGTGCTCGGCGGCGCCCATGCCGCCTGCCCGGTATGCCGGCGCGGCCACCTGCTGCTGGATCCCAGTGCGCCGAACCTCCGGAAATGCGACGACGCGAGCTGCGGGGCGACCTTCAACCTCCCCGAGATCGGCCGAACCTTCGCGCTGGAGGGGACCGATGTCCGCGACCTGGCGCGGGAGGCGCGCCGGCAGGCGTTCATCCTGTTCCTCGCCGCGGTCGGGATCGGCGTCCTGGCGGCGGCCTGGGCGGTCTTCGCCCGCTCCTGGCTCACGCTGCTCGGCGCCGTGCTGCTCTGCACCGTGGTGCTGGCGAGCGCGCTCGTGCATCGCTACCGCGCCTGGCAGCTCGTACAGGGCCGGATGTTCGAGACCCGAGCGCCGCTCGGC
>NZ_LABY01000519.1 GCF_001043975.1 Methylobacterium variabile
GATGTCGCCCTTGTGGCGCACCAGCATGCTCTCGGCCTTCACGAGGGCCTGCGCCCAGGTCTGCGTGCCCTTGCACGAGCAGTTCGGCACGAAGGCTTTCTGGAACTTGAAGGCGTTCGGCAGGGCCGAGTAGGCGCGCCTGGTCTGGACCGCGGCGGCCTGGTTCAGGCCGTTGTCGGTCGGCGGCATCGAGTAGGCGGCGGCCTCGGTGCCGGGGCAGAGGGCCCGGCACATCTCGTCGGCACCCTCCCGCCCGTCGGGCAGGTTCGGCATCGGGAAGTAGGCGCCGTCGCACATCCGCACGCAGATCACCTGCGAGCCGCCGCGGCCGAAGCCGTCGGCGGGTTTCGACTGGAGGGCGGCGGCGCTCGGCAGGCCGGTGCAGGCCTCCTTCACGGCGGCGATGAGCTGCTCCCGGCGGGCGTTCGAGACCTCCCGGGCGCCGGAGCCGTAGCCGGCATTGAGGGCGCGGATGCGCTGCTCGACCTGGGCGCATTGCGGCGGCCGCATGTCGAAGAACAGGAAGCGCCCGCCCTCGCAGCCGATCGACTGACGGTAGGCGACGAGCTGCTGGATCTCCTCGACCTGCCCGCGATTGGACT
>NZ_LABY01000052.1 GCF_001043975.1 Methylobacterium variabile
GGCAGGAGGATGCCCGGGGCGACGCTGCCCTCGGGGCCGTACTCGCCGGCGACCGCCCGGCAGGCGAAGTCCCGGTTCTGCATCATCTGGTTCGACATCAGGGTGAAGATCGTCTGCACCTTGGCGCCGAACGGGCCGCGGGGCGGGCGCACGTCCTCGATCGTCACCTGGTAGCGCCCGAGCAGCGCCTCGAACGGCGCCGTGCCGATGCGGTAGCCGCAGACATTGGCCGCGGCGAACACGTAGGCCGCCGTCTCCAGCGCCCGCGGCGGCGGGGCGTTGCGGATGCCCTGCGCGGCGGCCTGGCCGCAGGTCGACGCCGCCGCGAGGGCAAGGAGCAGGGTCGGGCGCATGGGGTGGATCCTCCGGACGGAGACGCCCGGTCCGGGGCCGGGCTTCGGCACGCCCGCGAAGGTAGCGCAGCCGGTCCAGGGCGCCAGGGCGAGGAGGACCGCCATCCACCTCCCATCCCTCTCCCGGGCGGAGGCGACGCGGAGGGAGATCCGCGACCGGCCGGGTCACGATCGCCCGGCGACCGGCAGACCACCGCCGAAAAAACTGCCCTCCAGTATCCGCCGCACCCATGGCCGCCCCCGCGCCCGGGCCTATCTGGCGTTCGGGCGACGCGGGACGCGGGGGAGCATGACCACGACCTTCTTCCTGGTGCGGCACGGCGCGCATGACCGGCTCGGCCGCACCCTGTGCGGACGGATGCCCGGGGTGGTGCTCGGGCCCGAGGGACGGGCGCAGGCCGACGCCCTGGCGGAGCGCCTCGCCGGCGAGGGGCTGGCGGCGGTCTACGTCTCGCCGCTCGAGCGGGCGCAGGAGACCGCCGCCCCGGTCGCGGCCCGGGTCGGCCTGGCGGTCGAGACCCTGCCGGCCCTAACCGAGATCGATTTCGGCGAGTGGTCCGGGCGGAGCTTCGACGCGCTGCACGGCGATCCCGTCTGGACGGGCTGGAACCAGGCCCGCCACGTCACGCGGCCGCCGGGGGGCGAGACGGCGATCGAGGCGCAAGGCCGGGTGCTGCGCGGCCTCGAGGCGCTGCGCGAGCGCCACGGCGAGGCCCGCCTTGCCCTCGTCAGCCACGCCGACATCATCAAGCTCGTGATCGCCCACGCCCTCGGCCTCGGCGCGGACGCGATGCAGCGCTTCGAGATCGGCCCGGCCTCGGTGAGCGTGCTGGTGCTGGGCGCCTGGGGCGCCAAGGTCGAGAGCCTGAACGAGCGGGCGTTCCTGAAGGACATCCCGAAGGACATGGCATGACAGACGAGAGCTTGCGCGCCCAAGCCGAGGCCCTCGGCCCCTGGTTCCACAACATCGAGATCGCCCCCGGCCTGTTCACGGCGCCCGACCATTTCCTCGGCGACTACCCGTCGGTGAAGTGGCGGCACTTCGCGGACGCGGTGCCGGCGGACCTCACCGGCAAGACGGTGCTCGACATCGGCTGCAACGCCGGCTTCTACGCGGTCGAGATGAAGCGGCGCGGCGCCGCCCGGGTGCTGGGGATCGACGAGGACGAGCGCTACCTCGCGCAAGGCCGCTTCGTCGCCGAGGCGCTCGGCGCGGAGATCGAGTTCCGCAACCTCTCGGTCTACGACGTCGGGGCGCTGGGGGAGCGCTTTGACGTGGTGCTGTTCATGGGCGTGCTCTACCACCTGCGCCACCCGCTCCTGGCCCTCGACCTGATCCATACCCACGTCGCCGGCGACCTCCTGGTGTTCCAGTCGATGCAGCGGGGCGCGACCACGGTGGCGCCGGTCGCCGCCGACTACGACTTCTTCGACGCCGCCCACTTCGACGATCCGGGCTACCCGAAGATGCACTTCATCGAGCGCTGCTATGCCGGCGACCCGACCAACTGGTGGGCGCCCAACCGCGCCTGCACCGAGGCGATGCTGCGGGCCGCCGGCTTCCGGATCGAGGCCCACCCGGAGGAGGAGGTCTATCTCTGCCGCCGGGCCGCGACGCCGGTCGATTGCCGGCCCGTCTATCCGGCGCGCCCGCCTCCTTGAGCAGTTCACGGGGCAGCCCCGCGTCCTATAACGGGCGTGCGGGCACGCGGCTTGCCATAGGTCAGCCCAAGAGTCAGCCGCGGCGCCCGACGCCGCCCCGACGCGTGAGCGCCCCGTGATTCCTCCAGCCCGATGAAGCACTCCATCCGCCGCGGGACCCTGCGCGAGCCCGGCCCCGACCTCGCCCGGCTGCCGGTGGCGCCGGACCTCGCCGGCATCAGCGTGGTGGAGGGTTTGCGGGCGGCGGTCGCCTTCGCGGCCATCATCCTGCTCGATGCGTGGCTCGCCTGGCCGCCGCTCCTCACCATGGCGCTCGCCGCCAACCTCACCTGCTTCTGCGACATCGGCGGGCCGATCCGGCCGCGCCTCACCGCGCTCCTCGCCTTCACCGGGCTCGGCGGCCTCGTCTGGGGCGCCTTCGGGGTGATGGAGGGCTATGGCCCGGCCCTGGTGCTGCCGGTGGCCCTCGCGGTCATCTTCTGCTGCACCTTCGCGCGGGTCTGGGGCGTGCCGGCCCAGACCGTCGGCAACGTGCTGGTGGTGGTGCTCTGCCTCGCCCTCGACCGGGCCCTGACGGTGGAGCAGGGCGCGGTGGTCACGGTGATGTTCTGGGCCGGCGGGTTCTGGGCCGCCTTCCTGGCCCTGGTGGTCTGGCGGCTCCACCCCTACCGGCCCGCCCACGCGGCGATCGGCGGCGTCTGGCGCGGCCTGTCGCGCCTCGCCCGCGACCTGCGCCGGCTCTCGGCCGATCCGCACGGCGCCGACTTGGCCGTCTGGGAGGCCCATGCCCGCGGCCACCGCCGGGCGGTGCGCGACGCCATCGAGGTCGCCCGCACCCTGGTGCTCGACCTCGCCCGCAGCCGTGCGCGGCTCTCGGAGCGCAACGCCCGGGCCCTGATCCGCCTGGAGGCGGCCGAGCAGCTCTTCGGGGTGATGATCGCGCTGTCGGACCACCTCGAGCGGGCGACGCCGGCGCAGCGGGCGCAGGCTGCCCGGCTGCTGCGCCTGCTGCCGCCGCTCCTGAAGATCTTAGCCCGCGCGATCCGCCGCGACCGGCCGATCGATCTCGGGCGCGTCGAGCGGGCGCTGGCGCGGGCGATGCCGGCTCCCGGGGCCGACCCGGCCCTGCGCCGGATGGCCGAGCGCATCCTCGACCGGGTGCGGATCGGCGCCAAGCTGTCGGGGCCGGAGGATCTCGCCGGCGGCGGCGGGCTCGCCGGCGCGCCGGCCCCGCCCTTCCGCGAGACCGTGCTCCAGCCCCTGCGGGCCAACCTGACCTGGTCCTCGGCCAATCTCCGCCATGCCGTGCGGGCGACCGTGGTGGCCCTGCCGGCGCTCGCCGTCACCTTCTGGTGGCCCGGCCCGTTCACCCACTGGCTCACCATCACGGTGGTGCTGACGATGCAGCCCTTCTACGCCGCCACCTGGCAGCGGGCGCTGGAGCGCATCGGCGGCACGGTGCTGGGCGGGGTGATCGGGGCGGTGCTCGCCTTCTACGCCACCTCGCCGCCGATCCTCGCCGCCATGATGGTGCCGCTCAGCGTCATCGGCTTCGCCGCCCGCGGCGTCAGCTACGGCACCTTCATCGCCTGCCTGACGCCTCTCGTGGTCGTGCTGGTGGAACTGGTCGAGCCCGGCCACTCCTCCTGGGAGATCGTCGGGATGCGGGCCCTGTTCACGGTGCTGGGCGGGGCGGTGGCGGTGCTGGCCGGCCTGCTGCTGTGGCCGCTCTGGGAGCCCGGCCGCGTCCGCGACGCCCTGCGCACCGCGCTCCAGACCCATGCCCGCTACGCCGAGGCCGTGCTGGCCGAGCGCCTGGGCGAGGGGCCGGCCTCGGCCGCCGAGGCCGCGGCCCGGGCGGCGGGGCTCGCCAGCAACAACCTCGAGGCGGCCCTGTCCCGCGCCCTTCAGGAGCCGCGCCGCCGCGGCCGCTCCCGCATCGAGGCCGCGATGGTGGCCGACGCCACCCTGCGGCGCATGGCCGGCCGCCTCGCCATGCTGCGCCACGAGCCCGAACTGGCCGGCCCCGACGCCGCCGCGTGGCGGGCCTGGCGGGACTGGCTCGGCCAGGCCCTCGCCCGCACCGCGGGCGGCGAGGCGCTGCCGCCGAAGCCCGAGGGGGCGGAATCGGAGGCGTTCGGGCGCATCGCGGCGCAGGTCGAGCTGCTGGCCGGGACGTTGAAGCGGGCGGGGATCAGCGGGCGCGCGGCGGGGGGACCGGCGTAGCGCCGCTCCCGCCCGGCATCACGGGGAGCCCTCGGGGTTCGGGCCGGTCCTCAGCCCCGCTTCGCGCCGGCCCGGTCCCCCGGGGAGGCGAGCGGATCCCGAGGCGCCTCACGACCCTCGCGGGCCGCGTTCGAGAACACCGTCTGGCCGCCCGGACCTGTATCCTCGCGCCGGGGCGGATTGCGGCGGTCATCGGTGCGGCCGGCGAGCTCGTCCGGGTTGCCGCGCTCGGAGGCCGGGACGTCGTCGATCCGCGTCGGCGCCGCCTCGCTGCCGCCCGGCGCGGACAGGATCCCGGATTGCGTGGTCCCGTCCCCGCCCATGCCGCCATAGCCCTGGGGGCCACCGCGGCCTGCGTCGTCGCCGGCGGTGCCGAAGGCCGCCCGCACGTCGTCCGCCTCACCCGGCAGGTCGCCGGGATCGGGGGCCCGCCCCGCATCGTCGCGCGGACCGTCGGGACGGGCGAGGCGTTCGGCCAGTTCGCGCTGCTCCTCGGGGGTCAGCAGCTCCCGCTGCGCCGTCCCGGCCGCACCCGTCTCGGGCGAGACCCTGCCGCCGGGTACCGGGGCGTCTCGGTCGCCAGGATGATTCGCCATGCACGCACTCCTTCTCGACACGGCTTGCGGCCGCTGGCCGGGCCAGACCAAAGCGCATGCCTTGCTCCCGTTCCACCGCCGTGCACCGTATCCGCCACCGCAGGATCTTGATGCCGTTAGGGCAAGTCGGGATGCAGCGGCTTTCGTGTGCGTGGAGCTTTCGCACGCCTGGAGTCGATATATAAATAAATGACACACGGAGTGCGGTGATGCCCAAGGTCGAGACGGATGCTCGGGCGGTCGTCGCACGCCTCCTAGGATGACATGCCCCGCTACATTGCCCTGATCGACGGCGAGCCCGGCGGCTACGGCGTCGCCTTCCCGGACTGCCCTGGCTGCACCGCCATGGGCGGGACGATCGATGAGGCCATCGGCAATGCTGGCGAGGCGTTGCGCGAGTGGATCGGCGATCGACTGGCCGCCGGAGCGGCGCCGCCAGCGCCGCGCACGGCTGACGCCCTCCTGGCAGACCCGGACGAGGCCGGGCGATGGCCGAGGCCACCCTGGTTGCGACCATCCCGCTCGTCCTGGACGAGGGACGCTCGGTGCGGGTGAATCTCTCGCTCGACGCGGGTGCCCTCGCGATGATCGACCAGGCCGCCCGCGAGCGCGGGGTGACGCGCTCCGCGTTCCTCGTCTCGGCGGCGCGGGAGAAGATCATCGCCGACGGATAGGGAGCCGCCGCCCGTGTCCCGGGAGGCGGGCGAGGCCGCTCACCCCCGCCGCAGCAGGAACACCCCCTGCGTGCCGACGAGGTTCCACACCCACCACGGCAGGGCGAAGCGCATCGGGTGGCCCGACGCGTCGAGGGCCGAGGCGCGCTCGATCCGGGCGCCGACCACGCGGCACAGGCCGACGAAGTCGCGGATGGTGCAGTGGTGGATGTTCGGGGTCTCGTACCAGGGATCGGGCAGGATGTCGGTCACCGGCATCCGGCCGCGCAGCAGCAGCTCGCTGCGCACCCGCCAGTGGCCGAAATTCGGGAACGACACGATCGCCCGGCGGCCGATCCGCAGGAGGTGCTCCAGCACCACCTTCGGCTGGCGCGTCGCCTGGATCGTCTGCGACAGGATCACGTAGTCGAAGGCGTCGTCCGGGTAGGCCGCCAGATCCGTGTCGGCGTCGCCCTGGATCACCGGCAGGCCGAGCGCCAGGCAGGCATTGACGCCCTGGCGCGACAGCTCGATGCCGCGGCCGTCGACGCCGCGCCGGTCGCGCAGGAGCGCGAGCAGCGAGCCGTCGCCGCAGCCGACGTCGAGCACCCGGGAGCCGGGCTCGACGAGGCCGAGCACCACGAGGTGGTCGACCCGCGACGAGCCGGTGGCGTCCTGCGGCAGGCCCGCGGGGGCGAGGGAGGCGCTGACGGCGCTCACAGGCCGCGCTCCCGGCCTGCGGCCGCGATGAAGCCCCTGGCCGCCGAGATCATCGCGGGCTCGTCGAGCAGGAAGGCGTCGTGGCCCTTGTCGCTCTCCACCTCGACGAAGGCGACCGGGGCCGCCGCGGCGTTGAGCGCGTGGACGATCGCCCGCGAATCGGCGGTCGGGAACAGCCAGTCGGAGGTGAAGGACATGATGCAGAATCGGGTCCTGGTGCCCCGGAAGGCATTGGCCAGCACGCCGCCGTGGTCGGCCGCGAGATCGAAGTAGTCCATCGCCCGGGTGAGATACAGGTAGGCGTTGGCGTCGAAGCGCTCGACGAAGGTGATGCCCTGGTGGCGCAGGTAGCTCTCGATCTGGAAGTCGGCGTCGAACGAGAAGGTCGGGGCGTCCCGGTCCTGCAGGCGGCGGCCGAACTTGCGGTGGAGCGCCGGCTCCGACAGGTAGGTGATGTGGGCGCCCATCCGGGCGACGCCGAGGCCCTTGGCCGGGCGCGTGCCGACGTCGAGGTAGCGCCCGCCGTGCCAGTTCGGGTCGGCCAGGATCGCCTGCCGTCCGACCTCGTGGAAGGCGATGTTCTGGGCCGAGTGGCGCGCGCCCGTCGCGATCGGCATCGCGGCGAAGACCCGCTCGGGGTAGCTCGCCGCCCATTGCAGCACCTGCATGCCGCCCATCGAGCCGCCGATGCAGAGGAAGAGGTCCTTGATGCCGAGCCGGTCGAGCAGCATCGCCTGGCCGCGCACCATGTCGCGGACGGTGACGAGCGGGAAGTCGAGGCCGTAGGCCCGTCCGGTCGCCGGGTTGATCGAGGCCGGTCCCGTCGTGCCCATGCAGGAGCCGACCACGTTGGCGCAGATCACGAAGTAGCGGTCGGTGTCGACCGGCTTGCCGGGCCCGACCAAGCGTTCCCACCAGCCCGGCTTGCCGGTCACCGGGTGGGTGTTGGCGACGTGCTGGTCGCCGGTGAGCGCGTGGCAGACCAGCACCGCGTTGCTGCGCGCGGCATTGAGCGTGCCGGCGGTCTGGTAGGCGATCTGCCAGGGTGCCAGGTCCACCCCCGCATCCATCGCCAGCGGCTCGTCGGCCGCGAAGCGGGCGACGGGGCTCGTCGGCTCGACCGCCTGGGAGGCGGCCTCGATCCCGGACTTCAGGAGAGGTGTGGCCATGCTTCTCACGGGGCTGTCGCCGGGGCGGGCGAAGAGACGAGGCTGTGGCGGGGAAAACCGGAGGTCGTTCGTTCTCCAAACCGGACCGGCCGTTAAAGCGGCCAAAAATTCCGCTTCGTCGGACGAAAGAGGTAGGGCTTCGCTGTCGCGCCGTCAATCGACGGAAGGACGATCTCCGGGGAGAGCCCGCGCCGGCGCCCCTGGCCCCCGGGCGCGGCGGATCGTAAGACGGAGTCTCCCGCCGCCGGTTCACGCGAAGCCATGACGTCGTCCCCGCCCGCCGACCTCGCCGCCCTCCGGGCCGACATCGACCGCATCGACGCCGCGATGCACGACCTGCTGATGGAGCGCGGCCGGATCATCGACCGGCTGATTGCCGTGAAGAAGACCTCGGCCTCTGGCTCCGCCTTCCGGCCCGGCCGCGAGGCCGCGATGATGCGGGTGATCGCCGAGCGCCACGGCGGCCTCCTGCCGCTCGACACGGTGGAGGGGATCTGGCGCGTCATCATCGCGACCTTCACCTTCGTGCAGGCGCCGTTCGCGGTCCATGCCGACGTCTCGGGCGGCGACGCGCCGATGCGCGATTCCGCCCGCTTCCATTTCGGCTTCACGGTGCCCTACCGGCCGCACCCGAGCGCCGCCGCGGTGATCGCCGCCGTCGCGGCCTCGCGGGGCGATCTCGGGATCTTCCGGCTCGACCAGGGGGTGACGGCGGGGGCCTGGTGGCGCCTGCTCGCCGGCCCGGGCCGCCCGAAGGTGATCGCCCGGATGCCCTTCATCGAGCGGCCCGGCCACCCGGCCGGCACCCCGGTCTTCTGCATCAGCCGGCCCCTCGACGACCCGAGCGCGGCCCAGCGCGACTGGGTGCTCTACGCCGCCCATTTCGAGCGCTGGCGTGACGAGGCGGCGGAGGCGGTGGCCGACCTCGGCGGCGAGGTGGTGGCAAGCGCCGGCACCGGCGGGGGCCTGAGCCAGCTCCTGGCGCTCCCCGGCACGGTGAGCCCGGAGGAGGCGCGGGCGGCCCTCGCCGAGGCGGGGGCGACGCCGGGCGTCCTGGAGGAGGTCGGCAGCCACGCGGCCCGGTTCAGGGTGGGGGAGGCCTGAGAGATTTCCCTAGCGGCAGGGCTGCCGGAGGAGAGAATCCGGACAGGAATGGGTCCCGGTTTTCCCCTCTCCCCGCCTGCGGGGAGAGGGAGAGGCGGTGTGCTAGGCCGACACCCCCAGCCGCCGGTTGAGCGCCAGCGCCCCCAGCGTGCAGACCGCGCCCGACAGGAGGTAGACGCCGACCCAGGGCAGCCCGAGGCGGCTCGAGGCGTAGAGCGCCACCAGGGGGGCGAAGCCGGCGCCGACCAGCCAGGCGAGGTCGGAGGTCAACGCCGAGCCGGTGTAGCGGTATTTGGTGCCGAAATTCTCCGCGATGGCGCCGGAGCTCTGGCCGTAGGCGAGGCCCAGCAGCGCGAAGCCGATCACCACGAAGATCGTCTGCCCGGCCATGCTGTCGCCGAAGAGCAGCGGGGCGCCGATGCTGCCGAGGGCGAACAGGCCGATCAGCGCGGCGGCGAGCGCGATGGTGGAGCGGCGCCCGATCTGATCGGCGATCAGGCCCGACATCACGATCGTGATCGCCGCGATGGCGGCGCCGGCGAGCTGCACCATCAGGAACTCGCCGACCGAGCGGCCGGTGAACAGGCTGATCCAGCTCACCGGGAACACCGTGACGAGGTGGAACAGGGCGTAGCAGGCGAGCGGCACGAAGGCGCCGACCAGGATGTCCCGGCCGCTGGTGCGCAGGGTGTCGAGAACCGGCTCCGGCTCGAGCTCGTCGGCCTCGAGCAGGCGGCGGAACTCCTCCGTGGCGACGAGGCGCAGGCGCGCGAACAGCGCCACGACGTTGATCGTGAAGGCGACGAAGAACGGGTAGCGCCAGCCGAAGCCCATGAAGTCGGCGTCCGAGAGCTGGAGCTCGAAGAACGCGAACAGCGCGCTCGCCAGCATGAAGCCGACCGGGGCGCCGAGCTGCGGCAGCATCGCGTACCAGCCGCGGCGGCTCTTCGGCGCGTTGAGGGCCAGGAGCGAGGCGAGCCCGTCCCAGGCGCCGCCCAGCGCCAGGCCCTGGCCGATCCGGCACAGGGCGAGCAGCACCGCCGACCAGATGCCGATGGTCTCGTAGCCCGGCAGGAAGGCGATGAGGCAGGTCGAGGTGCCGAGCAGGAACAGCGCGATGGTGAGCTTGGTGGCCCGGCCGTAGCGCCGGTCGACCGCCATGAACACCACCGAGCCGACCGGCCGCGCCACGAAGGCGAGGGCGAACAGCCCGAACGCGTACAGCGTGCCCGTCACCGGCTCGACCCACGGGAAGACGTGGCGCGGGAAGACCAGCACGCAGGCGAGGCCGAACACGAAGAAGTCGAAGAACTCCGACGTGCGGCCGATGATGACGCCGAGGGCGATCTCGCCCGGCGCGACGTGGCCGGGCTCCGACGAGGCCAGGCGGGCATCCCGTTCCGGCTTGGAGGAGTTGGCGGCGGCGTCGTCCGCCGTGATCGTGGCCATATCGGAATCCTGCTTCGTCACTCTTACGAAGGCCCCTTCCTTAGAGGAGAACCGCCCCCGAGGGGGCCTGGACAAAACGTCCAATGCCGCAGGCTGCCCAGCCGGCGTACAGGACAGGAGCCGCAAGCTGATCGTCCGGGCTGCCCGTGAGACATTTACGCCTCCTCCTCCTCCCGCTCCTCCTCCTCGCCGGAGGATGCAACGCCGTGCTGCTGTCGCCCTCCGGCGACGTGGCGCTCCAGCAGCGTAACCTGCTGATCGCCTCCACGGTCTTGATGCTCCTCATCATCGTGCCGGTGATGGCGCTGACCGTCGCCTTCGCGTGGCACTACCGCGAGGGCAACAAGAAGGCCGTCTACGACCCGAACTTCCACCACTCGACCGGGCTCGAGGTGGTGATCTGGTCGGCGCCGCTCCTGATCATCGTGGCGCTCGGCGCGCTCACCTGGCTTGGCACCCACCTGCTCGATCCCTACCGGCCCGTCAGCCGCATCAGCGCCTCGAAGCCGATCGTGTCGAGTGTCGGCGACCCGATGGTCTCGGGCAAGCCCCTGGTGATCCAGGTCGTCGCCCTCGACTGGAAATGGCTCTTCCTCTACCCCGAGCAGGGCATCGCCTCGCTCAACGAGGTCGCGGCCCCGGTCGACCGGCCGATCGAGTTCCGCATCACCTCCTCCTCGGTGATGAACTCGCTCTTCATCCCGGCGCTGGCCGGCCAGATCTACGCCATGCCGGGCATGCAGACGCGGCTCAATGCCGTGATCAACCACGCCGGCGACTACGAGGGCTTCTCCGCCAACTACAGCGGCGCCGGATTCTCGCACATGCGCTTCACCTTCAAGGGCGTCGACGAGGGCGGTTTCAGCGCCTGGGTCGACAAGGTCCGCAAGGACGGTGGCGCGCTCTCCCGCACGGACTACCTGAAGCTCGAGCGGCCGAGCGAGAAGGAGCCGGTGCGCTACTACAACGCCGTCGACGACGGCCTCTACGACGCGATCCTCAACATGTGCGTCGACCGCACCAAGATGTGCATGCACGACATGGCGGCGATCGACGCCCGGGGCGGCGGCGGCCGCGAGGGCATCCACACCGTCATGCGCCTCACCTACGACAAGGCCGTCCGTCGCGGCACCGGCGCGACCCAGCAGGCCACCTTCGTGACGGCGCTCTGCACCCCCGCCGACGCCTACGGCCTCGGCACCACGTCGGCCGCCAGGTCCCCGGATGGCAAGTCCCCGGCGACCGCTGCGACGCCCCGTCTGAACTGAGAGCCCGGACCCCGCAGGCTGTCCCGTAATCCAGGCTGACCCATGAACTCCGAGCACAATCCGATCGAAGCCTACCCGCACTGGTGGCGGCTGCTGTTCGGCCGCTTCACCCTCGAATCCCTGCCCCTCCACGAGCCGATCGTGGTGGTGACCTTCCTGGGCGTGGCCCTCGGCGGCCTCGTCATCCTCGGCGCGCTCACCCGCTACAAGCTGTGGGGCCCGCTCTGGCGCGACTGGCTGACCAGCGTCGACCACAAGAAGATCGGGATCATGTACATGATCCTCGGCCTCGTCATGCTGCTGCGCGGCTTCGCCGACGCGCTGATGATGCGCGCCCAGCAGGCGATCGCCCATGGCGGCGCTGAGGGCTACCTGCCGCCGCACCACTACGATCAGATCTTCACCGCCCACGGCGTGATCATGATCTTCTTCGTGGCGATGCCGCTGGTCACCGGGCTGATGAACTTCGTGGTGCCGCTGCAGATCGGCGCCCGCGACGTCGCCTTCCCGTTCCTCAACAACTTCAGCTTCTGGATGACCGCCAGCGGCGCCATCCTGATCATGATGTCGCTGTTCGTCGGCGAGTTCGCGGCGACCGGCTGGCTGGCCTACCCGCCGCTGTCGAACATCGCGTACTCACCGAGCGTCGGCGTCGACTACTACATCTGGGCGCTGCAGATCGCCGGCGTCGGCACAACGTTGTCGGGCGTCAACCTGATCGCCACCATCGTCAAGATGCGGGCTCCCGGCATGTCGATGATGAAGATGCCGGTCTTCACCTGGACCTCGCTCTGCACCAATGTCCTGATCGTCGCCTCCTTCCCGGTGCTCGGCGCCGTCCTGGCGCTGCTCACCCTCGACCGCTACGTCGGCACCAACTTCTTCACGAACGATCTCGGCGGCAACCCGATGATGTACGTGAACCTGATCTGGATCTGGGGCCACCCCGAGGTCTACATCCTGGTGCTGCCGGCCTTCGGCATCTTCTCCGAGGTGGTCTCGACCTACTGCGGCAAGCGCCTGTTCGGCTACGCCTCGATGGTCTACGCCACGGTCGTCATCACCATCCTGTCCTACCTGGTCTGGCTGCACCACTTCTTCACCATGGGGTCGGGGGCGAGCGTCAACTCGTTCTTCGGCATCACCACGATGATCATCTCGATCCCGACGGGCGCGAAGATCTTCAACTGGCTGTTCACGATGTATCGCGGCCGCATCCGCTTCGAGCTGCCGATGATGTGGACGGTCGCCTTCATGCTGACCTTCGTCATCGGCGGCATGACCGGCGTGCTGCTGGCCGTGCCCCCGGCGGACTTCGTGCTGCACAACTCGCTGTTCCTGGTGGCGCACTTCCACAACGTGATCATCGGCGGCGTGCTGTTCGGTCTGTTCGCCGGCATCTACTACTGGTGGCCGAAGGCCTTCGGCTTCCGGCTCGACCCGTTCTGGGGCAAGGTCTCGTTCTGGTGCTGGGTGGTCGGCTTCTGGGTCGCCTTCATGCCGCTCTACATCCTCGGCCTGATGGGCGTGACCCGGCGCCTGAGCTCCTTCGCCGACACCTCGCTCCAGCCCCTGTTCGTGATCGCGGCCTTCGGCGCCGTCCTGATCGCCGCCGGCATCGCCGCGATGATCATCCAGATCGCGGTCAGCGTCCTGCGGCGCGAGCAGCTCGCCGACCTCACCGGCGATCCCTGGGGTGGCCGCACCCTCGAATGGGCGACCTCCTCGCCGCCCCCGGCCTACAACTTCGCCTTCACGCCCATGGTGCATGACGGCGACGCTTGGTGGGACATGAAGAGCCGCGGCTACAAGCGTCCGCTGGAGGGCTACAAGGCCATCCACATGCCGAAGAACACCGGCGCGGGGATCATCATCCCGGCCATCGCCACGGTCTTCGGCGTCGCCATGATCTGGCACGTCTGGTGGCTCGCGGTGATCTCCTTCGCGGGCGTGATCGCGGCGACCATCATCCACACCTTCAACTACGACCGCGACTACTACATCCCCGCCGACGAGGTCGCGCAAACAGAGGATGAGCGCACCCGCGCGCTCGCCCTCGCCCCGGCCGCCACCCCCGCAGGCGCCTGAGGAAACCCGCCATGGCACAGTCACAGTCGGTCACGGCGAGCGACGCCGAACTGCACTTCTACGTCGCCGACGACGAGCATGGCCACGCCGAGGGCGGGACCATGCTCGGGTTCTGGCTCTACCTGATGAGCGACTGCCTGATCTTCGCGATCCTGTTCGCGACGTACGGCGTGCTCGGACGGAACTACGCGGCGGGCCCGTCCGGGGCGGACCTGTTCGACCTCAAGCTCGTGGCGGTGAACACCGCCATGCTCCTGTTCTCCTCCATCACCTATGGCTTCGCCATGCTGGAGATGGAGAAGGGCGACCAGCGGATGACGCAGCGCTGGCTGGCGATCACCGGGGCCTTCGGCCTCGCGTTCATCTGCCTCGAGCTCTACGAGTTCGCCCACCTGATCCACGAGGGCGCGACGCCCCAGCGCAGCGCCTTCCTGTCCTCGTTCTTCACCCTGGTGGGCACGCACGGCCTGCACGTCACCTTCGGGTTGATCTGGCTCGTGACCCTGATGGTGCAGGTGCACCAGCGCGGCCTGATCCAGGCCAACCGCCGCCGGCTGATGTGCCTGAGCATGTTCTGGCACTTCCTCGACGTGATCTGGATCGGCGTCTTCACCTTCGTCTACCTGATGGGGTCCCTGAAATGAGCGCCCGCGCTCCCGCATCCGACGACGTCCACGTCGAGGTGGTCCACGACCACCACGAGGCCGGCCACGGCTCGCGCCGGGGCTACATCACCGGCTTCGTCCTGTCGGTGATCCTGACGGCGATCCCGTTCTGGCTGGTGATGGCCGAGGTCTTCACGGATACCCGCGTGACCTCGCTCGTCATCATGGCCTTCGCGGTGGTGCAGATCGTGGTCCACATGATCTACTTCCTGCACATGAACGCGCACTCGGAAGGCGGCTGGACCATGATGGCGCTGATCTTCACGGTCGTCCTGGTCGTGATCGCGCTCGCGGGCTCGCTCTGGGTGATGTACCACCTCAACACCAACATGATGCCGATGTCGCCGGGCGACATGCGCAACATGCCGTGACGGGGACCTCCGACGGTCCGCATTCCCCGGCCGGGGCGGCTGCGCCGTCCCGGCCGAAGCGCCTCCTGCTGGTCGCGCTCTCGTTCCTGGCGGCGGCCGTGTTCAGCGCGCTGGGGGCCTGGCAGGTCGAGCGCCGGGCCTGGAAGCTCGACCTCATCGCCCGCGTCGAGGCGCGCCTCGCCGCAGCCCCGGTCCCGGCGCCCGGCCGGGCCGCGTGGCCCACCCTCTCCCGCGACGCCGACGAGTACCGCCGCGTGACGGTCCGGGGCCGCTTTCTCCCCGACCGCGCGGCCCGCGCGATGGCGGTGACCGAGAAGGGGGCCGGGTCCTGGCTCCTCGTGCCCCTCGTCACCGCGACCGGCGACACGATCCTCGTCAACCGCGGCTTCGCGCCGCCCGACTGGCAGGCTCCCTCCGGGGACGGGGAGGGGACCGTGACGGTGACCGGCCTCCTGCGCATGCCCGAGCCCGGTGGCGGCTTCCTGCGCAGCAACGACCCCGCCCACGATCGCTGGTACTCCCGCGACGTGGCGGCGATCGCGGATGCCAGGGGGCTCGGCCCGGTGGCGCCGTACTTCATCGATGCCGACGCCTCCGGCAACGGCCCGGGGCGGCCGGTCGGCGGGCTCACCGTCGTGGCGTTCCGCAATCACCATCTCATCTACGCGCTGACCTGGTTCGGCCTCGCGGCGATGGCGGGGTATGGGGCCTATCGGGCGTTGCGCGAGGCGCCGCCACGGTGAACGACGCTGTTCCGGAAGGGGCGCACCCAAATTCCTCCCGGGCAGGGGCGGGAGGGTTTCTGCGCGCGTGAACGGTGACCGCATGACAGACTGGGCTGACCTGCGCCGGACCGCCCGCGAGACCCTGGCCGGGGCGGCGCGCCGCCTCGGCGCCGGCAGGCCGGCAGGCCTCGCTGCGCCCGGCACCCTCGAGGACCACGACGGCGGACGCCAGAACCTCCTGCTCCTGGTGCAGCTGCGCTGGATCGCGGTGGCGGGCCAGGTCGTCACCATCGCGGTGGCGCAGGCGGGACTCGGCATCGCGCTGCCGCTCGGCCCGATGGCGGTCGTGCTGGTGGGGCTCGTCGTCCTCAACCTCGTCAGCCTCAGCTGGATCGCCCGCGGCGGCAGCGTCACGGAGGGCGTGCTGTTCGTGGCGCTCCTCCTCGACGTCGTGGCCCTGACGGCGCAGCTCTACCTGAGCGGCGGCGCCACCAACCCGTTCACCTCGCTCTTCCTGCTCCAGCTCACCCTGGCGGCGGTGCTGCTCAGCAGCCGGGCGACGATCGGCCTCGTGGCGCTCACCACCGCCTCCCTCGGGGTGCTGCTCCTGTCCTACCGGCCGCTGGTGCTGCCGCAGGGCGGCGAGAACGAGCTGTTTCGGCTCTACCTCGTCGGCATGCTGGTGGCGTTCGTGATCGACGCGGCGCTCATCGCGGTGTTCGTCACCCGCGTCTCGCGCAACCTGCGCGAGCAGGACGCGCGCCTCGCCGCCATGCGCCAGCGGGCGGCGGAGGAGGACCACATCGTCCGCATGGGCCTGCTCGCCTCGGGCGCGGCGCATGAGCTGGGCACGCCGCTGTCGTCGCTCTCGGTGATCCTCGGGGACTGGCGCCGGATGCCGGAGCTCACCGCCTCGGCCGAGATCGCCCGCGAGATCGAGGAGATGCAGGAGGCGGTGGGCCGCTGCAAGGCGATCGTCACCGGCATCCTGCTCGCGGCCGGCGCCGCCCGCGGGGAGGCGCCGCATCTCACGAGCGTGCGCACCTTCGTGACCGAACTCGTCGGCGAGTGGCGGCGCATGCATGCCTGCTTCGGACTGCAGGTCCGCGACGAGTTCGGCGAGGACGAGGAGATCGTCTCCGACACCGCCCTGAAGCAGGTGGTGTTCAACGTCCTCGACAACGCCCTCGACATGTCGCCGCGCTTCGTCGAGCTGGCGGTCTCCCGCGAGGGCGACGCCCTGCGGCTCTCGGTCACCGACCGCGGCCCGGGTTTCGCGCCCGAGATGTTGGCGCGGCTCGGCCAGCCCTATACATCGAGCAAGGGGCGCCTCGGCGGCGGGCTCGGGCTGTTCCTCGTCGTCAACGTCGTGCGCAAGCTCGGCGGCACGGTGGAGGCCCGCAACCGCAGCCACGGAGGCGCCGTCGTGACCATCAGCCTGCCGCTCTCGAGCCTGACGGTGTGAGATGTCCGACGACCGCCTGCTCGTCATCGTCGAGGACGACGACCGCTTCGCCGCCACCCTGACCCGCTCGTTCGAGCGGCGGGGCTACACCGTGGTGAGCCTCGCCGGCCTGCAGCCGCTCGAGGCCCTGCTCGCCGCGCGCACCCCGAACTACGCCGTCGTCGACCTGAAGCTCGCCGGCGAATCGGGCCTCGCCTGCGTCAAGGCCCTGCACGACCACGATCCCGGCATCCTCACGGTGGTGCTGACGGGCTATGCCAGCATCGCCACCGCCGTCGAGGCGATCAAGCTCGGCGCCTGCCACTACCTCGCCAAGCCCGCCAACACCGACGACATCGAGGCGGCCTTCTCCAAGGCGGAAGGGGACGTCGACGTCTCGCTCTCCGGCCGCCCGACCTCGATCAAGACCCTCGAGTGGGAGCGCATCCACCAGACCCTGGTCGAGACCGACTTCAACATCTCGGAGACCGCGCGGCGGCTCGGGATGCACCGCCGCACGCTGGCCCGCAAGCTCGACAAGCAGCAGGTGAAATAGTCCGGCCCTCCTCCCGCATGGCTGACGCGTGCGGAATGCGGTTTCGCATCCTGGCGAAGCCGGCGCACCCGGGGTAACGTCCCGCCCGAAATTGAAGGAGGAGACGAGAATGAACGCCCCGTCCGCCGCGGTCGCGACCCAGACCAATCTCAGCCCCGCCAAGCCCCTCGAGGGTGCCCGCGGCGCGTTTCGGTGGGACGACCCCTTCCTGCTCGACGACCAGCTCACCGACGACGAGCGCCTGATCCGCGACTCGGCCCGCAGCTTCGCCCAGGAGCGGCTCCTGCCCGGCATCGTCGAGGCCTATGCCGAGGAGAAGACCGACCGCTCGCTGTTCAACGCCATGGGCGAGCTCGGTCTCCTCGGCGTCACCCTGCCTGAGGAGTACGGCTGCGCCGGCGCGTCCTACGTCGCCTACGGCCTCGTCGCCCGCGAGGTCGAGCGGGTCGATTCCGGCTACCGCTCGATGATGAGCGTGCAGTCGTCGCTCGTCATGTACCCGATCTACGCCTATGGCGACGAGACCCAGCGCAAGACCTACCTGCCGAAGCTCGCCTCGGGCGAGTTCGTCGGCTGCTTCGGCCTGACCGAGCCCGATGCCGGCTCCGACCCGGCCGGCATGAAGACCCGGGCCGACAAGATCGACGGCGGCTACCGGCTCTCTGGCGCCAAGACCTGGATCTCGAACGCCCCGATCGCCGACGTGTTCGTGGTCTGGGCCAAGTCCCCAGCCCACGACAACCAGATCCGCGGCTTCGTCCTCGAGAAGGGGATGAAGGGACTGTCGGCGCCCAAGATCAAGGGCAAGCTGTCCTTGCGCGCCTCGGTCACCGGCGAGATCGTGATGGACGGCGTCGAGGTGCCGGAGAGCGCGCTCCTGCCGAACGTTTCGGGGCTGAAGGGCCCGTTCGGCTGCCTCAACCGGGCACGCTACGGCATCTCGTGGGGGGCGCTGGGTGCTGCCGAGGATTGCTGGCACCGGGCGCGGCAGTACACGCTCGACCGCAAGCAGTTCAACCGGCCGCTCGCCCAGACGCAGCTGGTGCAGAAGAAGCTCGCCGACATGCAGACCGAGATCGCGCTCGGCCTCCAGGGCAGCTTGCGGGTGGGTCGTCTGTTCGACGAGGGCCGGATGGCGCCCGAGATGATCTCGCTGGTCAAGCGTAACAATTGCGGCAAGGCGCTCGCCATCGCCCGCGAGGCCCGCGACATGCACGGCGGCAACGGCATCATGGGCGAGTACCACGTGATGCGCCACGCCCAGAACCTCGAGACGGTGAACACCTACGAGGGCACCCACGACGTCCACGCCCTGATCCTGGGCCGGGCCCAGACCGGGCTGCAGGCGTTCTTCTAGGGAAGCCTTCACCGTCATCCCGGGTCCGCGCAGCGGTACCCGGGATGACGGTGGCGGGTGAGAAGCCCGCCTCCGGTTACTCCTCACGCCACCGCCTGCGCCCAGTAGGTGAGGCTCCCCGGATTGACCGGAGCGCCCGCCTCCCGGTTGCGGGCGGTGATTGCCTCGTGGAAGGCGCGGGCTTCCTCCGCGTCGACGAGGTCGCGAAGCGCCGCGAGGATGCGGGTGATGCGCAGGTGGTTGTGGTCGAAGGCCGTCAGCCACCCGTCCGTCCCGGTGTAGAAGCGCAGCATCCGGTCCCGGGCGGCGAGGAGTCCCGCCCGCGCCGCCGGATCGGCCCGGATCGCCGCGGCCTCCGCCGCCCCGAGCACCGGCGCGCCCGGCACCGCCCGGCTCGCCTCCGGCAGCGGAAACAGCCACTGGATGAAGTCGTGCACGCCCTCGATGCGGGCGTCGTCGAAGGCCAGCACCGCGGCGAGGGTGCGGCCACGCCCGTCGCGGCCGTGGCCTGCCAGGAAGGCGTGGATCGGTCCCGCGCTCGCCTCGGTCATGTGAGCCTCCCCTGAGGATCCCTTCAGGATAGGGCGGGGAGGCCGCCGCGTCAGGCCGCCGCCCTCCGCTCGGCCCGCGCCGCCTCCAGCGTCCGCACCCGCGGGATCACCTGCTCGCCGAAATACCGGACCTCCTCCTGGAAGTGCAGGAAGCCGAGCAGCGCCAGGTCGGCGCCCGCGTCCTTGAGCGCCAGGATGCGCTCGGCGATCTGGTCCGGCGTGCCGATCAGGTTCGAGCGGAAGCCGTCGTTGTACTGCACCAGGTCCTCGAAGCTCGACTTCGCCCAGTTGCCCTCGCCCTCGGGCGAGGCGGCACCGGCATTCTTCACCTCGTGGCCGAAGGCGCGCACCGCTTCCGGATCGGCCTGGTCGATGATCGCCTGGAGCACGGCGCGGGCTTCGTCCTCCGTGTCGCGGGCGATCACGAAGGCGTTGACGCCGATCTTCACGCTCCGGCCCTCAGCAGCGGCCTTCTGGCGGACGTCGTCGACCTGGACGCGGATGTTCTCCGGCGTGTTGCCGTTGGTGAAGTACCAGTCGGAGACCCGGGCCGCCATGTCCCGCGCCGCCCGCGACGAGCCGCCTTGAAAGATCTCGGGCAGGGGCTCGGCCGGCTTCGGCTTCAGGGCGTAGTCGGTGTAGCGGTAGAAGTCGCCCCGGTAGGTGAAGGCGTCTTCCGTCCAGATTCCGCGCAGGGCGCGGATGAACTCCTCCGAGCGGCGATAGCGCTCGTCATGGTCGAGCCAGGGCTCGCCGATCGCCCGGAACTCGCCCGAGAACCAGCCGCTGACGATGTTGACGGCGATGCGGCCGCCGGTGAGCTGCGAGATCGTGGCGACCTGCTTGGCGGCGAGCGTCGGATTCCACGGCCCGGGCAGGATCGCGGCGATGACCTTGAGGCGCTCGGTGGCGGCGAGCAGGGCGTGGCTGAAGGCGACCGATTCGTGCTGGTACTCGGCGCCGTAGCCGGCGGTGAAGCGAACTTGAGTCAGGGCGTAGTCGAAGCCCGCCCGCTCGGCGATCCGCGCCAGCTCCCGGTTGTAGTCGGCGTCCCAGCTCGTGCGCTGGGGAATCTTGCTGATGACGAGCCCGCCGGAAACGTTCGGCACCCAGTAGGCGAAGCGGATCGGCTCAGGTGTCTGCTGCGTCATGGCGGATCCTCGCTCGTCCGTTGTCAAGAACAGCCGGCGCCGCCTGCGTGAACGGCGCGGACGACCTTCAGTATCGAAGGCACCTTCCGCGCCGTCAAAAGCATCGTCGTGCTTTTTCGCTGCTCACGCGGGAAGCCCGTCCTCCGGATCGGGCCGCCCGCGCGGATGATCTTCTTCTCGCGCGTCAGGCCTTCGGCCGCTCGCGGTTGCCGTACTGCGCCAGTTCCAGCCGGGCGATCGAGCGGTTGTGGACCTCGTCCGGCCCGTCGGCGAGGCGCAAGGTCCGGATGCGCGCGTAGGAATAGGCGAGGCCGGCGTCGCTGCTGACGCCGGCGCCGCCATGGGCCTGGATGGCGTCGTCGATGATCTTCAGCGCCATGCGCGGCGCGGCGACCTTGATCATCGCGATGTCGAGCTTGGCGCCCTTGTTGCCGACCTTGTCCATCATGTCCGCCGCCTTGAGGCAGAGGAGCCGCGTCATCTCGATGTCGATGCGGGCCTCGCCGATGCGCTGCTCCCAGACCGAGTGGTCGGCGATGCGCTTGCCGAAGGCGACGCGGCCGAGCAGGCGCTTGGCCATCTTCTCGAGCGCCTCTTCCGCGACCCCGATGGTGCGCATGCAGTGGTGGATGCGGCCCGGCCCGAGCCGCCCTTGCGCGATCTCGAAGCCGCGGCCCTCGCCGAGCAGCAGGTTCTCGGCCGGCACCCGTACGTCGTGCAGGATCACCTCGGCGTGGCCGTGCGGGGCGTCGTCGTAGCCGAAGACCGGCAGCATCCGCACCACCTCGATGCCGGGGGCATCGAGCGGGACCAGGATCTGCGACTGCTGCTGGTGCAGGGGGGCGCTGGTGTCGGTCTTGCCCATCACGATGGCGACGGCGCAGCGCGGGTCGCCGACGCCCGACGACCACCACTTGCGGCCGCTGATGACGTAGTGGTCGCCGTCGCGGCGGATCCGGGTCTCGATGTTGGTGGCGTCGGAGGAGGCCACGTCCGGCTCGGTCATCAGGAAGGCCGAGCGGATCTCGCCCGCCATCAGGGGCGTGAGCCAGCGCTCCTTCTGCGCCCGGGTGCCGTAGCGGTGCAGCACCTCCATGTTGCCGGTGTCCGGCGCCGAGCAGTTGAACACCTCGGAGGCCCAGGAGATCCGGCCCATCTCCTCGGCGCAGAGCGCGTAGTCGAGGTTGGTCAGCCCGGCGCCGCGGAACTCGCCGTCGTCGTGCTGAGGCGAGGGCGGCAGGAAGAGGTTCCACAGGCCCGCCTCGCGGGCCACGGGCTTGAGCCGCTCGATCACCGGCACCGGCTGCCAGCGCTCAGTGCCGAAGGCCTCCATCTCGGCCTTGTAGGTCGGCACCGCCGGGCGGACGTGCTCGTCCATGAAGGCCCGGACCCGGTCGCGCCAGTGGCGCTGCCGCTCGGAGAGGGTGAAATCCATGCGCGCATCCTCCCGTGGCCGGGGTCTCGCGCCCCGCCGCTTCGGGGCCGGAGCCTAGCGCCAACCGCGCGCGAGCAAAACCGCCTTTTCGAAAGGGGCGGGACCGATGCGCCGCGCTGACTCCGTACCGGGTTTTCGAAGGGGAGGCGTGATGCGCTGATTGGCTTCGCGCGACACTCCCACCGCACAGGGTCATCCCGGGGCCGCGCAGCGGAACCCGGGATCCAGACCCGCAGGAGGGACCGGATGAAGCGGAACGCCGTTCGCCTTTTCTCCACCATTCGTGCTTCTGGATTCCGGGCTCCGCTGCGCGGCCCCGGAATGACCAGGAGGGCATCAGTCAATCAGGCCCAACTCGACCCCCGGCCTCGACCGTCAGTCCCGATACACCCGCTCGTAGCGCCGGCCGAGGCTGGTCAGGATCTCGTAGCCGATGGTGCCGGCGTTGCGCCCGACCGTGTCGAGGTCGAGCCCGTCCCCGATCAGCAGGGCGGGCGCGCCGCGGCGCAGGGCCGCCTCCGGCACCTCGGTGACGTCGAGGATGATCAGGTCCATCGAGACGGTGCCGACGAAGGGGCAGCGCACGCCGTCGACCAGGGCCTCGCCGCGGCCGGTGGCCGAGCGCGGGTAGCCGTCGGCGTAGCCGAGCGACAGGGTGGCGAGGCGCCGCCGCCCCGGCGCGGTCCAGCGGGCGTTGTAGCCGGCGGTGGCGCCGGCCTCGACCTCGCGGACCTGGAGGATGCCGGCCTCGAGCCGCACCACCGGGCGCATCGGGTTCTCGCGCCCCGGACGCGGGTTGCCGCCGTAGAGGGCGTAGCCCGGCCGCGCCAGGTCGGTGCGGCAGGCGGGCAGGAAGTCGCCCGACGAGTTGGCGAGGGAGGCCCGGAGGCCCGGATAGGCAGCGCGCACCCGCGCGAACTCCGCGGCCTGGTGATCGGTGAGGGGATCGTGCTCGACCTCGGCGCTGACGAGGTGGCTCATCAGCAGGTCGATGCCCGCTTCAGCGACGACCGGGTCGTCGGCGAGCGCCAGACCCTCCGCCACCGACAGGCCGAGGCGGTTCATGCCGGTATCGACGTGGAGCGCCGCCGGGCGCGTCACGCCCTCGGCCCGGTTCGCCGCCGCCCACTCGGCGATCTCGTCGCGAGAGCCCAGCACCGGGCGAAGGTTCGCGGCCCGGTAGGCCGGTGCACTGCCCGGCGGGAAACCGTTGAGGACGTAGATCGCCGCCTCCGGCACCGCCTCCCGGGCGATCCGCGCCTCCGACAGGTGGGCGACGAAGAAGGTGCGGCAGCCCTCCCGCCACAGGGCCGGCGCCGCCCGGTCGATCCCGCACCCGTAGGCGTCGGCCTTGATCACCGCGGCGGTCTCCGGGCACTCCGCCACCTCGGCGAGGCGCCGCCAGTTCGCCCGCAGGGCCGCGAGGTCGATGGTGAGGCGGCCGCCATGGCCGATGGGGGTGGGCTCGGTCATGATCTCGCTCCTGGCGCCCCCCTCTACCCCCTGAGAGGGGACAGAGCCAAGGCCGTGAACGGGGGGCCGACCAAAAGCCAGGCACGCCCATTCCAACCCTCAGACCCATCCCGGAGCCCCGCAGCGGAGCCCGGGATGATCGTGGAGGGCTTCGGTGCCGTCGCGGAGCCCAGCAGCGGTCAGTGCGTATCCGGCAGCCGGTCGCCTTGCGCGAGGTTCGAGAACCGGGTGATCTCGGCGTCGAACTGGAGCTCGACCGTCCCGGTGGGACCGTGGCGCTGCTTGCCGATGATCACCTCGGCCTTGCCGTAGACGCGGTTCATCTCGGCCTCCCAGGTGAAGAACTCCTCCGTGCCCTCGCGCGGCTTCTTGTTCTTGACGTAGTATTCCTCGCGGAAGACGAACATCACAACGTCGGCGTCCTGCTCGATCGAGCCTGATTCGCGCAGGTCCGAGAGCTGCGGGCGCTTGTCGTCGCGGGACTCGACCTGGCGCGAGAGCTGCGACAGGGCGATGATCGGCACCGCCAGTTCCTTGGCCAGCGCCTTCATGCCGGTGGTGATCTCGGTCATCTCCTGCACCCGGTTGTCGCCCTTCTTCGACGCGCCGGAGAGGAGCTGGAGGTAGTCGACCACCAGCAGGTCGAGGCCGCGCTGGCGCTTGAGCCGCCGCGCCCTTGCCGCGAGCTGGGCGATCGAGATGCCGCCGGTCTGGTCGATGTAGAACGGGATCGTCTGCATGTCCCGGGCGGCGTCGGTGATCTTGTAGAACTCCTCGGGCCGGATGTCGCCGCGGCGGATCTTGTAGGAGGCGACGCCCGACTGCTCGGCGATGATGCGGGTGGCGAGCTGCTCGGCCGACATCTCGAGCGAGAAGAAGCCGACGATGCCGCCGTTCTTGGTCGCGATCGAGCCGTCGGGCTGCTTCTCGCCGACATAGGCCTTGGCGATGTTGAAGGCGATGTTGGTGGCGAGCGAGGTCTTGCCCATGCCGGGGCGGCCGGCCAGGATGATCAGGTCCGAGGCCTGCAGGCCGCCCATCTTGGCGTCGAGGTCGGACAGGCCGGTGGCGATGCCCGAGAGCCGCCCCTCGCGCTGGTAGGCCTTGGCCGCCATGTCGACCGCCGCCGTCAGGGCGTCGGAGAACTTCTGGAAGCCGCCGTCGTACTTGCCGGTCTCGGCGAGCTCGTAGAGCCGGCGCTCGGTCGCCTCGATCTGGTCGCGCGGCGAGGTCTCGACCGGGGCCTCGTAGGCGCCGTTGACCAGGTCCTCGCCGATGGTGATCAAGCGCCGGCGCAGGGCCAGGTCGTAGATCGTGCGGCCGTAATGCTCGGAATTGATGACCGTGGTCGCCTCGGCGGCGAGCCGGGCGAGGTACTGGCCGACCGTGAGGCCGCCGAGATCGGCGTCGCCCAGGTAGGTCTTGAGGGTGATCGGGCTCGCGAGCTTGCCGGCCTTGATCAGGCTGATCGCCACCTCGTAGATCCGCCGGTGCACCTCCTCCATGAAGTGCTCGGGCAGCAGGAAGTCCGACACCCGGTAAAAGGCGTCGTTGTTCACCAGGATGGCGCCGAGCAGCGCCTGCTCCGCGTCGATGTTGTGGGGCGCGACGCGGTACTCCTGCTGCACGGGCTCGAGGTTCGCCGTCAGGGTGCTGGGAATGGCCATCCGGCGGGGCTCCGGGCTTGAAGGGGGTGGCGCGTGTCAGATCATGATAACCGCTGCGGCGACCATCGCACCGGCTTCGTTGACCAAACCTTGACCGAGGGGCGACGGACGCCCCGAAACGCGACGGGGCCCGCGACTCGCATCGCGGACCCCGTCATGCTGGAACAAAATAAGAACAAGTCAAGCCCGATCGACGGGCTTGTCCCCGCTCTCCCGGCTATCCCGCCGCGAGGCGGGATAGCGCAGTGGAGATCAGCGGTCGCTGTCGGCGTCCGGGCCGGCCTCGGCCAGGGCGGCCCCGACCTCGAGGCCGAGGTCGTCGAGGTTGAACTCCTCGCGGGTAGTGGTCGACTCGCCGCGGGCCTGGCGCTCGGCCTCCTCGGGGCTGCGGGCGACGTTGACGGTCACGCTGACCTCGACCTCGGGGTGCAGCACCACCGGAACGGTGTGCAGGCCCAGCGTCTTGATCGGCTGGGCGATGCTGAACTGGTCGCGGTTCACGGTGAAGCCCTCCTGGGTCACCACGTCGGCGAGGTCACGCGGGGAGACCGAGCCGTAGAGCACGCCGGTCTCGCCGGCCTGGCGGATCAGCACGAAGCTCTTGCCGTTCAGCGTCTCGCCGACCTTCTCGGCCTCCGAGCGGCGCTCGAGGTTGCGGGCCTCGAGCTGGGCGCGCTGGTCCTCGAAGCGCTTCTTGTTCGCCTCGGTGGCGCGCAGGGCCTTGCCGCGGGCGAGCAGGAAGTTGCGGGCGAAGCCAGGGCGGACCTTCACGGTCTCGCCCATCTGGCCGAGCTTGGCCACGCGCTCGAGCAGGATCACTTCCATCGTCGTTGTCCTTGCTTGTCTTGTGGAGGCCTCGCGGTCTCCGGTTGGTGATGGCGGAAAGAACCGCCTTCGGGGCACCGGACCGCCCGCAGGCGGGACCGGGGATTCGGTGTCTCAGGCCGTCGGCGGGGTCATGCCGCCGGCGGGACCTTGGCCGGCTGCCGCCGTCCGGAGACGACGTCGAACAGGCCGAAGAGGGAGAGGGCGGCGAGCGCCAGCCCCTGCGTGAGGAAGACCACCACGTAGAGGCCGACCAGCAGCGGCGTGCGGCCGGGCCTGCCCCGGCTGCGGTCGTGAATCGCCGCCAGGCCCTGGAGCGCCAGGGCGGCGGCCAGCGCCCCGAGGAGCGCCACCCCGAAGGCGCCGGCATAGCCCGGCGCGACCGTGAGGGCGCCGCCGATGGCGAGGCCCCACAGGGCCCGGCGCGGCATCGCGGTGGCGGGGATGTCGGGCCAGGGCCGCGGCAGGCGCCCGGAGACCTGCACCACCCGGGCGCCGGCCCAGAGATAGAAGGTCAGGAGCAGCGTGAACGTCGTCGCCATGATGGCCGGGGCGATGCCGGCGACCCGGTCGGCGATGCGGGCGAGGTCCTCCTCCTGCAGGGCGGCGCCGCGGGACGGGACTTCCTGGAGCTGGAGCTGCAGCATCGCCCGGGCGAGGCGGCGGACCCGGTCCTGGTAGGCGGCATGCTCGCCCGATGACAGCATCACCACGACGATCAGCGCCGCCGCCGCCGTGACGGCGACCCAGGCGAGCAGCCGGCCGGTCGGGTACCACTCCATCTCACCGGAGGCCGTGTCCCCGGCACTCTTCGGCCGGCCGAGCAGGGCGAGATAGCCGAGCCACCAGGCCGGCAGGGCCGTCGAGATCAGGAAGGAGAGGCCGCGCAGGGGCGAGGCGGCGAGGGCGAGGGCGAGCGTGCCGGCGGCGGCGGCCACGAGGCCGGTCCGGTGGCTCCAGCCCATCGCCACGATCAGGATCGGCAGCGGGGCGAGCAGGTACAGGGCGAGGGCGAGCGGCGTCGCCTGGACGACGACCCCGATCAGGAGCGCCGAGGCGAGGCCGGCAATGATGCCGATGCCGTAATGTCGAGCCATCGATGAACTGTCCGCTGTCCCGCCGCCCGTCCGGGCGGGGTTAGAGGCGGTCGGCCGCCCCAGCGACCCGGCGGCACGATGCCGCCGGGTTGTTGTGTCGGAGATTAGCGGATCACGTAGGGCAGGAAGCCCAGGAAGCGGGCGCGCTTGATCGCCTGGGCGAGCTCGCGCTGCTTCTTGGCCGACACCGCGGTGATGCGCGAGGGCACGATCTTGCCGCGCTCGGAGACGTAACGCGAGAGCAGCTTCACGTCCTTGTAGTCGATCTTCGGGGCGTTGGGGCCCGAGAACGGGCAGGTCTTGCGCCGACGGAAGAACGGACGACGGCCACCGCCGCCACCAGCACCGAAAGCCATGGCTTACTGCTCCTCGTTCGTGTTGCGCTCGGCGCGCTCAGGGCGCTCGGCCCGCTCCGGGCGCTCGCCGCGCTCGGCGCGGTCGCCACCGCCGAAGCCGCCGGCGAAGCCGTCGTCGTCCCGGCGCCGGCCGCGCTCGCGGTCCTTGCGCTCGTCGCGGTCGCGCTTCTGCATCATCGCGGACGGCTCGGACTCGAGCTCCTCGACGCGCACGGTCATGAAGCGCAGCACATCCTCGGAGATGCGCATCTGGCGCTCCATCTCGGCGAGGGCCGCCGGGGGAGCGTCGATGTTGAGGAGGGTGAAGTGCGCCTTGCGGTTCTTGCGGATGCGGTAGGCGAGGGACTTCACGCCCCACATCTCGGTCTTCTCGACCTTGCCGCCGTTCTGCTCGATGACGGACTTGTAGGTCTCGATCATCGTTTCGACCTGCTGCGAGGTCACGTCCTGGCGAGCCAGGAACACATGCTCGTAGAGAGCCATGATGGGCCTTTCTCAGGGAGACTTTGGCCCGCTGCCTGAAGTCGCGGGTGCGGTTCTGGCGTCGGGCCGGTTCGTCCTCGCGTCGCACGGCGCCAAGCCCTTCGAGCCTGCAAAGGCCCGAGCGATTGTTCGAAGGCGGAGACACGGGACGACGGGGCGGACCCCTACGCTGGGCGCGAAGCGCCCAACGCCGTCCGTTCAGCCCCCGGCCGGAGCGAACGCGAGGCGCGGCCTATAGCAGGTTTCGGCGAAAGGGCAAGGGGCGAGGCTCCGGGCGCGGCGGCCGACCCTAAGGCCGCCGTAACCACCGTCCCCCTAAGGTTGCCGCAGCGTTCCTCCCAGGACTTCCACGCGTGCACGCTCCCCGCGCAACGCCCTCCGCGACTCCCCGGCCAGGAAGGCGCCCGCCGCAGCCCGGCGCCGCTTCCCTCGCCGACCTCGTGGACGAGGCCGAGCGGGTCGCCTCCGGCACCGACGCGGCGCGGGCGCTCCTGGGCGTCACCGACCTCCTGGTGGCCCGGGCCGACGCGCTGTCGGGCCCGCAGGTCAGCGCCTTCGACGAGGTGATGACGGTGCTCGCCGAGGGCGCCGGGACGGCGTCGCGTAGGCAGCTCGCCCGGCGCGTCAGCGGCCTCGCCCGTCCCCCGCACAAGCTGGCGCGGCGCCTCGCCTGCGACGCGGAGGCCAGCGTCGCGGTGCCGATCCTGGCTGCCTGCGCCTCGCTGCCGGAGGTGCTGCTGCTCCGGGTCGCCCGGATTCGCGGCCCGGCGCATCTCGCGGCCATCGCCCGGCGCGAGCGTGTCGCCGCCCGGGTCGCCGATGTGCTGGCCGACCGGGGCGACCAGGCGGTGATGGCGACGCTCCTGGGCAACCGCGGCGCGCAGCTCTCGCTCGCGGCGCTCTCGGTCCTGTCCGAGCGGATGGAGGACCGAAGCAGCCTCGCGGCGGGGCTGGCGGCCCGCGGCGGCCTGCTGCCGAGCCAGCGCGCCGCGCTCCTGCGGGAGCGGCCGGCCGCGCCTCCGAGCCCGTCGCGGCGCGCCGCCGAGGCGGTGACCCTGCGCATCCGGCTCGGGCTCGAGGAGGCGGATCTCCGCCTCTGGCTCGCGAACGGCAGGACCGCCGAGGCGCTGATCGGCCTCGCGCATCTCGCCGGCTGCTCCGCCGGGCGCGCGGAGGCGGCCCATCGCGGCGCGGGATTGCGGGCCCTCGCGCTCCTCGTGCGGGCGGCGGATTTGCGGCTCTCCACCCTCGGCGCCTTCCTGCGCGCCCGCACCGGCCGGGCCCTGACGGCCGAGGCGGCCGGCGAGGCGGTGCCGGTCTACCGCTCCGTGACGGTGGCCCGGGCGCGTGCGCTGGTCGCGGAGCGGCCGGGTGCGAACGAGACGGCCGGATCCCGATCGGCCTAGCCCGCGCGAGGCGCCGCTCCCGGCCCCCTCCGAATCGTCGAGCCCAGACGCGCTGATCATGCGCGTTGATGAAGGAGGGCCGGGACCAGGCGCCGTCAGCCGGTTTCCGTAGGCGCCTTGCGAAGGAAGGCCAGCACCTCGTCCAAGGGCAGCGAGCCGGGATATTCGCGAACCGCGAGGCTCACGGGTGCGCCCAGGGCCGCCATGATCGCCCGCAGGCCCTCGACCCAGGCATCCGCCTCGGCCTGCGTCGCGAAGCCGTTGCGGAAGACCGTCTTGTCGGGCTCGATGGTCGCCGCAACGGCAAACCGTCCGTCCGGCATGTCGAGAATCTGATAGGTCACGCGGCGGGCCATCCGGGCGGCTTAGCCCAGAATATTTTTCAAGACAAATAACAAGGGATGGGATTACTTTTTAACGACTCTAAACTCAGGCGCGCCTCTCGATACGCATTTTAACGATCTGCCGAGCGCCTGTCGGCGGCGATCGTCGCCGGATGGCCAGGATCTCGCCCCTCCTGCCCGACCTCGTCGGACGCCTCGTGCCGGCATTGCGGGATGTCGACTTGTAAGATGATCGTGATCGATCCGGCTGCCTTGCGGCAGGCGCCGGGACGAGCTTGCGTCGTTCCCGTCGATCGCCGGCATGATGCTCCGATCATCCTACAGGGCCTCGGCAACCGCCGATCGGCCGCAACGCTCGGCAGGCGGTGGTTCCTCGGATCGGCACAAGCGTCTGTTAGGATCCATTCAGCAAGAGATTGCCACATGTTCCCGGATGGGATTGCCGATTCATCCCGGCGCTGCCCGCACTCAGGTCGAGGGGTTGATGGGTTTCGACGACAGGCATCCGGAGGGCGAGCCTCAGGGGCTTAAACCGCTCGCCGCGGAGCGACCGGCGGGCACGCTGCCTGCGCAAGCGCGCGATCACCTCGGCGAGCAGTTGCAGATCCTGTACGGCTTCGTCCTCACCGAGATCCATCCCGCGCCGCTGCTGGACCTCGTCGCTCGGCTCGATGCGGCGCTGGCGACACGGAGCGCGGTCGACGCGGACAGTTTTCGGCGCGAGTTGACCGAGGTTCTGCCTCGTCTGCGTACCTTCGCGTTGTCGCTCACCGTCAACGCGGCGCAGGCGGACGACCTCGTGCAGGAAACCGTCCTGAAAGCCTGGGCCAACCAGCACCGGTTCACGCCCGGCACCAACCTCGTCGCGTGGCTCTGCACCATCCTGCGCAACCAGTTCTACACGGAGTGCCGCAGGCGGCGGCGCGAGGTGGAGGACGCGGACGGCGCTGCGGCCGGCGAGATGATCGCCCTGCCCGCGCAGGAGCACGGCATCGACCTGCAGAAGGTCTGGCAGGCCATGGCGGCGCTTCCGCCGACGCAGCGCGAGGCGCTGATGCTGGTGGGCGCCCAGGGCCTCACCTACGAGGCTGCGGCGGCCCTGATCGGCTGTCAGGTCGGCACCGTGAAGAGTCGGGTCAGTCGCGCGCGGGCGTTCCTCACCGGCCGCCTTGCGGCGCGGGCCTGAAACCGCCTTCGGCTGCTCGCCGTTCCGCGCGCCGGACGTGGCGGAGGTCTTCCGAAGGGAATCAGATCCGGGACCCGAGCCTCCCCGCCCTCAGGGCTTCTTCGGCGCCGTGCCCAGATGCTTGTCGAGGAACGCCGCGATCTCCGCGAAGGCCTCGCGGGTCTCCGGCGCGTCCGGGTTGAACAGGTACTGGGCGTGGCTCATGCCCTCGAACACCTGCAGCGAGGCCTCGACCCCGGCCTGGCGCAGCTTGCGGTGGGTGCGCACGGTGTTGGAGAGGAAGAGGTCGCGGGTACCGGTGGTCAGGATGGTGGGAGGCAGGCCGCGCAGGTCGCCGTAGATCGGCGAGAGCTGGGGATCGCGCAGGTCGTGGCCGGCGGCGTAGAGCTGGGCCGCCCGGGTCAGGTAACCCTCGTAGGAGACGAGCACGTTGTCCAGCCACTCGTTGGCCTTGTAGCTGTCGCCGGTCTCGGTCAGGTCGGACCACGGCGTGCCGGGCGCGATGGCGGCCGGGAGCGGCACCCCCTCGCGCTTGGCCCGCAGCATCAGGGCCAGCGTCATGCCGCCGCCGGTCGAGGTGCCGAACACCGCCATGTTCTCGGCCGGCTGCAGCGTCAGCGCCGCCTTCCACACCGCCATGGCGTCGTCCATCGCCGCCGGGTAGGGGGCGTCCGGGGGCATGCGGTAGTCGAACGACACCACCGTGAAGCCGCCGAAGGCCGCCATCAGCACCGCCTCGAGGGTGCCGGCCTCGCCCGGGTTGTAGACGTAGCCGCCGCCGTGGATGTGGACCAGCAGCCGGTGGCGGTTGCGCTCCGGCACTTGCCGGGGGGCGATGATCCAGGCCTTGACGCCGCCGATCACCTCCGGGGTCGAGACCACGCCGAGGCGCTCGCGCAGGGCCGGCAGGGGCGCGGCGGTCTGGGCCGCGAGCTTGGCCACGAGGGCCTTCCACTCGGCCGCGCTGCCCGGGTCGGCGTTCCAGGCCGGGGTCCGGTAGGGCGCCGCGATCGTCGCCTGGAACTCGGGGCTCACCGTGCCCGGCACCGGGATGCGCCGGCCCGGCACGGTGCGCGGGCCCGGGTTGGCGTTGGCGGCGTTCTGTGCCGCCTCCATGCGGGCGAAGTCCGACGCGTCGGCGGTCGGCGGCGGTGCCTGCGCGAGACCGGTGGCCGGCAGCGCGGTGGCCAGGAGCGTGGCGGCCAGAGGCGCGGCAGCAAGGGGCAGGACGGCGGGGCGGCGCGGGCCGGGCGACGAACCGGGCAAGGGAACCGAATCCTGTCTGCGTGGGTCGCCGCACGCTTCGCACGCCCCGCGCCCTCCGGCAAGACGATCCGGGCGCCGTCCGCCGAGCGGACTTGCGTTGGGCGGCCAACACTTCGTCCGCCTGGGGTGTTGGCTCGCCTCAGGTCTTTGGCCGCGGAACCGGTGGCCACTCCTGCGAAGCCTGCTCAGGGCAGCCCGCGCCGCAGGGGCGAGCGGTCGTAGCCGTCGAGCAGGTCCTGCACGTCGCGATAGATCGCGGTGCAGCCGGCCTCGCTCAGCTGCGCCTCGGGGAAGCCGCCGCACAGGACGCCGATCACCGGCACGCCGGCCCGGCCCGCGGCCTCGGCGTCGTAGGGCGAGTCGCCGATCACGACGGCCTGGCCCCGGGACGGATGGCCGAGGCGCGCGAGCGCGGCCTGGAAGATGTCCGGGTGCGGCTTCGAGCGCTCGGCCTCGTCGGAATTCGTCGCCACGTCGACGAGGTCGCGGATGCCGGCGATCTCCTGGTAGCGCTCGACCTCGTCGGCCTTGCCGGAGGAGGCGAGCGCCAGGACGTGGCCTTCCGCCTTCAGCCGCTCGAACAGCGCCCGCACGCCGGGGAACGGCCTCACCTTCGGCAGGTACTCGCGCGTGAACAGCTCGGAGCGGAATGTTTCGATCGCCTCGCCCTCGCGCTCCAGGCGCTCGGGCGGCACGAAGACCGGCATCAGCTGATCGCCGCCCTTGCCGATCTGGCCGCGGATCTCGGCCTGCGGCACCTCGATCCCGAAGGCCCGGAACGCCTCCGCCCAGGCCGCGGCGTGGAGGTCGACGCTGTCGAGCAGGGTCCCGTCGATGTCGAAGATCAGGTTCCGGATCATGGCGGCCCTCTGTTGCAGACGAGCACGAACCGGCGGCAAAGCGCCGGGGTTCCCCGGCCGGGCGCCGGCGCGGCTGGCCTTCGGACGCCTCGACCGCTAGAGGTTCGGCGACGCCGCTTGCCCGCCGGCCGGCGGGGCGGCCCTCAGGAAACCGTGGGAAGTGCCGATGTCCGTCCTGTCCAGAGCCTGCCTCGTCGTGGCCGTGGCCGCGCTCGCGGGCGGCTGCATCAGTAATCCTCTCGGCCAGACCGGCGGCGTGCTCCCGGCGGGCGATGTCGGCCCGCCGCCCTCGCTGCGCGGCGACGTGAAGGTGCCGGCCCGCAGCAGCGGCGACCTCGCCCAGGCGGCGACCGAGCCGACCCGTCGCCTCAACGTTCCGGCCGCCCGGGCCGGCAACGAGACCTTGAGCGCCCCGTCCCGGCGCATCCGCCGCGAGGAGATCGAGGGCGAGGGCGGCAGCGGGAGCAGCGGCGGCAGCAGCCTGTCGCCCACGATCGGGTCGGGCGGCTCGGTCGGTCTCGGCGGGAAGTTCTGAAGGCCGCCACTCAGGGTTCGCTCCGCTCCGCACCGGCCTCCGCGGCGGCCCGGCGGGCCCGGGTCTCCTGCGCCCGGGCGGTCTCGCGCAGGCGCCGCAGGCGCTCCTCCAGGCCGGCGCGGGTCGCCGGCCACCAGCCGCGGCCGGGCGCGTCCGGCGCCGCCGCCGGCACCGTGTCGGCGATCTCC
>NZ_LABY01000520.1 GCF_001043975.1 Methylobacterium variabile
CATAGAAGTACGCGCTACGATGCGCTGACCGCCGGGTTTCGGCTCCGTGCGGAAGACATCTCCCCCGAACCAAGGAGGAACGGGGAGAAGGACGGCGGGGAACGGCCCCGGGATGCGGAGTAGTTAATTCCGTGGGCCCCCCCCGAAATGACAGAAAGACCGCCCCGGGGCCAGGGAGCCTGCGAGGCTCCACGACGAATGCATGGGGGACGATGTAGTCACGCGTGCCCCAAACCACGAGCGTTGGCTGCTCGACCCGCAGCGCCTTCTCTCCGATGCGATTGTCGACCATGCTACGCAAGGTCATGATGTAGCGTCCGATGCCGGCACGGGCATAATCCGAGAACGCCACCCAGGCGAGCGACCAGCGCTCGAACGGCGCGATGGCGAGGAAGCCAATCACTTGCCTGAACAGGTTCCGCGCCTCCGGGTCCGGCGTGGGCCCCTGCAACACGAGGCGGTCCACGAGCTGGGGGTGAACCAGCGCGAGTTCGACCAGCACCTCGCAGCCGAGCGAATTCCCGACAAAGGCCGCACGCTTCATCCCGATCGCTGTCATGAAGGCCGCCAATGCATCCGCGAGCTCGCGAACCGTGAGCGCGCGGCGGGGCTTATCGCTCAGTCCGAAGCCGGGCAGGTCGGGAGCATAGACCTCGAAATGAGGGGCGAGATGCTTTGCCAGCGGGATCATGTACCGGCTCGACATC
>NZ_LABY01000521.1 GCF_001043975.1 Methylobacterium variabile
CTGACCCGCCACTGGGAGCACGGCTCAGTGGCAGCGGAGGATGCCGTCAGCGCTGTCTATTGTCGCTGGCTCGCGCAGGTCTATCGTTGGCGTTGATGCATATGAGCGTATCCAGCTAGGATTTGACCTCCGATGGCTCCTTGTGCGAGAATAAATCACAGATGATCTCGAAAAAGAGGTGCACTCGACGCCATTCCATGCTAAACAAGTCGTACCTTCTGAGTTTCGAGACCCGAAGGCACCTCTCAATCGCGCTCTTCGGAGCGCGTTTTTTTTGCATATACAAAAATGTACAATGCGCAAACACGAAAAGGTCCCGGTGCACGCACCGGGACCTTGATCAAGCGATGGGTTTTTGCTTAGAAGTCGCGCTGAACGCGCATGCGGAGCTGGAAGGAGTCCGTCGAGCTGACGGTAGGCAGAACAGCACCGTTAAAAGTCGGCAGACCGGCGGCATTCACGCCATTCGGCACAGCCGTAGTCTTGTTCGCATCGACCACGCGGCCACTGCCCAGCGCTTGGCGGGCGTACAGACCCTCGACGCCGATATCGAGGTCCTTGATCGGCGACCAGATCAGGCTCGCACCGGCGACGATCTGGTTCGTGTCACGCAGCACGCTGTTAAAGGCGAACGAGGCCAGGGTCGGGTTGCCGAGCGGCGTGACGCCGAGCACAGAGCCCAGGGCGGCGAGGTTGGATCGGCTGGCCTTGCCGAAGCTCTGCTCGCCATAGCTGCCGATGAAGGCCGAG
>NZ_LABY01000522.1 GCF_001043975.1 Methylobacterium variabile
CCCGGCCGGCCGAGCCCGCGGCGGCGCCCTGGGCGGCGGATCCGATCCTGCCGCGGGACGCCGTCCCGGCACCGCGGCGCCCGTTCGTGCCGGAGCCCGCCGCCAAGCCCCACCCCGAGGCCGAGATCCTGGCGGCCTTGTCCACGGGCCTCGAGGTCCACCTCCAGCCGATCGTCAGCCTGCCGCAGCGGAAGGTGGCGTTCTACGAGGCCCTGGCGCGCCTGCGCATCGGCGACGCCGTCCTGGCGCCGGCGGAGTTCATGCGGGTGCTGGAGCGGCACGGGCGGACGACGGAGCTCGACCGGCTGATGCTCGCCCGCGTGACCGCGATCGGCCAGCACCTCGCGACCCGCGGCAGCGAGACGCCGGTGGCCTACGCGCTGACCCCGGGCTCCCTGTTCGAGCCGGGCTTCCTGCGGGCGGTCGGCCGCCTCATCGACCTGCACCCGGAGCTGGCCGGACGCCTGATCCTGGCACTGCCGCAGCGCAGCTGGCGCACCCTCGACGCCGAGCAGGCGGCCGCGCTCGCGGCCCTGCGCGAGCGGATCGGGCTCGCGGTCGACCGGGTCGCCGACCCGCGCCTCGACGTCGCCACCCTGGCGGCCCGCGGGGCGAGCTACGCCAAGATCGGGGCCGAGACGCTGCTCGGCGAGCACGGCGCCACCCTCGCCACCACCCTGGCGCGGGCGGGGATCCGGCTGGTGGCCGAGGGCGTCGAGCGCGAGGCCGACGTGCCCGACCTGATCGATCTCGACCTGCCGCTCGCGCAGGGAACGGTGTTCTCGCCGCCCCGGGTGGTGCGGCCGGAGGTGCTCTCGCCTCCCGCCCCGCCGCCCGCGCCCGAGC
>NZ_LABY01000523.1 GCF_001043975.1 Methylobacterium variabile
GACCGACCGCTATCGCCGCACCCTGGCCTCCCTCGTCACTCCCGACGGCAACGTGGCCGACATCCTGATCCGGGAAGGATTCGCCATTCCCTACAGGCCGGGTCACGAGGCCTATCGGCAGCGCGCCGCGCATTGGTGCCCAGAGTAGGGGAGGGGCTTTGGCTCAAAACCCGATCAATTTGACCGTGTGAGCGACCGCTTTCGAGCTTGTCCTAACTTAGGGAGGCCCGCTTCTGGCTTTACGTCTGGACGTTTCAAGCTTCGTCGCCTCAAATAACAAACTGCCCCCGCAAACCGGATTTTGATTCGGTTTAAATAGGTGACGATCTGATGTAAAATTTGGGTATCGTATCAGCAACAGGAAGCGCTCGATGGCAAACCAGTATCCGCTCGAATGGACATTTCGGCTGCATGTAAACGTGTCCTGGATCGAGTCCTTTCGGCAAGCGATGTCGTCCTGCGATGTCGCCATTTTGGACGATCGTACCGACGAGTCTCCGGACAACTACTTCTGGTCATCGCCGCATCTGAATGGCCTGACGGATCCAGCCGAGATCGGCGCTCGTGCGGCTGCAATCAAGGCGCTCTACGACGGTGCGATGACCGTCACGATGCGCGACAACTATTACCCCTGGCGACTGGAGCTGCCAATTGAGGAGAGCGGTGTCAAGCACTTGCATCTTCGTCTCAAAATTCCGGCGCAACCGTTCTCACCGGATTGGGACAACTGGAAATTTCAGGTGCACGATTGCCCGTTCAGGCACAAGGTCGCCATGTACCTGTTCCTCTCGCATTTCGACGATACGGTGAAGAACATCCTGCTTTTCCTTGGTGTGAACGGGACGACCTGGATTTCATTATACGCCATCAAGGATTTCATCTCACAGCAGGGCTGGAATGAAGCGAAGATCGCGGAAGGCGCGGGTGTGACGAACGCAGCTATAAAACTGTTCAGTTATACGGCGAACAATTTCGAAGCAATCGGGCCGTTTGCCCGCCACGGCGCGCAGGGACGGATACCCCCTGCCAATCCCATGACCCTCGAAGACGCCACGAAGATCATCCTCGACTGCACGGAAGCGTTCTTCCACGAGCGTGCGCAGGCGGTCGATCTCAAGGCTAGGTTCGAAGAGCGGAAGGCTTGACGCCTCGCCTCTTCAACATCGCGCAGCCCAAGGCCCTGACCCTGTCTCTCCGCCCAGCACCGGACCCTCTCAGCCGGTTGCGGTCCCAAACAACTCGAGCTGCCCTTACGCCGCCAGCTTCCGCGCCGATCGCTTGGCTGCCGCTCGCCTTGCGGGCGGATCAGCCTTCGCCACCGGCTGAGGTCGGGTGAACGGCGGAAGCCCCTCGCGCGGCTTGCCGTGCAGCACCGCCCCGACGATCGCGCCCGCCTCGCCACGCCGCAGCAGGTAGAGAACGTGCGTCGGCGAGCGCAGG
>NZ_LABY01000524.1 GCF_001043975.1 Methylobacterium variabile
GAACGAGCTTTTGCTTGGCGCTGGTACCACCGGTCACCTGCACGGCATCTACACCCAGCGTACCGCCTACTCTGCAACTGGCATCCCAACCGCCCCGAAGCGCGTGGATCACATCCGCTGGGCGAAGCTGCAGGTACGCAAGTCCTTCTTCCCGGCGACCGCTGTCGTCCTCAACCCCGAGGACTGGGCGGCCATCGAGCTCATGAAGGACACCCAGGGCGCCTATCTCCACGCCGCGGTCACCACAGGCGCCGAACCGCGCCTCTGGGGCCTGCGCGTCGTCGAGAGCGATGCCATGGCGGTCGGCACCTTCATGGTCGGCGCCTTCGCGCTGGCTGCGAAGATCTGGGACCGTGAGCAGGCGAACGTCCAGATCAGCTCCGAGGATCGCGACAACTTCGTCAAGAACATGCTGACCCTGCGTGGCGAGGAGCGCCTGGCGCTCACCGTCACCCGGCCCACCGCTTTCGTCGGCGGCGCGTTCCCGGCCGCGACCTGAGCCAACCCCGGCGGGCGCTGATCCTGGCGCCCGTCCCCTCGCGCATGATGGGTGGCGAAATGTCCAAGCTCATTGTCCAGACGCCGTTCTATTTCGGTGGCGCCATTCGTGACGTCGGTAGCCCCATCGAGGTCGAGAACGCTACCGACCGCAAAAGCCTCATCGACCGCGGCATGATTGCCGAGGGGAAAGCGACCGCCGCACCCGACAACAAGATGGAGCCGGAGCCGGCGAACAAGGGTGAGCCTGCGTCGCGTCGCATCAAGGCCTGATCATGCGCGCCGTCGTCGTCACCCCGCCCGAGCCCACGAGACGG
>NZ_LABY01000525.1 GCF_001043975.1 Methylobacterium variabile
ATCCTGCCCGACCTCAAGCATACCGGGTCGCCCTGGGCCACCCTGGTCGGCGGCGCCGTCGGTGTCGCGGCCATGCTCGCCGTCCGCACGCTGGAGCGTCGGATGAAGGGGCCGGTCGGGCTGCTGACCGTCACCGGCATCGACATCCTGGTCGATGGGCTCGTCCTCGGCATCGCCTTCGCGGCGGGCGCCAAGGCCGGTCTCCTGCTCACGGTAGCGCTGACGATCGAGGTGCTGTTCCTCGGCCTGACCGTCGCGAACGAACTCGGTGAGGGCGGAACCTCGAAGACCCGAGTAGTCGGCCTGACGGCCGCCCTCGCCGTCCTCCTGCCGCTCGGTGCGCTTCTCGGCGGCCCGGTCGCTGCACTGCCCGCAGCCATCCGCGGCGCCTTCCTCGCGTTCGGCCTGATCGCGCTCCTCTACCTCGTGACGGAGGAGCTTCTGGTCGAGGCGCACGAGACGGAGGACCGGCCGTGGGTAACGGCGATGTTCTTCGCGGGCTTCCTGCTGCTCCTGCTGCTGGACGAGATGGTCGGGTGAAGGAGAGCCGACGATGGCGGCCGGCGACGGACACGGAATGGTTCATGGTGGCCCACACCTGCTCCTCGTCGAGGACGACGACGGCATGCGCGTGCTGATCACCCGCCTCCTGCGCGAGGGCGGCTTCCGGGTCACCGGCTGCCGGAGCGGCGGCGAGATGTGGTCGCTCCTGCCCGACCTCGCCGTCGACCTCGTGCTGCTCGATGTGATGCTGCCCGGAGCCTCGGGCTTCGATCTGCTCCGTGCGTTGCGCGCGAGAGGCACGCTCCCCGTCATCATGCTCAGCGCTCGCAACGAGGAGGCCGACCGCGTCCTCGGTCTGGAGCTCGGCGCCGACGACTACGTCGCCAAACCGTTCGGCCGTCCGGAACTCCTCGCCCGCATCCGGGCGGTCCTGCGCCGCTCGGCCATCGCTCCGACGCCGGTCGCCGCGGCGCGGCCGGAGGCGCTCGCATTCGCCGGCTGGCGGCTTGACCTGCGCAGTCGCGCGCTCACCGATCCGGAGGGCGCCACCGTCGACCTGTCGAGTGCCGAGCATGACCTGCTCCTGGTCTTCCTGGAACATCCCGGGCGAGTGCTCGGCCGCGAGCAGATCCTCGAGATGAGCCGGGGGCGCCTCGCCGCGCCCTCGGACCGCAGCGTCGACACCCTGGTGAGCCGCCTGCGGCGCAAGCTCGAACCGCTCGAGGGCGCAGTCCCCATTATCAGGACGGTGCGCGGCTCGGGCTACATGCTGACCGCCAAGGTCGAGCGCGCATGAGGGGACTCGCCAGCCTCGCCCGCAGCCTGGAAGGGCGCACCGTCGCCGTCCTTCTGGTCGCGGTCCTCCTCGTCCACGGCGGGGCGCTCGCGATCTACCGCCACTCCGCCGCCGCCGCCGCGGACGAGGCCTTCGCGACTGAGGTCGCCCGGCAACTCGTACTGGCGCGCGAGGCGATCCTGAGACGTCCCCCCGAGGCCCGCAGCACCGAGGCCAAGGCCTTGTCCTCCAACCACTTCGAGATCGGCTGGGACCCCCAACCGCATACCGGTCCGGCCCCGGCGACCGACGCAATGCTTCGGGATCTGCGTGACCACCTGCTGACACTCGAACCGGTCCTCGGCCCCGCGCTCTCCCTCACCCTGGAGGTACCTGACGGGCCACTCCACCAGCAGGATCTGCACGGGACCATCCGGCTTCCCGACGGGAGCGCCCTGACCTTCCGCTCGGCCCACGCGCCGAGCCTCGTGCAGGTGGCACCCTGGGCTTCTCTCGCAACTGCCATGGCTATCCTCGTCGGAGTGGCCGCAGTCGTTCTGATGCACCGCATTGCCGGGCCACTGCGCGAGCTGACCCATGCCACCGGCCGGATCGGGCACGGGGCAGTGGTACGGGTGCCCGAGATCGGTCCAGACGAGATCCGCGGGATCTGCCGAGCCCTCAACGCGATGCAGGAGCGCATTCACCGGCTGGTCGGGGAGCGGACCCAGGCGCTCGCGGCGGTCTCTCACGACCTGCGCACGCCGATCGCTCGGCTGCGCCTGCGCGTCGACCGCGTGGAGGATGAGGGCGAGCGACGCGCCATGGAAGCGGACCTCGACGAGATGCAGGCAATGGTCGAGGCTACGCTCGCCTACATGCGCGGCGACGCCAACCCGGAGGGCCGCCAAGTCACCAACGTAGCGAGCGTCTTGATGGGTGTCGCCGACGCCTCCTCGGATGCGGGCCGGGACGTCTCGTTCGAGGGACCCGGCCGCGCCCTAGCCGTCGTGCGCCCGGTGGCCTTCCGGCGCGCCCTGGAGAACCTCGTTGACAATGGCGTGCGGTACGGGACCCGGGTGCGCATCGGCCTGAAGGTCGAAGACGCCGCGCTGGTGCTTCGGATCGACGACGATGGTCCCGGCATCCCGTCGACGGAGGTCGCCCGTGCCTTTGAGCCGTTCACGCGGCTGGAAGGCTCCCGGAACCGCAACACCGGTGGGACGGGTCTAGGCCTGACCATCGCCAAGAGGGCCATTGAGTCCGAGGGCGGCACGCTCGGTCTGAACAACCGCCCCGGGGGCGGCTTGCGGGCCGAGATCCGCTTGCCGCGGGTCGGCCCACGCGGCTGACATACTTCGTCACGAACGCGGCGAACGGGGGACACCCGACCTGTCTATTTTAACTTTCGACGCGGCCACCGCCGCACGAACACGGGAGACAGACCAATGAAGCGCACGATGGCTGCCATTCTCGCCGCGGGCATGCTGCTTGGGGCTGCGGCGCCCGCGCTCGCCCTCGACGGCCACGGCAATGCATCGAACCCAGAGCGGGCGTTTCCGAACACCGGCAACGTCTCGGGCGGCCCGGCTCA
>NZ_LABY01000526.1 GCF_001043975.1 Methylobacterium variabile
TCAGTCTCCCCTCCTATTTCGTCGGCAGCTTCAAGTGTGTATAAGAGACAGGCCCGGGGCGACGGCGGCGACCGATCTCGCGCGGCTCGGCCGCCGCGTGCTCCTCCTCGACAGGGCCGGCCGCATCAAGCCCTGCGGCGGCGCCATCCCGCCGCGGCTGATCCGCGACTTCGCGATTCCCGACGAGCTCCTGGTCGCGAAGATCCGCTCGGCCCGGATGGTCTCGCCGCGGGAGCGGGCGGTGGACATGCCGGTCGGCGACGGCTTCGTCGGCATGGTCGACCGCGGCCCCTTCGACGAGTGGCTGCGCAACCGCGCCGCGCTGGCCGGCGCCGAGCGGGTGACCGGCACCTACCTGCGCCTCACCCGCGACGGCGACGGGCCGGTCACCGTGCATTATCGCGGCGCCGACGGCACGGAGGCGCGGGTGCGCGCCCGCCTCGTCATCGGGGCGGACGGGGCGAACTCGGCGGTCGGGCGCCAGGAGATCCCGACGCATGCCCGGATGCGGCAGGTCTTCGCCTACCACGAGATCGTGCGCACGCCGCGCGCCGGCGCCTTCGAGG
>NZ_LABY01000527.1 GCF_001043975.1 Methylobacterium variabile
TCAGGCCGGGCGTGCGCAGCAGCTCGGGCAGCCAGCCGCTGTCGGCCATCAGGCGCTCGGCCTCGCGCGCCATGTCACCCTTCTTCAAGCCCTCGAGCAGCCGTGCGGTGTCCTCGCCCTTGGCCTCGCCCACCGCGGCCAGGATCCGTCCCTTGGTCACGCGCGAGAAGTAGTTGGTCGCCGTCGGCTTCCAGTCCTGGGTCATGTCGAGGCCGACGAGCTGGGCGAGCCGGTCGGCGTGCGGCATCGCCTCGGGCCGCCGGTCGTAAGGGGAGTGCACCGCGTTGACGCTGAGACCCGCGCAGAGCGCGAACAGCTCGGTCCGCTGCTCGGGGGCGAGGGCGACCAGGAAGTCCCAGATCGCGGCGTGATCGGCCGGCATTCGCTTGGCCCACGCCTCGCGCTTCGCATCGAGGGCGCTCGCCGGCCGGTACGCCTCGAGGCCCTGGACGGTGTGGTCGGGACGGGCCGAGGTGGTGGAGATCTCCAGGCACGACCCGGTGCGGTAGGCGGTGACGAGGACGCGGATCACCATGGCGTGGAGCACCGCGATGAAGGCCGCCTCCGGATCGTCCGCGAGCGCCGCGCGGAGCGCAATGGTGCGATAGGTGGTCAGCTCGGTCCGGTGCTGCTCGGAGAGCGGGCGCTCGGCCTCCTCGGGCTCCGCCACCGGGCCGGTCGCGGGCGTACCCCCGCCGATGGTGATGACGGTGCGCAACACCGCCGGGGCCCGCGCCGCCCCCCCGCCC
>NZ_LABY01000528.1 GCF_001043975.1 Methylobacterium variabile
TGCGTACGAGACGATGTCCCTTACGTTGAATGACAGCGTTGTTGTTGAAGCGTTGCGTCTAGACGTCGTGGGGTTGGATGTTTTTTTGTAGGAGCTTGGCCAGCACCGAGATGTGTATAAGAGGCATGCACCGACGGGGTCGGCGTGGTCGGCGGCGGCGGCGTCGAGGTCAAGCTGACGCCGGGGGTGAGCACCGGCGTCGAGGCCCTGTACTACAGCTTCGACGGCCCCCGCCTCCTCGGCGCCCCGCGGGACTTCCTCACGGTGCGCGGCCGTCTGACGGTGCATCCCGGGGCCGCCTGGGCGGCGGCCGCGCCCGCCACTTGGGCCGGCGGCTACCTGGGCGGCCATCTCGGGGCGCTCCACGGGCTCTCGACCGGCACCTTCGGCCCGACCGCGCTGGCGCCCGGCGAGCCCGGCGGCGCCGGCACCCGGGGGATCGACGGCGGCGGCGGGGGGGGCGGCGCCATCGCCTTCGCGGGCCTCGCGCGGAGCCCGGCGATCCTCGGCGGCGTCCATCTCGGCTACAACTGGCAGCGGGCGGCCCTGGTCCTCGGCGCCGAGGGCGACGTCTCGTTCGCCGACGCCGACAGCCACCGCACCCTCGGGACGATTCGCGGCCGCCTCGGCTGGAGCGCCGGCGCCACCCTGCTCTACGCCACGGCCGGTGTCGCCTTCGCCCGGAACGAGGGCGTGCGGGCGAAGGCGACACCGGCC
>NZ_LABY01000529.1 GCF_001043975.1 Methylobacterium variabile
CCCCTCGAACTGCTCGGCGCGGCCGGCATTCTCTATTTCGCCCTGCCTGAGGCGGTAAATCCCGGCCCCATCGCAGTCATCGCGATCTTCCTTGCATCCTTCTCCGTCGCTCTGGTCTCGAACGCACCGGGCGGCCTCGGCGTCTTCGAACTCGTCTTCATCACGGCGATGCAGATCACCGATCCGGGCCAGAAGGACGCGATCATTGCGGCCGTCATCGTGTTCCGGGTCTTCTATTTCTGGATACCGGCGCTGATTTCGGTGGTCGTCGTCCTGCTCTACGAGCGCTCACGCCTCGCCGACCTCGCAAGAGCGCCGCAGGCCTCCACCGTGCCCGCACCGCCGGTCGTCGCTCCGGGCCTCGATCCAAACAGGATCGAGAAGAAGCTGGAGAAGAAGCCTCTCTGAGCGGGTTCGCGTTGGTAAGCCAACGCTTCACCTCGCTCAGGCTTTCGAAGTGTCGCAGGTTTCAGGACGCCAAACCAGCGACCACTTTTGCTAAACCTGCTTAGGGACCGGATCGGCCTCGCTCTCGACAGCGGTCCCACACCGTCGGAGTGTCCGGCTGGGGAAGTCCCGGCCGATCTCGCAGCCTTCAGACCAACGCTTTCGGAAGGGCTCGGCAATCAAGGCTCGGGGGCGGTTCGCTCAGAGCGAGGACGCGCTCCGGAGGGGACCTGCTATACCCGATCGGATCCGGCATCGCGTGCGGCCTCGCTCACACCGAGCCCACCAGACGGACAAAAAAAAACAAAAGCACAAAAATAAAGATTCTTAAACGTAGGAAAATGAATTGTACAAATTTACACTATGTAGATCCGAATTTGACTCGGAGTTCTTAGGAAGACCAAAACTACAATTATTAGCTATACTAATGTACGTACATCACTATGCTA
>NZ_LABY01000053.1 GCF_001043975.1 Methylobacterium variabile
GGGTAATACCGCCGCGCCTTCGAACGGACTCGTTCGGAGGCGCAAGGCAAGCCCGAACGGGCGCCGGCGCTGATGCGCCGGACGCCTTCGCATCGACGTGTCGATGCGAAGGCGCGAGGGTATGAGGCTGCGCTTGATTAGATCGTCATGGGGAGAAATGGAGCGGGCGAAGGGATTCGAACCCTCGACCCCAACCTTGGCAAGGTTGTGCTCTACCCCTGAGCTACACCCGCTCACTCTGCGAGGCCCGACGAACTTGGAGCGGGCGAAGGGATTCGAACCCTCGACCCCAACCTTGGCAAGGTTGTGCTCTACCCCTGAGCTACACCCGCCCAAACCCGTTCGGCCTTCTGTGGAAAACTGGAGCGGGCGAAGGGATTCGAACCCTCGACCCCAACCTTGGCAAGGTTGTGCTCTACCCCTGAGCTACACCCGCTCGCTGTTTTCCGCGGCGACACCGTAGCGGCGCCGATGAGCGGCATAAACACCATTCCGCCGGGCAGCGCAAGGGGTTCCGGAGCCGGCTTCCGGGCCTCCTACCAGGTGGCGGCGGGCGGCGCGTCGCCGGCGATCTCGGCGAGGCGCGCCCGGGTCGCCGGGGTGGTCTCCGGCGGCAGGGCGTCGAGGGGGAAGAACGCGGCCGCGGCGATCTCGCGGTCGGGACGCTTCGGCACCGGCACCGTGAAGGCGCGGGCGACGTAGAGCGCGACGTGGTCGCGCTTCGAGGCGCGCCGGTTGTAGTAGAAGCCGTGCAGCGCCGGCGTCGCGCCAGGGTCGAGGACGATCTCGGCCTCCTCCCGAAACTCACGGGTGATGGCCTCGATCGCGGTCTCGCCCGGCTCGACGCCGCCGCCCGGCAGGTGCCAGCCGTCCATGTAGGTGTGGCGCACGAGGCAGACGCGGTTCTCGGCATCGATCGCCGCGCCGCGCACGCCGAGGGTCATGCCGCGGGTGAAGCGCCAGACGAAGTGGGCGCCCCGCATCAGCAGGGCCTGCTTGCGCGTCATCCCGCGGCTCCCCGGCGGTTCCTAGACCACGGTCAGGCGGATCTCGCCGACGCCCTCGATCGTCCCGACCATGGTCTGGCCGCGGGAGACCGCGCCGACGCCCTCCGGCGTGCCGGCGAAGATCACGTCGCCGGGCTCGAGGGCGAAGTAGGTCGACAGGTAGGCGATCTGCTCGGCCACCGACCAGATCATGTCCGAGAGGTCGCCCTTCTGGCGGACGGTGCCGTCGACCGAGAGGGTGATGGCGCCCTTCGCCGGATGGCCGATGACGGAGGCGGGCTTGAGGGTGCCGACAGGGCCCGACAGGTCGGAGGCCTTGCCGAGCTCCCAGGAGCGGCGCAGGGCCTTGGCGTCGTCCTGCAGGTCGCGCCGGGTCATGTCGAGGCCGACCGCGTAGCCGTAGACGTGGTCGAGGGCCTGGGCGACCGGGATGTCGCGCCCGCCCTTGGAGAGCGCCACCACCAGCTCGACCTCGTGGTGGTAGTTCGCGGTCTTCGGCGGGTAGGGGTGCTCCACCGTCACGCCCTCCGGCACCACCTGCAGGGCGTCGGCGGGCTTCATGAAGAAGAACGGCGGCTCGCGGGTCGGGTCGGCGCCCATCTCCCGGGCATGGGCGGCGAAGTTGCGCCCCACGCAGTAGACCCGGCGGACGGGAAACAGGTCTTCGGTGCCGTCGATCGGGAGCGCGACGCGCGGCGGGTTCGGGATCACGGAGAGCATGGGTCTGCTGTCTCGGGCAGGGTTTCGCGATGGAGCCGCGCGTCTTGGAAAAAGGGCCGGCCGACCGCTATCTAGAGGGCGGCCCGGCGGCGCGCCATCCCGGCCCGCCGCAACCCTCCTCCGCCAAGCTCCCGCCCGTGACCCACAGCCTGCTTGCCACCCTCGCGGCCCGCCTCGGGCCCGCGCACGTCCTCACCGACGAGACCGACCTCGCCCCCCACCTTGCCGAGACCCGCGGCCTCTACCACGGCCGGGCCCTGGCGGTCGTGCGCCCGCGCGACACCGCGGAGGTCGCCTTCGTGGTGCGGGCCTGCGCCTCGGCGCAGGTGCCGGTGGTGGCCCATGGCGGCAATACCGGGCTCGTCGGCGGTGGTGTGCCGTTCGGGGGCGTGGTGATCTCGCTCACCCGCCTCGACCGGGTGCGGGCGGTCGATCCGCTCGACGCCACCATCACGGTCGAGGCCGGCTGCGTGCTCGCCACCGTGCAGCAGGCGGCGGACGCGGCCGGGATGCTGTTTCCGCTCTCGCTCGCCTCTGAGGGCTCCTGCCGCATCGGCGGCAACCTTGCCACCAACGCCGGCGGCACGGCGGTGCTGGCCTACGGCAACGCCCGCGAGCTGACGCTCGGCCTCGAGGTGGTGCTGGCGGACGGGCAGGTCTGGAACGGCCTGCGGGCCCTGCGCAAGGACAATTCCGGCTACGACCTGAAGAACCTCTTCATCGGCTCGGAAGGCACCCTCGGCATCATCACGGCGGCGGTGCTGCGGCTGCACCCGAAGCCGGTGTCGAAGGCCACCGCGTTCCTCGGCCTCGCCTCGGCGCGGGCGGCGCTCGACGCATTCGGGCGCCTGCGCGACGGGCTCGGGCCCCGGCTCACCGCCTTCGAGTACGTGCCGCGCTTCCCTCTCGAGGTCGTCCTGCGCCACCTGCCCGGCGCCGTGCGCCCGCTCGTCGGCGACCACGCGGCCTACGCCCTCGTCGAGATCTCCTCCCCGGCTCCGGACGCGGGCGGCGAGCTCGAGGCGCAGCTGGCCGAGCTGATCGAGGCCGGGCTCGCCGAGGACGCGGTGCTGGCCCAGAGCGAGGCGCAGGGTTCGGCCCTCTGGCGCCTGCGCGAGAGCCTGTCGGAGATGCAAGGATACGAGGGCGGCTCGATCAAGCACGACGTCTCGGTGCCGGTGTCCCGGGTGGCGGAGTTCCTGGAGCGGGCCACCGCCGCCTGCGAGGCGGCGCTTCCCGGCGTGCGGGTCTGCGCCTTCGGGCATTTCGGCGACGGCAACATCCACTTCAACCTGACCCAGCCGGTCGGGGCCGAGAAGGCGGCCTTCCTGGCCGAGTGGCCGCACTTCAACCGCATCGTCCACGACATCGTCCACGCCATGGACGGCTCGATCGCGGCCGAGCACGGCGTCGGGCTCATCAAGCGCGACGAGCTGCCCCGCTACAAGGACCCGGTCGCCCTCGACCTGATGCGCCGCCTCAAGGGCGCCCTCGATCCGAAGGGCATCCTCAATCCCGGCAAGGTGCTGGCACCCGCGGGCGAAGGCCCGGAGGCGCTGCCGGTCGCGCAGGCCGTGCGGCCGTATCCGGCCGCACGGTCGGATACGGCCGCATGATCTCGCTGTTCCGCTCGGCGCCTCCGGAGCCGGCGGGCTTCACCGCGGCGGCCCTGCTCGGCGCCTTCGAGAGCCTGGGCGACAATTGCGAGTTCGGCATCGCCCAGCGCTACGCCGGAGCCGATCCCCTCGGGCTGTTCCGCCTGTCCTCGGCGCCGATCGCCGACCTCACCCACGCGGTCGAGACCCGGTTCGCCCATTACGGCGGGCCCGACGACATCGAGGTCCGGGTCGGCGCCGGCGGCTACCTGTTCTGCCACAGCCGGGCCTACGGCTTCGCCTACCACACCGGCGACATGGCGCCCCGCACCCGGCCGGCGGACATCCTCCAGCGGGAGATCCGCCGGATCGACTACCTGAAGCAGCGGCTGCTCGCCGACCTCGCCGAGGGCGAGAAGATCCTCGTCCGCAAGGGCCCGCCGGGGGAGACGGACGAGGCGGTGCGGCGCCTCCTCGCCGCCCTGCGGGCGATCGGCCCGGTGACGCTGCTGCGGGTGTGCGAGGCCGAGGCAGACCGTCCGCCCGGCCCCGTCGCCTGGCGCGGCGAGGGCCTGATGCAGGGAGCGCTGCCGCGCTTCGCCCCTTACGCCGCCGCGACGGATGCCGACATCGAGGGCTGGCTCGCCGTCTGCGGCCGGGCCTACGCCCTGCGCCACAGCCTGGTCGCGCCGCCGGACCTGGCGCCGGCCGGCCCGCCGCTCCTCGACGCGCCCGGGACCACCCGCCACGTCCTGCCGGCCGCCGCACCCGATCCTGGCCTCCTCGTGGGACCCCGCCCGGTCACCGGCTTGCGCCCGAACCGCCTCCACGTCGTCTCGGCCGAGATCCGGCTGCCGGAGGATTTTCCCGGGATCCGGGCCGCCCTCGCGGTCGTCGACTCCCCGGCCCACGCCCGCAGCGAGGCGGATCCCGCCCGCCGGGGCACCTGGCAGACGGTCTACACCGCCATCAAGACGCGCAAGCGCCAGACCGAGGCCGAGTTCGGGCTGATGCTGGCCGGCCCCGCCGGGACGGCGGCCGAGGCGCGCCGCTGGCGGGTGACGGAGGGCTGCCTGCCGGGGCTGGCGTGAGGTCGCCGACCCCGCGAGCGGGCACAGGACTCGCGTGGCCTCAGCCGCCCGTCAGCCGCCCCGCGCTCCTGCGAACGATCACCGCCGCGAGGTCGCCGACGCTTCGGAGGCCGTCGACCTCCCGGGTGGTGAGGGTGATCCGAAAATGCGCCTCGACCGCGACGATGATCTCGATCATCCGTGTCGAGTCCCAGCCCTCGACGTCCTCGGCGGTCAGCCCGGGCGAGAGCGCGATCGGCTCGCCGAAGATCTCCTCGAACAGCGGGCCCAGCTCCGCCAGCACGGCGTCCTCGGTCATGGTGGGGTCCTCGACAGTGCCGCGGCGATCCAGCGCGAACCGGGTCGCCGCGATCTTAAGGGGAATCGCATCGCGCGAGTCTGCCGGGATCCTCGCGTCCTGCACCGCTTTCGTAGCCCGGGCGGACATCGCTTCGTCGCGTGACGCGGTGAGCGGGCCGGTGCCCGCGCGCAGCCGTGTTCCCCGCGCCGGGGTGGCCTGTTCGCCCGCGTCTTGCATGGACTGACTGAGTTGCTAGCTCAGAGCGTCAAGAGACTCCCGGAGAGCCCCGGCATGAACGCCCGTCCCGACGCCCGCGACTTCGCCAGCCCGCAGAAATTCGGCATCGGCCAGCCCGTGCCGCGGGCGGAGGACCCGGTGCTGGTGCGGGGCGAAGGGCGCTACACCGACGACCTCGCCCTCGACGGGCAGGCCTACGGCGTGTTCGTGCGCAGCCCGATCGCCCACGGATACCTGCGGGGCATCGACGCGGAGGCCGCGCTCGCGATGCCGGGCGTCCTCAAGGTCGTCACCGCGGCCGACCTCGAGGGCTACGGGCCGATCGGCAACGCCCTGCCGTTCAAGAACCAGGACGGCACGCCGATGCGCAAGCCGCCCCAGCATTCCCTGAGCGTGGACCGGGTGCGCTACGTCGGCGAGCCGGTCGCCCTCGTGGTGGCCGAGACCCTGGCCGAGGCCCGCGACGCCGCCGAGGCGGTGGTGCTCGACATCGAGGACCTGCCCGTCGTCACGACCCCGGACGAGGCCGCCGCCGAGGGCGCCCCCCTCCTCCACGACGACGCGCCCGGCAACCTCGCCCTCGACTTCCGCACCGGCGACCAGGCGGCGACGGAGGCGGCTTTCTCCAAGGCGGCCCACGTCGTCTCCCTCGACCTTCTCAACAACCGCCTCGTCATCAACCCGATGGAGCCGCGCTCGGCCATCGGCGTGTACGAGCCCGAGGACGGCCGCTTCACCCTCCATGTCGGCTCGCAGGGCGTGTTCGGCCTGCGCAACAACCTCGCCGAGGGCGTGCTGAAGCTGCCCCGCGACAAGGTGCGGGTGCTCACCGGCAATGTCGGCGGCTCGTTCGGCATGAAGGCGCCGGTCTATCCCGAGTATCTGCCGCTGCTCCAGGCGGCGAAGCTCCTGGGCCGGCCGGTGAAGTGGACCGACCTGCGCTCCGAGAGCTTCCTGTCCGACCATCACGGCCGCGACGTCGCGGTGAATGCGGAACTGGCGCTCGACGCCGAGGGCACCTTCCTGGCCTTCCGGGTGACGGGCCGCGCCAACATGGGCGGATACCTCAACCCGCTGGCGCCCCTGTTCCAGACCGTCAACATTGCCCGCAACATGGTCGGCGTGTACCGCACTCCGGTCTTCGACGTGACGGTCGCCTGCCTGTTCACCAACACCACGCCGATCGGCGCCTACCGGGGCGCCGGGCGCCCCGAGGGCAACTACTTCATCGAGCGCCTGATCGACACGGCCGCCGCCGAGACCGGCCTCGACCGGGTGGAGCTGCGCCGCCGCAACCACATCCGCCCGGCCGACATGCCCTACAAGGCCCCGTCGGGCCTCACCTACGACAGCGGCGACTTCCCGGCGGTGCTCGACCGGGCGCTCCAGGCCGCCGACTGGGACGGCTTCCCGGCCCGGCGCGCCGAGAGCGAGGCGCACGGCAAGCTCCGCGGCATCGGCATCGGCGACTACCTCGAGATCACGGCGCCGCCGCAGAACGAGATGGGCGGCATCCGCTTCGAGGCCGACGGCACGGTGACGATCATCACCGGCACCCTCGATTACGGCCAGGGCCACCTGACGCCCTTCGCCCAGGTGCTGCACGACCGCCTCGGCATCCCGCTCGACCGCATCCGCCTGCTCCAGGGCGACAGCGACCAGCTCATCGCCGGCGGCGGCACCGGCGGCTCGAAATCGCTGATGGCAAGCGGCACGGCGCTGGTCGAGGCCGGCGACCTCGTGATCGCCAAGGGGCGCGAGGCCGCGGCCTCGGTGCTCGAGACCGGCCCCGCCGACATCGAGTTCCGCGACGGGCGCTTCACCATCGCGGGCACCGACCGGGGCATCGGCCTCCTCGAGCTCGCCGCCAAGGTGCGCGCCGGCCTGCCCGACCCGTCCGCGCCGAAGAGCCTCGATGTCGCCCACACCCACAAGGAATCGCCCTCGGCCTTCCCGAACGGCTGCCACGTCGCCGAGGTGGAGGTCGATCCCGAGACCGGCGTCACCACGGTGGTGCGCTACACCACGGTCAACGACTTCGGCACGCTGGTGAACCCGATGCTGGTCGAGGGCCAGCTCCACGGCGGCGTGGTCCAGGGCATCGGCCAGGCCCTGATGGAGCGCACCGCCTACGACGAGCAGGGCCAGCTCGTGACCGGCTCGTTCATGGATTACTGCCTGCCGCGGGCCTCCGACGCGCCGTTCATGGGCTTCGAGAGCCACGCCGTGCCGGCGACCACCAACCCCCTCGGGGTGAAGGGCTGCGGCGAGGCGGGCTGCGCCGGCTCGCTGCCCTCGGTGATGAACGCCCTCGTCGACGCGCTGCGCCCCCGCGGCATCCGCCACATCAACATGCCGGCGACCCCGCAGGCGATCTGGTCGGCGCTGCAGGAGGCCGGAACGGCGGGAGGCCGCGCGTGAGCGACCCCGTGACCCTGGCGGCCCAGGCCCGCGTCGACACCCCGCAGGGCAGCCGGTACCTGACCCAGCTCTGCAAGCACTGGAGCCACAAGTTCCCCGACACGACCTTCACGCCGGAGCGCGGCGTGGTGCCGTTCGGGGAAGGCCGCCGCTTCACGGCGGAAGCCGACCCCGAGGGCCTGACCCTGCGGGTCGAGGCGCCGGACCTGGAAAGCCTCACCCGGATGCAGGGCGTGGTGGCCGAGCACCTCGCCCGCTTCGCCTTCCGCGAGGATCTGGGTGGCATCGCCTGGACGCGGGTGGGGTGAGGCCCCACTGATCGCAGCACGAGGACACCGCTCGCCCGCAGGAGACGATTTCGCATGAGCACGCACGACGCCCGCCTCGACCGGCTCGCCGAGGTCGCCGTGAGGGTCGGGCTCGGGCTCCGGCCCGGGCAGGAGCTGGTGATGACGGCGCCCCTCGACGCGCTGCCGCTCGCCCGCCGCATCACCGCCCAGGCCTACAAGGCCGGCGCCTCGGTGGTGACGACGCTGCTCGCCGACGACCAGGCCACCCTCGCCCGGTTCGAGCACGGCCACGACGAGGCCTTCGACCACGCCGCCGGCTGGCTCTACGAGGGCATGGCCAACGCCTATCGCGGCGGCGCGGCGCGCCTGGCCATCGCGGGCGACGACCCGTCCCTGCTCGCCGGCCAGGACCCGGACAAGGTGGCGCGGGCGAACCGGGCCCGGTCCAAGGCCTACATGCCGGCGCTGGAGCAGATCGCCAACTTCTCGACCAACTGGACCATCGTCTCGGCGGCGACCCCGGCCTGGGCCCGCACGGTGTTTCCGGACCTGCCCGAGGACCAGGCGGTCGTCCGGCTGTGGGACGCGATCTTTTCCGCCTCGCGGGTCGACGGCCCCGATCCGGTCGGCGCCTGGGAGGCCCACAACCGAGCGCTGAGCGACCGCACCGCCTATCTCAACGCCCGCCGCTACGCCGCCCTGCACTTCCGCGGCCCGGGCACCGACCTGACGGTCGGCCTCGCCGACGACCACGAGTGGTGCGGCGGCGCCACGACGGCGAAGAACGGGATCGTCTGCAACGCCAACATCCCGACCGAGGAGGTGTTCACGACGCCGCACCGCTTGCGGGTGCAGGGCCACGTCAGCGCGACGAAACCCCTCTCCTACCAGGGCACCCTGATCGACGGCATCGCGGTGCGTTTCGAGGAGGGCCGCATCGTCGAGGCGCGGGCCCGGACCGGGGGCGACGTGCTGGCGAAGGTCATCGACACGGACGAGGGCGCGCGCCGCCTCGGCGAGGTGGCGCTGGTGCCGGCCTCCTCGCCGATCTCGGCCTCGGGGCTCCTGTTCTGCAACACCCTGTACGACGAGAACGCCGCGAGCCACATCGCGCTCGGCCAGGCCTACAGCAAGTGCTTCCGCGACGGCGGTGCCGGGCTGACGGAGCTCGACCTTATCGCCCGCGGCGCCAACCGCAGCCTGATCCACATCGACTGGATGATCGGCTCGGCCGAGGTCGACGTCGACGGCGTCACGCCGGAGGGCAGGCCTGAGCCGCTGATGCGCCGGGGCGAGTGGGTCGACTGAGCCTCACCCCACGAAGATGAGCTTCTTGCCGCGGTTCTCGCCGCGGTATAGCGAGGCGATCGCGCCGGGGGCGGCCTCGATGCCCTCGGAGATGTCCTCGTCGAGGGTGATGCGCCCGTCCGCGTACCAGGCGGCCAGGGCCGCGACCGCGTCCTCGAGGCGGGACTTGTGGTCGAGCACCACGAAGCCGCTCCAGACCAGGCGCCGGGTCAGGATCTCGCGCTCGACCCGGGGCCCGGTCGGCGTCTCGGCCCAGCTCGCCACCGAGGCGGTGCCGCACTGGACGATCCGCCCACCCACCGCCATCCGGCGCAAGGCGGCGTCGAGGATCGGCCCGCCGACATTGTCGAAGTACACGTTCACGCCGTCCGGTGCCTCCCGGGCGAGAGCGGCGGCCCAGTCCTCGGTCCGGTAGTTGTAGGCGGCCGCAAAGCCGAAGGCCTCCCGGCAGCGGGCGACCTTGGCGTCGTCGCCGGTGAGCCCGATCGGGCGGCAGCCGAGATTGCGGGCGATCTGGCCGACGAGGCTGCCGACCGCGCCGGCGGCGGTCGAGACCAGCACCGTCTCGCCCGGTTGCGGCCGGCCGAGCACCGTCAGCCCGAGATGGGCGGTGAGCCCGTTGAGCCCGAGCAGGCCGGCATGGGCCGAGAGCGGCACGGCCTCCGTGGCACGCCGGAAGATCGCCGAGACCGGCACCGCGGCGTAGTCCTGCCAACCGAACCAGCCGTACAGGAACTCGCCCTCCGCTACCTCGGGGGCGTTCGAGCGGACGACGATCCCGACCGCCAGCGCCCGCATCGGGCTGCCGAGGGGGACGGGCTGGGAATAGTTCGCCTCTGCGCTGGCCCAGCCGCGCTGCGCCGGGTCGACCGACAGGTAGAGGTTGCGCACCAGGATCTCGCCCGGGCCCGGCTCCGGCACCGGGACGGCGTCGAGGCTGAAATCCTCGGCCTGCGGGATGCCGGCGGGGCGGCGGGAGAGGAGCACCCGGCGGTTGCGGTCAGGCAGGCTGTAGGCGGGGATGTCGGTCGGGCCGGTCAACGGTCGTCTCCTCCTGGCGACGCATTCGTCCGGCGCCGCTTCTCGCGATCCGGCGCGGCAGCCGCTCGGTCGCGAAGCTCACACCGTACACGATAGTGCGGCCGCGAACAGGCTATAGGCCTCTCTGTTGTCAGCACATCCCCTTTTCGGGCCCGGAACGAGCCTGCACGACTGAAGCGTCAGCGAAAGGAGATCCGGGATCCAGCAATCAAACTTCGCGAAGCGCCGGCATGAAGGAAGCGTTGCACCATGCAGAGTCGCTTCGCGGCATATCTCGCGTCTGGATCCCGCATCTCCTTCCACTTCGTCTCAGTCGTGCAGGCCTGGTCCGGGCCCGGAAAGCGCGGTGCCTCACAGGGCACCGGAGAGGAAGCAACTGTCAGAGCCCGGGCCCCTTGGCCGCTCCGAGGATGCGTCCCGGCCCGTTGTTCTCGGCCTGGAGCACCAGCACGTACGAGTCGGCGTCCGCCGTCGCCAGCACGGCGCGGGGCATCTCGTAACGTGCGGGAGCGCCGTGCCAGGAGCCGACGTGGTGCATCCCCCGCACCACGTTGCGGTAGGTGACGGTGCGGCCCCGGTTCTCGCCGCGGCCGATCGCGACCTCGCGGGTGCGCGCGACGGGCAGCAACCACAGCTCCGCGGTACGGCCGGCCTCGGGCGCCGGGCCGACATCGATCACGATGCGGTCAGGGGCTGCCTCGCTGCGGATCCTCACCGGCAGGCTCGCCGCGGTGCCGGGGTCGCGAATGCTGCGCTCCAGGGCCGCCCGGTCGGACCCGACCACCGTCGCGGCGCCGTTCACCACCGCCTGGGGCGTGAAGACCTGCCGGTCGCCGCGCATGCCCGCATAGGCCCGCTGGCGCGCGGTGAACGAGGTGCTGGCCAGCGTGTCCTTCCAGCCGAGGTAATCCCAGTAGGTGACCGGCAGGGTCAGGGCGATCACCCCCGGATCCCGGGCGAGCTCGCTCACCAGCCGGTCCGCCGGCGGGCAGGCGGAGCAGCCCTGGCTGGTGAACAGCTCGACCACCGCCCGCGGAGGAGCGTCCTCGGCGCGCACCGGGCCGGCGAGGCCGAGCCAGGCCGGGACCAGGCCGGCGAGCAGACGGTGGGGGAGTACGCGCGTCATGTGGCATCAACACCCGGCGGACGGGCGGACGGAAGTCACGTTAGCTTGAGGCTTGAGTGGTCGGGGCCGGCGCCCGGGCCGCCGCGGCGCGCGGCAGCATGGCGGGGCGCCAGCGCCGGTGCATCCACAGCCACTGCTCGGGATGGTCCCGCACCCAACCGGCGATCACGTCGGTCATCGCCTGCATGGCGCCCTGCACGTCGACTGCGCCGCTCGCGTCCCGCGGCAGGTCGAGGGCCGCGGTCAGCTCGAGGCGGAAGCGGTCGCCGGGCAGCCGGATCACCCGCACCCCGTGGACCGGGCAATCGTAGTGCCGCACGAGCTTTCCGAGCAGCGGGTTGACCAGGGCGGGCTGGCCGAGGAAGTCCACCACCACCCCGCGGGTGAAGTGCTGGTCGACCAGCATGCCGAGATGGCCGCCGCGCTCGACCACGCCCTGCATCGCGAAGGCGGCCCCGGGCCCGGCCGCCGTGAGCCCGCCCATCGTGGCGCGGCGCACCTCCTGCACCAGCTGCGCGGCGGCCGGACTGTTCGGCGGGCGGAAGACCGCGCTCGCCTCCAGCCCAAACCGGGCGGCGCAGATCGCCGGCAGCTCCCAGTTGCCGAGATGGGCCGAGAAGATCAGGCCCGGCTCGCCGTCATCGCGCAGCGCGAAGAAGTGCTCGATGCCCTCGACCTCGATCCGCCCCGGCGTCGCGGCCTCCGGATCGTAGTCGAAGATCTCGCCGAGATGGGCGTACTCGGCGCCGGTGCGGCCGAGATTGTCCCAGGAACCCAGGGCGATGGCGGCGATCTCGGCCTCGCTGCGCTCCGGGAAGGCCCGGCGCAGGTTGGCGAGCGCCGTGCGGTGGGAGGGCAGCAGCGGGCCGACCGCGCGGGCGATTGCCGCCCCGGCCGCCGCGGCGCGCGCCGGGCCGAGCCACCGGGCGAGCACGAACAGGGCCCGGACCAGCAGGACCATCGGCAGGCCGGCGAGGCGGGACAGGGCGCGGTAGAGCCTCAGCTTCAGGCGCAGCACGAGGAGTTCACCAAGCATTCCGGGGGGACGGGAGGCGGGATCACGCAGGATTCCCGAGCCCTGCACCCCGCCTCTTCCACGGCCGGACCCATTTGCGCAAGAGCACCACGGCCATACCCGTGCCCGTCGCGGGCACCGGATAGCCTCAGAGGGTCACAAGGATCTTCCCGAACACCTTGCGCGACTCGAGCCGCTCCAGCCCTTGCGCGAAATCGGCGAGCGGCAGGACGCTGTCGATCACCGGATTCATCCCGTCCGCCATCTTCGCCAGCGCATCGCGGATGTTGGCGATGCGGCAGCCGAACGAGCCGGTGATGCGGTACTGCTGCTGGAACAGCTGCATCAGGTTCATGGTGGTGGAGACGCCGGAGGTCGACCCGCAGGTGACGAGCCGGCCGCCGCGCTTGAGGCAGAGCAGCGAGCCGTTCCAGGTCTCGGGGCCGACATGCTCGAACACCACGTCGACGCCCTTGCGCCTGGTGGCCTTGCGGACCTCGCCCTCGAAGCGCTGGTTTCGGTAGTTGATGACGTGGTCGGCCCCGAGAGCCCGCGCCTTCTCGCCCTTGGCGTCGTCGCCCACGGTGGTGAACACCGTGCAGCCGATGGCCTTCGCCATCTTGATCGCCGTGGTGCCGATGCCGGAGCCCCCGGCATGGACCAGGATCGTCTCGCCGGGCTCGAGCCGGGCGTTGTCGAACAGCATGTGCTGCACCGTGCCGAAGGCGATCGGCGCGCAGGCTGCGTCGGTGAAGCTCACGGTCTCGGGCACCGGCACCACCAGGCGGGCCGGCAGGTTGACGTATTCCCGGGCGAATCCGTCGACGTGGAAGCCGAGCACCCCGCCGACATCCTCGCACAGGTTGTCGCGGCCCTCGCGGCAGGCGCGGCATCGGCCGCAGGTCAGGGCGCCGTAGGGCGCGACCTTGTCGCCCGCCTTCAGGCCCTCGACGCCCTCGCCGACGGCCGCGATCTCGCCGGCCGCCTCAGCCCCGACGGTGAGCGGCAGCTTGCGCTTGGCGAAGGCCATGCCGCGAAAGCCCCAGACATCGATGAAGTTGAGGCCGACGGCGCGCACCCGGATCTGCACCTCGTCCGGGCCGGGCGGATCCAGGTCCGGGACCTCGGTCAGGCGCAGGTCGCGGTCGCCGAAGAGCTGGAGGGCTTTCATCAGGGTCCTATCGTGTCTCGCGGGGCGGTCTCACGGACTCGACCCGGGGCGCAGGCGCGACCGTCTCTGGGCTCGCGCGGTTCCCCTCCCTCTCCCACATGGGAGAGGCGATTCCGCGCCTTCGTGTCAGCGGGGACTTAAACCGGCGGGGCCGGGACGACAACGCACCCGTCACTCCGGCGTCAGATACCGCCTTCGCGCCCAGCCGACGATCGGGCCGAGCTTCACCCGGCACCAGGTCAGTCCGCTCGGGGTGTCGTTGGTGCAGCCGAAGCCGCGCAGGCGCCCGCGGGCCGGCGCCTGCCCAAGGGCCGGCGAGTCGGCGTCCGGCGCCTCGCGGATGCTGAGCGTGTCGCCCCGGGGCAGCCCCTCGACCCGGAAGAACTCCGGCCGGCCGAACTCCTGTCGACCGGGCTCTTGCCGGCCGGGCTCTTGCCGACCCGGTTCCTGGGCGAAGGCCCAGGCCGGTGCGAGGAGGAGCGCCGCCGCAGCGACGGCGCGCACTTGTGGGAGCCGCATGGGATGAGACAGCTTCGTCAGATGCGGTGGATGCCCATCATCGCGGTGAGTCCGCCATCCACCGGCAGCACCGCGCCGGTGATGTAGCCCGCCCCCGGGCCGAGCAGGAACGCGACGAGGTCCGCCACCTCCGCCGGCGCGGCGAAGCGCCCGGTCGGGATCTGCTTCTCCATCCCGGCGCGGTGGGCGGCGTAGGGGGCCATCATGTCGGTGTCTATGAAGCCCGGGGCCACCACGTTGACGGTCACGCCGCGGCGGGCCGATTCGATGGCGAGCGTCCGGCAATAGGCGATGAGCGCGCCCTTGGTGGCGGCGTAGGCCGCGTTGCCCGGGTTGGCCTGGAGCGCCGCCACCGAGCCGATCGCCACGATGCGCCCGGCCCTTGCCCGGGTCATCGGCCGCACCAGCGCCTTGGCGAGGCGGGTCAGCGACCAGAAGTTCACCTGCATGGCGGCCTCGGCCCGGTCCTGGTCGAGCACCGCCGCGAGGCTGTCGCAGGGCTGGCCGGCATTGTGGACGAGGCCGAAGATCTCCTCGCCCTCCATCACGGCGCAGAAATCGTCGAGCGCCGCCCGATCCGACAGGTCGAGCGGGTGGGGCCGCAGGCGCCGCTCGGGGTGGAGGGCGGTGAGTTCGAGGGCCAGCGCCTCGGCCGCCTCCCGCGAGTCCCGGTAGGTGAAGTCAACGTCGTGCCCGGCCGCCGCCAGCGCCCGCACGATCGCGCCCCCCAACCCCCGCCCGCCTCCGGTGACGAGGACGCGCCGCGCGCCTGTCGCGGGGGCGCTCATGCTGGCTCCGCCCCGAACACCAGGCAGGTGTTCTGGCCGCCGAAGCCGAAGGAGTTCGACAGCACGGTCGTCACCGGCACGTCGCGGGCGCTCGTGACCACGTCGAGGGGGATCGCCGGATCGGGTACCGCGTAGTTCAGGGTCGGAGGCACCCGGCCGTGGGCGATGGTGAGGAGCGAGAACGCCGCCTCGATCGCGCCGGCCGCCGTGAGGGTGTGGCCGATCATCGACTTGTTCGAGGAGATCGGCACGCCCCGCATGCGCTCGCCGAACACCGCGAGGCAGCCCATCGCCTCCATCTTGTCGTTCTCCGGCGTGCCGGTGCCGTGAGCGTTCACCGTGTCGATCCGGTCGGGGTGGAGGCCGGCATCGTCGAGGGCCGCCTGGATCGCCGCGATGATCGGCGCGCCGTCCGGGCTCGAACGGGTGCGGTGGAAGCCGTCGCCCTTCTCGCCGCAGCCGAGCACGTAGCCGAGGATGCGGGCGCCGCGGGCGCGCGCCCGGGCGGCGTCCTCGAGCACGAGGGCGGCGGCGCCCTCGCCCATCACGAAGCCGTCGCGGTTCTTGGCGAAGGGCTTGGCGGCGCCTTCCGGCGGGTCGTTCTGGGTCGAGAGGGCGGAGAGCAGCGAGAACCGGATCAGCGATTCCGGGTTCACCGAGCCGTCGGTGCCGATGCAGAGCGCGGCCTCGACCTCGCCGCGCCGGATCGCCTCGACGCCGAGCTGGATCGCGGTCGCGCCCGAGGAGCAGGCGGTCGAGAGCGAGATCGGCGAGCCCCTGGTGCCGAAGCGGTCGGCGATGCGGTCGGCCACCGTGCCGAAGATGAACAGGTCGTGCCAGTCGTCGAAGCGCCGGCTCGCCGCCGCCCGCAGCAGGTCGGAGTAGGTCACGTCGCCGTTGGTCGCCGCCGCCTCGGCGAGCGCCTGGCGCTGCGGCCACTCGATCTCGACCGGCGGCACCGCCATGAACAGCGCGCCCGGGAAGTCCCCGGCGAGACCGGCCAGCGACACCGCTTCCTCGGCGGCGGCCTCGGCGAAGCGCTCGGAGAGGAGCGGCGCCACCATCGGGTCGGCGGGGATGAAGTCGACCGTGCCGGCGATGCGGGTGCGCAGGCCCTCGGTCGGGAAGCGGGTGATGGCGTGGATCCCGGAGCGGCCCGCGGTCAGGGCGGCCCAGTTATCCGCCGTACCCTGGCCGAGCGAGGTCACCACGCCGATGCCGGTGACCGCCACCAGCGGGCGGCCCATCGCGTCGCGGTCGCGGCTCATGACGTCTCCCTTGCGGTGCCTGCGGCCTCACCTGCGGCGGTGATGCGAAGCACGCCCTCGCCCCGGCGATGGCCGACCGCCGTGACGGCGACCTCGCGGGCCTCCCCTGCCGCCACCAGGGCGGTCGCGAGGGCGGCGCCGAAGGGCGCCGCGACCTCGAGCGTGTGGCCAGTGAGGTCGCCGAGCGCGCGGACCGGCGCGCCGGGCGCGAGGTCGTTCAGGGCGTCGCGCTCCTCCTCGGTGATGCCGGCGCAGCCGGTGGCACCGGAGATCACGGCGTCGGGCGCCCGGAGCCCGGCCGTGCTCCAGAGGCCGGCGAGGCTCTTTGCCACGCTGCCGGGCACACGCTTCGTGCGATCGCTCGCCACCGCGTCGAGCCGGGCCAGCGCCCGGGCGCCGCGATTCCTCGCATGCTCCTCGGATTCCAGCACCAGGAAGGCCCCGCCGGAGCCCAGGACGAAGCCCGGGGCGTCGCCGCGCGCGAAGACCGGCCGGTAATCGGGCTTGCTGAGATACCCGCCCATCTCGTGGATCAGCAGCACGTCGGCGCGCTCGGCGTTGTACGATCCGCCCACCAGGACAACGTCGAGCTGGCCGGCAGCGATGCGGGCCTGGGCGATGCGCAGGGCGTCGACGCCGCTCGATTCCTCGCCCATGAAGGTGCGCGAGGCCCCCGTGACCCCGTGCACGATGGCGATGTTGCCGGCGAGCAGGTTCGAGAGCTGGGCCAGGAACAGCGTCGGGCGCAGGTCGTTCTGCAGCCGCTCGTTGAGGTAGGCGCCGGGATCGGCGGCCCCGCGCAGCCCGGTGAGGATCTGGCCGTCGACCGCGTAGTCGCGCTCGCCGCCGCCCGCCGCCACCACGAGGTGCATGGCGGCCTTCAGGCCCGCATCCGCCTTGGCGCCGGCCGCGTCGAGGGCGAGGCCCGCGGCGTAGACGCCGAGGCGCTGCCACGGCTCCATCTGGCGCTGGTCGGACTTCTTCGGGATCTGCCCGTCGAGGACGAGAGGAGCGGCCGGGTGAACCGGGTAGGGCGCGAAGGTCTCGGCGTCGGTGCGCGGCGCCTCTCCGGACCGGAAGGCGGCGAGATGGGCCGCGACGCCCTCCCCGGCGCAGGAAACGAGCCCGAGGCCCGTGACCACGACGTTGCGGGGGTCAGTCAGACGGGTCACGCGGCCGCTCCGTCGAGGAGGCCGATGCGGGCGGCGCGCTCGCGCATCGGTGCGTCGAGGCCGTCCGGGAACGGCATGGTCTTGAAGCGCAGCTCGGCGTTGCAGAGCGGCTTGCCCTCGGCCCGGATCGCCGCCTTCGTCACGGCGTACCCTGAGCCGTCGTGCTCCAGGCTCGCCTCGACCTCGAGCACGGCGCCGGGGCCGACGAACGAGCGGAAGCGCGCCTTGTCGACGCCCATCAGGAACGGCATGTGGCTGAACGACGCACGGGCGAGCAGCAGGTAGCCGGAGGCCTGCGCCATGGTCTCGGTGAGGAGCACGCCCGGCACCAGGGGGTGGCCGGGAAAGTGCCCCTCGAAGACCGGGCTCGCCATCGGCACCGTGGCCAGCGCCTCGATGCGCCCGGCGGCGCGGTCGAGGCTCACGACCCGATCGATCATGTCGAAGTATTCGAGGCGCATCCCCGCGACTGCCTCAGCCGGTCTCAGACCTTGGCGGCCTTCTCGGCCACCAGTCCGTCGATGCGCTCGCACAGGTTCTTCAGCACGAAGTACTGCTCGGCCGGAACCTTGCCCTCGTTGACCTCCTGGGTCCACTGCTCGAGGGGCAGCTTGATCCCGAAGGTCTTGTCGATCTCGAAGGCGATGTCGAGGAAGGCCAGGCTGTCGATGCCCAGGTCGTCGATGGCGTGGCTCTCCGGCGTGATCTTCTCGCGCGGGATGTCGGCGACGTCGGCGATGATGGTGGCGACGCGGTCGAAGGTGTCGGACATGGACGTGCAGCCGTCTTCCTGCTGAGGTCTGGCTCGAACGGCGCGACCTCCGGACACCGCCCGCGCCCCGGCCACGAAACCGCCTACCCGAAACGGGTCCGCCGGGCCGCGCCCGGTCGAGGGGCCCGCATACACGAGGGGGGCCGGGCCGGCAACCGCGCGGCGTTTCCGCGGCCGCGCCACGCCCTAGGTCAGGCCGGATGACGCACCCGCGGAGCACCGGCCGAGGACCAACCCGAGGAACGACCGGCATGGAACACGTGAAGCCCCCGGCGGAGTCCGGGCCGGGACCGGCGGCCACGCTGCCGGCTGCGACGGGCACCTCCGCCTTCGCCCGCGCTGCGCTGGTCGTCGGCCTCGCCGGCCTCGGCGTCTGGGTGCTGCACCCCTACCTGCCGGCTCTCGCCTGGGCGGTGATCCTGTCGATCGCCCTGTGGCCGCTGCGCGAGCGGCTGGTGCGGATCGCGCCGCCGGGCCGGCACAACGTCCTCTGGCCCGCCCTCCTCACCCTGGTGGTGGCCCTGGTGATCCTGGTGCCGCTCGTGGTGGCCGCCGTGCAGGCGGCGCGGGAGGCGCACGACGCGATCGGGTTCTGGCGCCGGATCGAGGAGCAGGGCTGGCCGGTGCCGGACTTCGTCGCCCGCCTGCCCTTCGGGGCCGCGCAGGTCTCGGCCTGGTGGCAGGAGAACCTGAGCCACCCGCAGGGCTCGTCCGAGGTGCTGCACCGCCTCGACCAGTCGCTCAACCACTCATCGGTCGTCGGTTTCGGGCGCACCTTCGGCAGCCAGATCGTCCACCGGGCCGTGCTGTTCGGCTTCACCCTGCTGACCCTGTTCTTCCTGTTCCGCGACGGGTCGGCGGTCGCGGCGCAGGCGCTGTCGGCGGCGCGCCGGCTGTTCGGCCCGCGCGGCGAGCGGGTGGCGCGCCAGATGGTGGCCTCGGTCCACGGCACCGTGGACGGTCTGGTGCTGGTCGGCCTCGGCGAGGGCTTCCTGCTGGGCGTGGTCTACGCCTTCGCGGGGGTGCCGCACCCGGTGCTCCTCGGCGCCGCGACCGCGCTCGCCGCCATGATCCCGTTCGCGGCCCCGGTGGCCTTCGGCCTCGCCGCCCTGCTCGCCGGCGCCCAGGGCAGCGTCACCGCGGCGGTGGTGGTGGTGGTCGCCGGCCTCGTCGTGACCTTCGTGGCCGACCACTTCGTCCGCCCGGCGCTGATCGGCGGCGCCACCCGCTTGCCCTTCCTGTGGGTGCTGCTCGGCATTCTCGGGGGCGTCGAGAGCTTCGGGCTCCTCGGCCTCTTCCTCGGGCCGGCCGTGATGGCGGCCCTGGTGCTGCTGTGGCGCGAGTATACTGCGGGCGACGACCGGCCCGTCTCCTGATTCGCCGTGCCGAGAGACCGCCCACCCCGATGAGATTCCTGCTCGCCGCCGCCCTGCTCGCCGGCCTTTCCGCCTGTCCCGCCGCGGCGCAATGGGACGACGACAGCCCGCGCCCCCGGCGCGGCTACGGCGACGATGACGGCCGTCGCGCCGACTCGTGCTCGCGCGACGACCGCGACCTTCGGGACGGCGACCGGCGCGACGTCGACCGGAGGGAGTTCGACCGGCGGGAGGCCGATCGCCGGGACCCTGACGAGATCCTGCCGCGGCGCCGCGATCGCGACGACCGGGATCGCGACGTCGGCGGCCGCGGGCGCCGCGACTGGGACGAGCGGGACCGCCGCGACGCGGATGGCCGCTCCCGCCGGTGGCGGGACGTGGCGCCTCCGGGCTACCGCCGCGACGACCGCTACGGTTCCTATCCCGAGCCCTACGGACGGGTGATCGGTCCCGCGCCCGCGCCCGGCGGCGTCTTCGTCGTTCCGCCGCCGATTCCCGGGGCGGGCTCCCGCTGATTCCGAGAGGTCGTCCGATGAGCCAAGCTCCCACCCCCCGCGGCGAGGCTGCCCGCCGCCTCGCCGATCTCGGCCTGACGCTGCCGCGCGTGCCCGAGCCCCGCGGCGCGTTCCTGCCGTTCTCGCGCATCGGGCCGACGCTGTGGCTTGCCGGGCAGATCTGCGAGTGGGAGGGGGAGGTGCGGTTCACCGGCCCGGTGACCGACATCGCCACCGGCCGCGAAGCGGCGCAGGTCTGCGCCCTCAACCTGCTCGCGGCGTTGAGCCTCGCCCTCGACGGCGAACTCGACCGGGTGGTGCGCTGCCACCGCCTCGGCGGCTTCGTTCAGGTGAACCAAGGCTGGCCCGACGTGCCGAAGGCGGTCAACGGCGCCTCCGACCTGATGGCGCAGCTCTTCGGCGAGGCCGGCCGCCACGCCCGCACGGCGATCGGCGTCGCGAGCCTGCCGGCCAATGCCAGCGTCGAGGTCGACGGGATCTTCGAGGTGAGGTGAGGGTTAGTGCGCGTCGCCCGTCGCGCGGCCGGTGTGGTAGCCGGCCGCCTGCTCGACGAGGGTGAGGATGTCGAGGGCGCGCCAGGGCTTCGGGATGAAGGTGGCCGACATGCGCAGGTCGCTCGGCTGGTCGCCGGCATCGCCGGAGGTGAGCAGCACGTGGACCCGCGGCCAGGTGACGCCGATGATCCGCGCCAGCTCGAACCCGCCGATCTGGCCCGGCGTGCGCACGTCGGAGAAGACGACGTTCACCTCCTCGCCCCGCTCGCGCAGGATGGCGAGGGCCTTCTCGGCCGTCTCGGCCTCGATGACGCGGAAGCCCGTTTCCTCCAGCAGCGTGGCCGCGAGGAAGCGCTCCTCCGGTTCGTCCTCGACGACCAGGATCACGGGCTGGGTCTTCGCGGCGGCGCTGGACTCGGTCATGAGCAGGGAACGAGCGGACGGCCCAGTGGTTGCATAGCTCCCGGGGCCCTGGAACAATCTCACCCGAGGTGTTGCGGCCATGCAAGGGCGGCCGCAACGCCCCGGTCGAATCGCATCGGAAATCAGGCGACACCGTGCTGGCGGAACCACGCCAGCATCCGCGCCCAGCCATCCTCCGCCGGGCCCTTGCGGTAGCTCGGGCGGTAATCGGCGTGAAAGCCGTGCGGCGCGTCCGGGAAGATCACGATGTCGACGGTCTTGCCGGCGGCCTTCGCCGCGTCGCGCGCCTTCTCGACGTCGGCGACCGGGATCCCGGCGTCAGATGCGCCGTAGAGGCCGAGGATCGGGGCGCGGATGTCCGGGATCACGTCGGCAGCGGTCTTCGGCTGGATGCCGGTGCGGTTGCCGCCGAAATTGCCGTACCAGGCCACGCCCGCCTTCAGGCTGGCGCTGTGGGCGGCGTAGAGCCACACGGTGCGGCCGCCGCGGCACCAGCCGGTGATGCCGAGCTTGCCCGGATCGCCCTTGGCCTCCGCGGCCGCCCAGGCGGCGGAGGCGTCGAGGTCGCCCATCACCTGCGCGTCCGGCGTCTTCGACACGACCTCGCGGACGATCTCCTGCACGTCGGTCATCTTCGAGACGTCGCCCTGGCGGGCGAACAGCTCGGGCGCCACCGCGGTGTAGCCGGCCTTGGCGAGCCGCCGGCAGATGTCCTTGATGTATTCGTGGACTCCGAAGATCTCCTCGACCACGAGGACGATCGGGAACGGCCCGGGCCCTTCCGGCATCGCCCGGTAGGCCGGCATCGGCCCGTCGCCGACCGGGATCCGCACCTCGCCGGCGACGATGCCGGCCTCGTCGGTGCGGATCGCTTGCGCCTCGACCCGGGTGGTGGCCAGCGTCAGGCCGCTCATCAGGCCCGTCATCACGAAGCCGCGCCGGGAGAAGGGCGGGATCACCAAGCCGTCGAGCTGCTCGAGGTCCGTTGCCGCGCCCGCCCGTGCCTCGTCGCTGTTCGCCATCCGCCTGCCCTCCCCGTGCCGGCGCAGGTTCGCGCCGGGGCGCGATCATGCGTGCCGGCGCCCGGGGGGCAAGGGCGAACATGCGCCGTCCACGGTCACGATCCAGTCAGGCGCGACGAAAGAAGGGCCCTCCGCGCGGCGGACGGCCCTGTCGTTCGGCACGATCGGCGGGTCGCGGTCAGGCTACCGCGGCCTTGCGGGCCTTGGCGGCGCTGCGGGCGGGCCAGCCGAGGGCCACGAGCCGGGCCTTGGCGTGCTCGCGCACCTCGTCGCGCAGGCCCGACGGCATCGCCGCGAGCGCGGATTGCGTCTCGGGGGCGAGCATCAGGTCGGTCACCGCGTTGATCGACTGCGCCTCGTCGATGCGCGCCGTCAGGTCGGCCTCCGCCGAGCCGGCCGCCGATTCCGGCGCGGCCCGCGGCGCCTCGGCGTCGTCCGCCGCCTCGCCCTCCTCCGGCGCGGGTGCCGGACCGGCCTTGCGGGCCTGCGTGTTCGCCGCCACGAGATCGGGTCGGCTCGCCTTGAACTCGTCGGCCTCGTCCTCGGAATAGAGCAGGCCGTGCAGGCCGGCGAGCTTCAGGATCACCCGGTCCTTCGCCCGCTTCTCCGCCATGGCGAAGACGTAGGCCGCCTGCTTGCCGGAGACCCGGTAGTTCACGCCGATCAGGGCCTCGCCGATCGACCACTCGGTGCGGTCGCCGTTCGGGCCCGGCATGTGGCCGGTCACCAGGATCACCGCCTCGTCCCGCTCGGCCCGCACGATCACCGGGGCGTCGAAGCGGATGCGGGCCTGCACGGCGATCCGCTCCAGGGCCTTGTGATAGATCACGGCCGTGCCCTGCACGCGCCAGACGTTGCCGGCCAGGGGCTCGCCGTAGGTGGCGAGGATGTCCGCGATCTGCTTGTCCGTGGTTGCGCTCATGTCGATCGATCTCACCTGCTGACAGCGGGCTCCGGGCTGGACGGGACGGCCGGTTCCCTGTTTGTTCTCTCTAGCACGGCATATGGCGATTCGCGAGCGTTTTCGCCTCAGCAAGGCCAGAGGATGCGGCCGGCCGCGATGATGTTTTGTCGCATCGCCGCCGCGTGCCGAGGCTGAGCGGCGACGAGTCCCCGATCAGAACCGCCGCGCCGTTGTGACGTCGATTTCCGCGCCGTTGCTCGCAAGGATCTCGTTCGCTAAATGTTCCTTCAGAGACGCACGAGCAAGACTGTAGCAGGTCGCTCGGTGCGCGCCGCCCGCCGCTCCGGAGCCCCGCATGAGCACCCCTGCCCTCCTCGACCCCGCGACCCTGCTCGAGCGGCCCGGCCAGCGCCGCAGCGCGGTGCGGGGCGTTGCGCCCCGGCGCGGCGGCGCCCTCGCGCCGTCGGTGCCCCGCCCGGCCCTGGTCGCCGACTTCCTCGCCATCGCGGCCCTCGACCCGGTGGTGGAGCGCCTGCGCGCCGCCCCGGCTCCGGTCCGCCTGCAGCTCGGCGACGCGACGGTCGAGCACGCCGCCGATTTCGAGCAGGTCCGGACCGACGAGCCGGGCCTCCTCATCGACGTGGTGGCGGAGGCCGATCTCGGCCGTCATCCGTTTCGCACCGCCTACGTGGCCGGTGAGCCGGTGCTGGCCGAGGACGGCCGCCGCTTCGTGATCGAGAGCGCCGCGACCCTGCGGGCCGAGCCCCGCATCTCGACCGTGCGCCTGATCATGGCCTGCCGCCGCACCTACGTCTCGGCCGGCGACCGGGTGCGGGTCCTCCACCACCTCGACGAGTGCGGCACCGGCCGCCTGGTCGAGTGCGCCGCCATGGCGATCAACGCCCAGGACGGCGTCGCCGCGGTGCTGGCGCTCGCCGTCGAGGGGCTGGTGGCGGTCGACATCAGCCGCCCGATCCTGCCCGAGACCCCGGTGCGCCGGCGCCCGCTGCCCTATCCGGATCCGTTCGGCTTCTGAGCAGGTCGGACGCGGCGTTGCACGCCACGGCACACGACAGAGGCCAGAACCCGCTGGACCGGTGCTCCAGCCAAGCACCCCCTGTCCCGAATCTCCTTCCGCCGACGCCCCAGTCGTCCGGGAAAGGGGAAGAGCCTCATGACGAGCGTCTCGTCCTTTCAGCCCGGATGCCGCTCAGTTCGGATGAGGGGGTTGGCGGCCGCGGGCTGAGCGCCGTCAGGTCCCCCGCCGCGCCACCGCCGCCTCGACGAGCGAGCGGATCGCCGCCCGCACCGGTTCCGGCGTGTCGTCGCGCGTGAACTTCGCCTCGATCTCCTCGCGGATCAGGGCGCCATCGTCGCTGCGGGCGAGGTCCGTCGCGGTCTCGGCCCGCAGCAGGGACACGAAGGCGCTCTCGACTCGGCCGGCGGCCTCCGGCGAGGCGTCGGCGGCGATGTCTACGGCGACCTGACGGCCGGTGAGGTCGAACACGTCAGCCGCGAAGGGCAGGCGCTCCTCGCTCAAGGAGAGGTCGCCGGCGAGCACGAAGGCGGCGGGGACGTGGGCGATCAGGTCGACGGAGGCCCGGGTGATGTTGCCCGGGTTGAACCACAGCGTCGCGCCGACCCGCACCGGCGCGTGGCGCTTGTGGACGTGGCCGTTGATGGCGAGGTCGCAGCCGAGGATCGCGTCGGGCGGCACCGCGCCGGGATAGCCGGCCCCGAAGGCGAGGTCGTGGTGGGTGAGCCAGACGACCTTGTCCGCCGCGGGAAAGAGCCCGCGCGCATCCGCCGGGATCGCCTGGCCGAACGGCGTGGCACCCAGGCCGAGGTGGCGCCCGTCGACCCGGTAATGCGCCGCCGGGCCGGATTCGGGAACCACGTCGAGGACGTCGCTCACCGCCAGCATCGCCAGGCTGTCGCCGTCCGACAGGCGGGTGTGGCGGATGTCGTGGTTGCCGACATTGGCGAGCGGCCGGTGGCGAAACCCCTTGAGGATCCGGATGAGGCGCGACTTCAGGCTCTCGTCCGGCTCCACCGGCCGCTCGAACAGGTCGCCGAGGAGCAGGGGCGCGAGGTCCCGGGCATTGGCCAGCGCGACGCAGTGATCGAGCTTGGCCAGCACCGGCGCCGGCCAGTCGGGATCCTTGCGCCGGCCGGGCCGGCGCGACGAGACGTGCGGGTCGCCGATCACCAGGAGGCCGGCGCACTCAACCGGCGCGGCGTCGAGCCGCTCGTGTCCGAGGATCACGCCGCTTCCTCCGGCCGGGTGCCGTGGCGATGCCCGGCGAGCAGAGCGGCCGGGGCCGTGGGCGTGCCGCAGGCCGGGCAGCGCCCGCCGGTCGCGGCCAGCACCTCCGCCATCGCGGCCTCCGTCGCGGCGAGGCCGTCTCGAGCCGCGTCCGCCCGGGCCCGGGCCTCGGCGAGGCGGCGGCCGATCTCGGCGAGGCGCCGGGCCGTCGCCGCGGCGTCCGGCCGGAGCACCGGCTGCGGTGCCGCGTCGGGCAGGGTCTCGAGGAGTGCCGCCCGGCCCTCGGCATCGGCGAGGTCGCGCGTCAGGCGGCGCAGCCGGGCGGCGTGGGCGGTGGCCGCCCGCGAGTCCCGCGGCACCGGCGCCTCCCGCGGCAGCTCCGCGAGGGCGGCGAGCCGCGCCTGCGCGGCGGCAAGGTCGCGGGCGCCGCCGAGGACCCGGCGCCCCACCGCCTCGCGGTGGCGCGCCTCCGCGAGCGCGCGCCCGAGTTCTGCGCCGATCTCGGGGCCGGGCAGCGCCGCCAGCGCGCTGGCGCGGGCCGCGGCGCCGGCGGCGAGGCGGGCGGCGCGGGCGAGGCGGTCGCGCAGCGCCTCGCGGTCGCGCAGGCGCGCCGCCTCCGCATCGAGGCTGACCGCCTGCGCCCGGAGGTCCTGCAGCGCCTCCGCGAGGGCGTCGAGCCCGTCGAGGTGACCGAGCCTCTCCCGCAGGCGGGTGATCTCGCGCTCGCCCTCGCGGACCGTGCGCTGGTCCTCGGTGACGCGCTCGCGCTGGAGCGCCTGCATGTCGCGGATCAGCCCGGCCTCGCGGCCGATCGACAGCACCGCCGAGCGCCGGGCCGGCTTCTCGCCGAGCAGGAAGACCGGAAATTTCTGGTGCGCCACGTGGACGTCGAGTTCCTCGACCCGGGTGATGCCGAACAGGCGCTCGACCCAAGAGGGCACGTCGCGGCCGCCGGTCTCGAGGGTCGCGCCGTTCTCCTGCACCAGCGAGCCGTCCGCCTCGTGCAGCGACCACAGGTTGACCGGGGTGCGCCTGGGCTGGCGGACGTAGCGCAGGATGCGCCCGCCGGCGACGCCGATCTCGACCCGCGCCGCGCTTGCGCCCGCCCGCACCAGGCTGTCGCGCACCTCGCCGTAGAACACTGCGCGCAGGGCCCGGATCACCGTCGACTTGCCGTGGTTGTTCGGCCCGACCAGGGCGTTGACCCCGGGACTGAGCGGCAGCGTCGCGTCGGAAAAGCCCTGGACGTCGACGAGGCGCACGAAGCGGAAGCCCGGCATCTCCGGCGACCACGCCGCCGCGCAGGAAGCCGCCGACCCGTCGATGGCGACCCCGGTTTCCGGCCGCCCGGCGATGCGGCTGACCGTCAGGCCGGCGTCGAACCCCGCGACGTCGTGGTGCGAGATCGCCAGGCACTGCACGCCGAGCCGGGCGGCGCCGTCGTCGAGCACCCGGTAGAAGGCCGGCACCCGGTCCGGCGCGATCCAGCAATCCGCCTCGTCGAGGGCGAGGAAGCGGCCGACGCCGGCCTTGACCACCGCGATCAGGCGCAGGGCCATGCCGACCACGTTGGTCATCGCGCCGCCGTTGTCCTCCAGCACGTCCTCGCGGCCGCCGTCCGGGCGCTCGACCGCGATGTCGAGGGCCGGCAGGCCGCGCTCCGTGGTGAGGTCGAGGCGCACCGGCTTCTCGCCGGGCAGGACCTCGCGGACGAGGGCGGTGAGCAGCGTCTCGAAGGTCGCGACGCTGCGCCGGTTGGCGTCCTGCTGCAGCTCGCGCAGGTAGGTGTCGACGGCGTCGCGCTGGGCGAGCCGGCCCTTGGCGGCCGCGACCGCCCGGGTCCGGGCCGCGAGGTCGGCCCGGTCGCGGTCGCGGGCCGCCTCGAGGCGGGCGAGCATGCGGGCGGCGCGCGCGAGGTCGTCGTGAGAGACGCCGCCCTGAGGCAGGCCGTCCTGGGTGTCGGTCGGGGTCACGCCTGGGGCCGGCCGGTCAGCGGGCCGTGTCGAGGGCGGCGAGGCGGTCCTGCACCGCCCGCAGGGCCTGCGCGAAAGCCTCGACCCGGCGGGCGTTCTCGGCCCGGGCCTCCTCGATCATGCGCCGGATCTCGGCCTCGTCGTCGGTGCCGAGCTCCTCCCTGGCCTGGGCCCGGGCCGCCGCCAGCTCGGCGGTCAGCCGCTCGACGTCGCTCTCGGCCCGGATGCGGTCGGCCCGCAGGCGCTCGTAGGCCGGCTGCAGCGCCTCGAGGCGGCGCAGCGCCTCGACGTCCGGGCTCGCGTCCCGCGGCTCCTGCCCCTTGCGGCTGCGCTCCATCTCGCTCCTCGTCGTCATCGGCCTGAGGTGGCATCCGGCCCGCGCTTTGGCAACGGCGCCGGCGTTCGAGAAATGTTCGTCCGGCCCTGTTGACGGCCTGTGCAAATCAGCCCAGTGTTCCGGTAATGTTCCACGTGGTGAGCCGACCCGGGAGGCGGCGCGGCGTCGCGGTGGAACCTCGGGAGACCCGCATGGAGACCATCCGCCTGGACGACGCCGCGGCCGAGGCTGCCCCGCTGTTCGAGAACCGGGACTGGCGCCTCCATGCGGACGGCCTGGAGCACCGGGACACCGGCTACTTCATCGACCGCGACGCCTTGGACGCCCGGCGGCCCGACGGCTACTGGGAGTGGCCGCTGCACCTCTCTGAGAAGAGCTGGTGCGGCGTGCGCAGCTTCCGCGAGGCCTTCGCCGCGGCGCTCGCCGCCTTCGGCATCGTGCCCGACCGCAAGCTCACGCTCTCCTTCGCCCTCGGCTTCGGCACCCGGGTGGGCGGTGCGGCGCCGGACGCGTTCGTACCCCTCGCCGACCTGGTGCGCCCCCGCGCGCCCGCGCTGCGCCCCGCCCCCGCGATCCGTCCGCTGGTCGCGGCGAGCGCCTGATCGCGGCGGCGCCCGCGCATCCGCTCTCCCCTCGCGGCGAAAAGTATTCTAGAGCCCGCCCGAGCAGAGGCCGTGCGGGGAGCGGGCGATCGTGAGCGGGCACCGCAGCGTGGAGATCATCGTCCGGGGCCGCGTCCAGGGCGTCGGCTACCGGGCCTGGACCAAGGGCGTGGCGGAGGCGCGGGGCCTCTCCGGCACCGTGCGCAACCGGCGCGACGGCAGCGTCGAGGCCCGCCTGTCCGGGCCGGAGGACGCCGTCGCGGCGATGATCGAGGCCTGCCGCGAGGGACCGCCCGGGGCGAGGGTCGAGGACGTCACCGTCGGGGATCTGGCCGCGAGCGACCGCCCGGACGCCGCTGGCCCGCGCGGCGTGCAGATCCTGCCGACGGCCTGACGGCCCCCGGCATGTTCCCTGATCTCGGCCTGAGCAGCTTCTCGCTCGTCGATGCCGCCGCCCTCGTCTGCTTCCTCTCGGCCTGGTTCGGCTACTCCTACGCGGTCGAGCACCTCGGCGGCGGCAAGCGCAGCCTCAACGGCATGATGAACCGCTACCGCCACGCCTGGGCCGACCAGCAGATGGTGCGCGAGAACCGGGTGGTCGACACCACGATCAACGCCTCGCTCCAGAACGGGACCGCCTTCTTCGCCTCGACGGCGCTGATCGCGCTCGGCAGCGCGCTCACCCTGTCGCGCTCCGCCGACGACGCCCTGACGCTGTTCTCGACCCTGCCGCTCGGGGCGCCGATGACCCGGGCGGTGTGGGAGATCAAGGTGGCGGGCCTCGCCCTGATCTTCGTCTACGCGTTCTTCAAGTTCGCCTGGGCCTACCGGCTGTTCAACTACGGCGCCATCCTGATCGGCGCCGTGCCGCCCCATGACGGCGACCCGGTGCGGATCGCCCGGGCGGCGCGCCGGGCCGCCGCCATGAACGTGGTGGCGGGCGGCCACTTCAACCGCGGCCAGCGCGCCTTCTTCTTCGCGCTGGCCTATCTGGGCTGGTTCGTCAGCGGCTACGTGCTGCTCGTCACCACCGCGATGGTGCTCACGGTGATGTGGCAGCGCCAGTTCGCCTCCGACGCCCGCCGCGCCCTGCAGGACCACGATGATCCCTGACGATTACGAGCTCGAGCTCACCATCCTGCGCCTCGTGACCGATCGCGGCGCCGACAAGACCGTCTGCCCTTCCGAGGTCGCCCGGGCTCTCGGCGGGCCGCATCCGGACGGATGGGGCCCGCTGATGCAGCCGATCCGCCGCCAGGCGGTGCGGCTGATGAAGGAGGGCCGCATCGCCATCCTGCGCAAGGGCAAGGTCGTGCCGGACCCGGACGACTTCCGGGGCGTCTACCGGCTGTCGCTGCCGCGGTAGCGGGACTCACGGACCCGGAAACACCGTCGCGGTGTAGCCGGACATCCGGTAGGCCACGAGGCCGAGCCACTCGCGCACCGCGATGTCGAGCTCGAACAGTCCGTCCCCGGCGGTGGAGTGGATGGCGACGACGCGGGGGCTGGTGCGGTAGTCGACCGGGTAGGCCGTCACCGTGAAGCCGGCGTGGCGGAAGCAGCCCATCGCCCGCGGCATGTGCCAGGCCGAGGTGACGAGGAGCCAGCGCTCGCCGGGCTTCGGCTTCACCAGCTCGGCGCTGAAGGCGGCGTTCTCCCGGGTGTTGCGGGAGCGGTCCTCGTAGGTGATCCGCTCCGGCGCGACGCCGAGCGACGCGGCGCGACGGCGCACGATCGCGGCCTCGGAGACGGCGCCGTCGCCGGTGAGCCGGCCGGAGCCGCCGGCGAAGACGACCGTGGCCTCCGGATACCGGCGGGCGAGGTCGCCAAGGGCCACCATGCGCTCGCCGGCGTCATTGAGGACGAGCTGGCCGCGGGCCGCCGACAGCCCGGTCTCGACGGCGCCGCCGAGCACCACGATCCCGGCGACCGGGGCGCCGTCGTCGCGGAATTCCGGGAATCGGTTCTCGAGCGGCCCGAACACGAGCGACGCCAGGGGCGAGAGCCCGCCCGCGAGCAGGATAAGGCCGGAGGCGGCGCAGAGCCCGAGGCCGAGGCGCCGCCAGCGCACGCTGAGCCCTGCCCCGGTCAGAACCAGGAGCAGGAGCAGGTTCGAGGGTGCCGTGAGGAACCACAGCACCTTCGAGAGCACGAAGAACACCGGGATGGTCCCGGCCGGCGCGGATCAGGCCTTGCCGATCGTCAGGCCTTGCCGGTCTCGGCCTCGTAGCGGGCCCGGGTCTCGGCGTTCGGCGGGTAGAGGCCCGGCAGGGACACGCCCTTGTCGACCTCGCGCATGATCCAGAGCTCGAGGCGCTCCTGCTCGACGGCGGCGAGCGCCACCTCCTCGGCGAGGGCCGCCGGGATCAGCACCGCCCCGTCGCCGTCCGCCACCACGATGTCGTCGGGATAGACCGCGACGCCGCCGCAGCCGACCGGCTCGCCCCAGCCGACGAAGGTCAGGCCCGCCACCGAGGCCGGCGCCGCGACGCCGGAGCACCAGACCGGCAGGCCGGTGCCGTCGACACCCTCGCCGTCGCGCACGACGCCGTCCGTGACGAGCGCCGCGACGCCCCGCTTCTTCATCCGCGCGCAGAGGATGTCGCCGAAGATGCCGGCATCCTGCACGCCCATCGCGTCCACCACCGCGATGCAGCCCTCGGGCATCGCCTCGATCGCCGCGCGGGTCGAGGTCGGGCTCGACCAGGATTCGGGGGTCGCCAGATCCTCGCGGGCCGGCACGAAGCGCAGGGTGAAGGCCGGGCCGACCACCCGCTGCCCGGCGGCGAAGCGCGGCATCGGCCCGCGCATCCAGCAGCGCCGGATGCCTTTCTTGAGGAGCACGGTGGTGAGGGTCGCGGTGGTGACGGCCTGCAGGGCGTCGAGGAGCGTCTTGTCGAGCGGCATCGGGCCTTCGGGGGCGTGGGGAGTGACGAAGTCAGACCTAGCCGATCCTGGCGCGCGCGGCCACGCCGTGGGCGCATGGCCGCGCGGATCGGCCCGTGCCGGCTCAGCTCAGCGGCGGCAGCGCAACATCGGCGGCCGGCCGGGCCCGCACGCGCTCGTACCAAGCGCGCAGGGCCGGCCGCTCGGTCCGCGGCACGTCGAGGTGGAGCCAGCGGTGGGTGGCGGCGCCAAGCGCGATGTCGGCCGCCGTGAACCGGTCGCCGACCGCGTAGGCGCGCCCCGCCAGATGGGCGTCGAGGAGGCCTGCGCAGGCTTCCGAGGCCTCGACCGAGCGGTCGATGACCGCCTGGTCGCGCTGCTCGGGCGGGGTGCGGACCGTCTGCCAGAACGCGTCCCGTGTCGAGGGGGTGAAGCGGGTCGCCTGCCAGTCGAGCCACTGGTCGACGAGGCCCGCCTCCCGCGGATCCTCCGGCCAGAGGCCGCCGGTGCCGTGTCGGCGGGCGAGGTAGCGCAGGATCGCGTTCGACTCCCAGAGGACGTAGCCGTCCTCCTCCATCACCGGCACGAGGCCGTTGGGGTTCAGCGCCAGGTAGTCCGGGTCTCCCACCCGGCCGAAGGCGCCGCCGGCCTCGACCCGCTCGTAGGGGAGGCCCAGCTCCTCCAGTCCCCACACCGCCTTCTGCACGTTGACGGAGCTCAGCCGTCCCCAGAGCCTGCGCATCCCGCGTCCCCTCCCGTCGGATCGTCTTGCTTCGGATCGTCTCGCGGCGGGTAGGCGTGCGTCCCGCCGCGAGGGTCGGTGACGGTCCAGCCCGCGGGGCCGCCGGCCAGGTAGCCCGGCCCCACCGGCACCTTGCCGTATCCGCCCGGGATGTCGAGGACGTAGGTCGGCTGGGCGAGGCCCGAGACCCGGCCGCGCAAGGACCGCATCAGGGCCTGGCCGGCCTCGAGCGTCGTGCGCAGGTGGCGCGTACCCGGGGCGAGGTCGCCGTGGTGCAGGTAGTACGGCTTGATCCGGTTCTCGACGAAAGCGCGCATCAGCGCCGCCAGGGTCTCGGGATCGTCGTTGACCTGGCTGAGCAGCACCGACTGGCTCACCATCGGGATCCCGGCATCGACGAGGCGGGCGATGGCGGCGCGGGCCCCTTCCGAGAATTCCCGCGGGTGGTTGGCGTGGAGCGCCACGAACACCGCGCCGCCGAACGCCTTGAGCGCCCCGATCAGGTCCGCGTCGACCCGGGCCGGATCGACGACGGGCACGCGGGTGTGCAGGCGCAGCACGCGGACGTGGGGCACGACCCGCAGGGCGGCGGCGATGCGGCCGAGCCGCCGGGGCGAGAGGACGAGCGGATCGCCGCCGGTGATCACCACCTCCCAGATCTCCGGGTGGTCGGCGATGTAGGCGAGCGCGGCGTCGAGCTCCGCCTCGGTGAGGCTCCCCTGCCCCTCCGGCCCGACCACCTCGCGCCGGAAGCAGAAGCGGCAATAGACCGGGCAGACGTGCAGCGGCTTGAGCAGCACCCGGTCGGGGTAGCGGTGGACGATGCCGGGCAGCGGGGCATGGGCCCCGTCGCCGATCGGGTCGGCCCGCTCCTCCGGGGCGGTGACGAGTTCCTCCGCCCGCGGCACGAACTGGCGGCCGACGCCGTCGTCCGGGTCCTCGATCAGGTCCGCCATCGCGGGGGTGATCGACACTGCGTAGCGCGCCGCGACCCGCTCCAGCGCCGGCAGCCGCTCGGCCGTCACGAGGCCCCGCTCCGCGAGCGCCGCCGGGCCGCGCAACGGCGCGCGCACCGCACCGGTCATCGCGGGCCCTCGGCCACGGGAGTCCAGATCACCTCCTCGATCCGGCGGGCGCCGGTCGCCAGCATCACGAGGCGGTCGAAGCCGAGCGCGATGCCGCTCGCCTCGGGCATCCGGCCGAGGGCGGCGAGGAAATCCTCGTCGAGGGGGTAGCGCTCGCCGTAGATCCGCTCCTTCTCGTCCATCTCGGCGGCGAAGCGCCGGCGCTGCTCTGCCGGATCGGTCAGCTCGCCGAAGGCGTTGGCGAGCTCGACGCCGCAGCAATAGAGCTCGAAGCGCTCCGCCACCCGCGGGTCGCCGGGGCTCGGCCGGGCGAGCGCCGCCTCGGGGATCGGGTACTCGCACAGGATCGTCGCCCGGCCCCGGCCGAGCATCGGCTCGACCCGCTCCACCATCACCCGGCTCACGAGGTCGGCCCAGGTGTCGTCGGGGGCGGTCCGGATGCCCGCCCGCCCGAGCGCCGCGGCGAGCGCCGCGCCGTCCGTGCTCCCATCGGGCGCGACCGTCGCCAGGAGGTCGATGCCGGCGTAGCGGGCGAAGGCCTCGGCGACGCTCACGCGCTCCGGCTCGGCGAAGGGGTCGGCCTCGACCCCGCGCCAAGTGAAGGTCCGCGTACCGGCGGTCTCGGCGGCGAGGCTGAGCAGGGCGGCGCAGTCGCGCATCAGGCTGTCGTAGGTCTCCCCCGCCCGGTACCACTCGAGCATGGTGAATTCCGGGTGGTGCAGGGGTCCGCGCTCGCGGTTGCGGTAGACCGGGCCGAGGCTGAACAGGCGCCGCTCGCCCGCCGCCAGCAGCTTCTTGCAGGCGAATTCCGGCGAGGTGTGCAGGTAGAGCGGCCGCTCCGCGCCGTCCGGCCCGATCTCCCGGGTGCCGAAGGCCGAGAGATGCGCCTCGTTGCCCGGCGAGATCTGGAGGGCGGCGGCCTCGACCTCGACGAAGTCGCGGGCCGAAAACCAGCCCCGCAGCGACGCGGCGATGCGGTTGCGCAGGAGGAGCCGCGGCCGGCGGTCGGCGTGGACGTGGGGGGCCCACCAGGGCGAGGCGGCGGTCATGCTGAGGTCACTGCGCGAGGCGATCATCGGGTGGCGGGCGACTGGCGGTGGCGCCTGAGATGCGATAGGGCGGGCCGAAGGCTTCGTCTGCCGGCGCGGCCGAGCGCCCGCGGCCCGGCAGACAGGCGCCCGCGGCTTGGCGGACGCCGCCGCTCCCTGTCAACGCTCTCAGACCAGGATTCGCCCCGTGCCGAAGGTGATCGCCAGCTCTCTCCGCAAAGGCAATGTCGTCGACAAGGACGGCCGGCTCTACGTGATCCTCTCCGCCGAGAACATCCACCCCGGCAAGGGCACGCCGGTGACCCAGCTCGACATGCGCCGGATCACCGACGGGGTGAAGATCTCGGAGCGCTACCGCACCACCGAGCAGGTCGAGCGCGCCTACGTCGAGGACCGGGAGCACACCTACCTCTACAGCGACGCCGAGGGGTTCCACTTCATGAATCCAGAATCCTACGAGCAGCTCGCAGTGCCGGAGGACGTGATCGGCGACCAGGCCGCCTACCTGCAGGAGGGCATGGCGGTGATGCTCTCGACCCATAACGGCGTGCCGCTGGCGATCGAGCTGCCCCAGCGCGTGACCCTGGAGATCACCGACACCGAGCCGGTGACCAAGGGCCAGACCGCGTCCTCGTCCTACAAGCCCGCCACGCTCTCGAACGGCGTGCGCACCCTGGTGCCGCCCCACATCTCCACCGGCACCCGCGTCGTCATCATGACGGCGGACGGCTCCTACGTCGAGCGCGCCAAGGACTGAGGTCCGGCGGGCGGCGCGCCGCCGCCCGACCGCAGGATTCCCCCGGGCGGCTACGCGCCGCCCGCAGCCCGGAAGCACGACCGGGATGCCTCGAGCGCCCGCGCCTGGTCCTCCGCCGTGAAGGCGCTCCCCGCGGCCGCCTGCCACAGGCCGTCCCGGCGCAGCCGCTCGAGCACGCAGCGCGCCGCCACCCGGCAGGCCGCTTCGCCGCCGCCGGCCTCGGCGCAGTTCGCCCGATACTCGCGCAGGAACTGGGCCTCCCCGGCCCGCGGATGCGGCCCGGTGAGCGCCGCGACCCCGTAGAGCAGCCCGAGCAGCACCGGCTGGTGCACGAGGTAGACCGCGAGGCTGTGCCGCCCCGCCGCGGCCGCGAGCCGCGCCGCCGGGCGCCGTGGCGCCCAGGTCCCGAGCCGCGAGGCCGCGAGGCGCGGCAGCCCGATCCGCCCGAGCTCCACCCCCGCCAGCACGAAGCCGAACCAGGGAAACAGCGGCACGTAGTCGTTCGTCGTCGGCACCGTGGCGCCGAGACCGAGGAAGAGCAGCGCCGGCGTGTCGAGGAAGCCCGGCACTCCCGCCGCCGCGGCGAGCGCCGGCCCGGCGAGGACAATCGCCGCGGCGAGCCCGACGAGCGGCAGCGGCGCCGACAGGGCCGGCAGCGCCAGCACGCTCGAGACGGCGATGCAGTGCAGGATGCCGAAGAAGATCCAGGAGCCGGGAAAGGCCCAGAGGGTCGCGAGCGAGATCAGCCCGGCCGCCGCCGCGATGCGGCCGAGCCGCCGGAGATAGGGGCGCCACCACCCTGACCTGCGTCCCCGGGCGAGCACGAGGCTCACCCCGACGAGCATCAGGAAGCTCGCGGCGATGCCGTGCGCCGCCGCCCGGCCCGCCGGCGACAGGGCGGCGTTCTCGGGCGTCAGCCGCAGGAAGCCGAGGTCCCAGGTCAGGTGGTAGAGGGCCATTGCCAGGAGGGCGAGGCCCCGGGCGAGATCGATGATCGCGAGGCGCCGGGCCGGCGCGGCACTGGGGGTCGGGGTCGGAATCGGGTCTCTCCGGGACGGCGGCACCGGTGCCGTCATAGCCGAGCCCGGCCTCCGCGCCGGTGCCTGCGGCGAAAACGCGCAGGCGTGGGGCCGCGGCCGCGGATGGAGCCTCAACCGGTGCGCGTTGCCCTGCGAAGCTGCCTCTGCGAATTGCAGAATGCGCGGCGGAAGGGCGAATCCGGCGAGGACATGCGGGATCGGCGTCTCAACTCGGCGGATTCGGGCTTCCCCGAAGTCATGACTTTGTTAATCTGCCGGTGAAGCGCGCGACGCGATTCGAGTGGGTTGCTTACGATGTCGGACGAGTTCGGTTCAGGCCCTGCCGGGGAGCGGTCGGGAGGCCCGTTCGGTGAGGGCATGCGCGAGGCCCGGGCCGGGCTCGAGGCGGCGGAACGGCCGGTCGAACTCGTCGAGGTCAGCGGCCGCATCAAGTGGTTCGACGTCGCGAAGGGATTCGGCTTCATCGTTCCGGACAGCGGCGCGCCCGACGTCCTGCTCCACGTCACCTGCCTGCGCCGCGACGGCCATCAGAGCGCCAGCGAGGGCGCCCGGATCGTCGTCGAGGCGGTTCAGCGCCCGCGGGGCTGGCAGGCCTTCCGGGTGGTCTCCCTCGACCAGTCGACGGCGACCCATCCGGCCGAGCTGCCGATGCCGCGCACCCACGTGACCGTGGTGCCGACCAGCGGGCTGGAGAGCGCGGTCGTGAAGTGGTTCAACCGCCTGCGGGGCTTCGGCTTCCTCAGCCGGGGCGACGGCACGCCGGACATCTTCGTGCACATGGAGACCCTGCGGCGCTACGGCATCGCCGAGCTGAAGCCGGGCGAGCACGTCATGGTGCGCTACGGCGACGGGTCGAAAGGCCTGATGGCAGCCGAGGTGCGCCTGGCCGAGGGTGGGCCGCCCTCCTCGCATTGAGGCCGTCCGGCCCGGCCGCGCGTTTCCGTGACGGCCCGGGCTCCCCGTCGCCCGTCGAGACCCTAGCTCAGCTCCATGTCGCTCCGCTCCGCACGGCCCGTGGCCGCCCTTCCGCGCCGGCTCCTCGCCGTGCTCGTCCTTCTGCTCCTGCCCGCGCTGGCGCCCTCCGGGGCGCTGGCCGACGGGCCGTTCGAGCCCCTGACGATCGCCTCTCGCACCGGCCAGCACAGCTTTCAGGTCGAGGTGATGCGGGACGATGCCGGGCGGGCGCAGGGCCTGATGTTCCGCCGCGCCATGGCGCCGGACCGGGGCATGCTGTTCGACTTCGAGCGCACCGCCCCGGTGTCGATGTGGATGAAGAACACCTACCTGCCGCTCGACATGCTGTTCATCCGGGCCGACGGCACGGTGGCCCGCATCGCGGCCGATACCGAGCCGCTCTCCACCCGCACGATCTCCTCCGGCGAGCCGGTTCTCGCCGTGCTCGAGCTCAATGCCGGCACCGCCGCTCGCCTCGGGCTGCGCGCCGGCGACAGGGTCGAGCACCCGCTGTTCCGCGGGCGCTGACGGGCCGGCGGCGAGAGCCGCCGGGAGGCGGTCAGAAGCCGCGGTTCGAGATGCTCGGGATCGACGGCTGGGTGAAGGCGCGGTTCACGTCCGGCCGGCGCTGCGTGCCGTTGGTGTCGCTCGAGCGCACGTAGTTCTTGGTGTCGAAGGTCTCGGCGAGGCCGGTGCCGCGCGGATCGGTGCTGGTGCAGGCGGCGGCGAGGCCCGCGAGGGTGAGCGCCGCGGCGACACGGAGGAAACGCATGAGGGGGTCCTGGCTCTGACGGTACGAGCCGGGGTGCCCGGCTCCCGCCCGCCCGTCAAGGCGTCGGCGGCCGGGCCGGTCGGTTCACGGGCCGGTGTGTCCCCGGGTCCGGTGCATTCTTGGGCGGGGTCCGCGGCTCGCCCCGAGACGAATCCCCTCCCCTGTGCCCGCCGCGCCGCGGCCGGCGGAATGTGTGGAGGGCCGCGATTCTCCGGCTGGCGGACGCCCCGGGTTTGCGCGAGAGTCCGCGCCGATGAGCAACGTCGTTCCCCTGCTGCGCCCGCGTCCGGCGCCCGATGCCGCCGCCCGCGCCACCGCGGCGATCGTCTCCGACCTGGTGACGATCGCCGAGCAGCTGCACGACATCGGTGCCCGGGCTGCCGATCTCGGCCGGCCGCGCACGGAGGCCGAGCGCACGGTGCAGATGGTGCTCGACGCGGTCACGGCGATCGAGCGCGCCCTCGACACGATCACGGACGGCGGCGACTACACGCCCTTCTGAACGGCGTGACGCGGAAGGAGCCCGGATGCCCGTCTCGGTCCGCCGCCTCGCTCCCGCCGACCTCGCGCTCCTGCGCGATCTCAACCGGCTGTTCGGCGAAGCCTTCGACGATCCCGACACGTACGCGGGCGCCCCGCCCGACGACGCCTACCTGGCAGGCCTGCTGGCGAAGGAGCACGTCTTCGTGCTGGCGGCCCTCGCGGACGGGGAGGTGCGAGGCGGCCTCGTCGCCTACGCCCTCGACAAGATCGAGCAGGCGCGGCGGGAAGTCTACGTCTACGACTTGGCCGTCGCAGGCTCGCACCGGCGGCAGGGCATCGCCACGGCCCTGATCGATCACTTGCGGGCGACGAGCGGCGCCTGGGTGATCTTCGTCCAGGCCGATCCGGGGGACGCGCCCGCCATCGCGCTCTACACCGGGCTCGGCCGGCGCGAGGACGTGCACCACTTCGACATCCCGGTATCGCCGTCCCCGTGACGCCTCACGCCCCGGCGTCGAGCACGCTGCGGAAGACCGCGCCGTAGTGGCAAGCGGCGGCCGCCAGCACGAAGCCGTGCCAGATCGCGTTCTGGAACGGCAGCTGCCGCCAGACGTGGAAGATCACCCCGAGGGAGTAGAGCAGGCCGCCGGCGGCGAGCAGCCACAGGGCGGGCGGAGACAGGACGGCGATGACCGATTCGTAGGCCATCAGCCCGCTCCAGCCCAGCGCCAGGTAGAGCCCGATCGCGAGCCGGTCGAAGCGCCCCGGGAGCGTCAGCTTCACCGCCGCTCCCGCCGTCGCCACCAGCCAGATCCCGGCGAGCAGCCCGAAGGCGAAGCTGTCGGTGCCGACGAGGGTCACGAGCGGCGTGTAGGTGCCGGCGATCATCAGGAAGATCGTCGCGTGGTCGGCCCGGCGCAGGCGCCACTTGAGCCGGCCGACCGGACACATGTTGTAGGCCGCCGACGTGCCGAGCATCGCCACGAGGCCGGCAGCGTAGACGCCCACCGCGACCTGCTCGGCGGGAGCGAGGTTCGACAGTGCGGCGCTGATCGTCAGCGCCAGGGCGCCGATCACGCCGAGGCTCACGCCGACCACGTGGATGACGCCGTCGGCGAGCAACTCGCGCGGCGTGTAGGTCCAGGCGAGGCTCAGGGGCCGGCCGTCGGGCGCGAAGCGCGCGTTCAGAACTGAGGAAGCGTCCAGGGATTGATCCTGCGCAGTCATCAGGCCTCCGCTCCTCGGGCCGGGAGACCCCTCCCGGTTGACCGAGGTTAAGCTCCAAGCATGAACGTAGGACGAACGTTCCCGCGACGCTCAGGCCGCACGCAGCGCGGCGGGAGCGGGCGCGCGGCAGAGCCGGGCAAGAGAGAGGCGGGCATGGGCGCTCGCCATGCCGAGCACCAGCATCGCGGCGAGCTGGTGGGCGAGGCCCGCCCAGAGCGGCACCACCAGGAGGAGCGTGACGATCCCCAGGACCGCCTGCGCGGCGACGAGGCCGACGAGCGCGGTGGCACGCCGCGCCGCGCCGGTGCCGGGTGCGGTGCGCCGGGCGTCGAAGGCGTGGAACGCCGCGAGCGCGAGCAGCGCGTAGGCGGTCAGGCGGTGGTTGAACTGCACCAGGGCGACGTTGTCGACGAAGTTCTCGATCCACGGCGTGACGGCGAACAGGCCGCCGGGGGCGAACCCGCCATCCATCAGCGGCCAGGTGTTGTAGGTCAGCCCCGCCTTCGAGCCCGCGACGAGGCCGCCGAGCGCGATCTGCACCAGCACCAGCGCCATCAGGGCGAGCGCGGTGCGCGACAGCCGCGCCGGCACGACCTCGTCGCGCTTGGCGTCGAGCCCGGAGGCGAGCCAGACGAGGCCGGCGTAGATCGCGCTCGCCAGGGTCAGGTGCAGGGCGAGCTTGAGGGGCGCCACGGCGGTCATGCCCGGCTGCAGGCCGGACGCGACCATGATCCAGCCCACGGCGCCCTGCAGGCCGCCGAGCAGCCCGAGGCCGAGGAGGCTCAGGGACAGGCGCCGGTCGAGCTGGCCGCGCCACCAGAAGAACAGGAGCGGCAGGAAGAACGCCAGGCCGAGCAGCCGGCCGAGCAGCCGGTGGCCCCACTCCCAGAAGTAGATGAACTGGAAATCGGACAGGCTCATGCCCTGGTTGAGCAGCCGGTACTGCGGCGTCGCCTGGTACTTGGCGAATTCCTCGGCCCAGGCCTGGCCTGAGAGCGGCGGGATCGCGCCGGTCACGGGCTTCCACTCGGTGATCGACAGGCCCGAGCCGGTCAGCCGCGTCGCGCCCCCGACCGCCACCATCGCGACCACCATGGCGGCCATGACGAAGAGCCAGGTCCGCACGGCGCGGCGGGACCGGGGTGCCGCGGCGGCGGGCGCCGCTTGCGGAGCGATGCTGATCGTGGAGGTGCTGCTCATGCGCGCCCGCTTAGCGGCGGGGATGCGGGGTGCGCAACGTCCTGCGGTGCCGCACCGGCCCGGCTCGCGCGATCCACGGGCGCGCCGTCACTCCTCCGGCCGCGCCAGGACGCCCCCGGTGATCGCCTCGCGCACGCCCGTGGTCGACGGGAAGGTGATCGGCAGGCCCGTGAGCGAGCGCACCGCCAGGTAGGCGAAGGCCTGCGCCTCCAGGAAGGCCGAGGACCAGCCGATGGCGTCGGCGGTCGTGATCTCGGCGCGCAGGTGGTAGTTCAGCTGGCGCAGCAGCTCGCCGTTGCGGGCGCCGCCGCCCGAGACGATCCAGCGGGTCGGCGGGTCGGAGGCGTGGTCGAGGGCGCGGGCGACGGCCCGGGCCGTGAAGGCGGTGAGCGTCGCGGCCCCGTCCTCGGTCGAGAGCTGGCCGGCGAGCTTGTGCGAGAACCAGTTCCGGTCCAGCGACTTGGGCGGCCGGCGCGAGAAGAACGGGTGGATCAGGAGCCAGGCCAGCAGCGGCTCGTCGGGCCGGCCGCGGGCAGCGGTGCGGCCGTTGTCGTCCAGGGCGTGGCCGGTGCGCTCGCGCATCCAGTCGTCGATCAGCGCGTTGCCCGGGCCGGTGTCGAAGGCCAGGATCCGGCCATCCCGGGCGATCAGCGTGGCGTTGGCCACGCCCCCGATGTTGAGGATGCCGAGGCTGTCGGTGAAGCCTGAGGCCTGGGCCAGCGCCCGGTGGAACACCGGCACCAGCGGCGCCCCCTGCCCGCCCGCCTCGATGTCGGCGTTGCGCAGGTCCGACACCACCTTGATGCCGAGGCGCCGGCTGAGAGCGCCGCCGTCCCCGATCTGCACGCTCATCTTCTGGTCGGGCCGGTGCACCACGGTCTGGCCGTGGAACCCGACGACGTCGATGTCGGCGGCGCTCAACCCGTTCTCGGCGAGGAAGTTCTCGACCGCCTCGGCGTGGAGGCGGGTGACCAGCTCCTCGGCTTCGGGCAGGCAGCCCGGGCGCTCGCTGCGCTCGGTCACCGCCTCGGCGTCGACGAGCGCTTGGCGCAGCAGCGCCCGGTCGTCGTCGGAATAGGCGCGGTAGCCGGTCGGCCCGAGGGGCTCGAGGTAGCCGTTGTGGCTGCGCTCGACCCGGATCGTCTCGCCATCGGTCTCGATCAGGGCGACGTCGACGCCGTCGAGGGAGGTGCCGCTCATCAGCCCGATCGCCCGCCGCATCGCCATCCCGAATCGCCCCCGTGCCTTTCGGGGCCGGCACTGCTATGAGCCGGCCTGTTCCGAATCCGACGGAGCTAGCATGGCGGCGGGTCGCTGTCGCGCCCAACTCCCCCGCCAGATTGCCCTCGCCAGATTGCCCTCGCGAGACTGATTGAGAGTTCCATGGCCGTGCCCACCGACTTCGCGCCGCGATCCGACTTCCTCCGCGTCCTCCTGGAGCGCGGCTACGTCCACCAGTGCTCCGACTTCGCGGGCGTGGACGAGGCCGCCCGCGAGGGCCGGCTCACGGCCTATGTCGGCTACGACTGCACGGCGCCGTCGCTGCATATCGGCCACCTGCTCTCGATCATGATGCTGCACTGGCTCCAGGCGACCGGTGGCAAGCCGGTGGCGCTGATGGGCGGCGGCACCACCCGGGTCGGCGACCCGTCTGGCCGCGACGAGAGCCGCAAGATCCTCACCCTCGACCAGATCGAGGCCAACAAGGGCGAGATCGGCAAGACCTTCGCGCGCTTCCTCGATTTCGGCGACGGTGCCAATGCCGCGCTGATGGCCGATAACGCCGAGTGGCTGACCACGCTCAACTACATCGAGATGCTGCGCGAGATCGGCCGGCACTTCTCGGTCAACCGGATGCTGTCGATGGACAGCGTGCGGCTGCGGCTGGAGCGCGACCAGGAGCTGTCGTTCCTGGAGTTCAACTACATGATCCTGCAGGCCTACGACTTCGTCGAGCTGAACCGTCGCTACGGCGTGACGCTGCAGATGGGCGGCTCGGACCAGTGGGGCAATATCGTCACCGGCATCGATCTCGGCCGGCGCCTCGGCACGCCGCAGCTCCACGCCCTGACCTGCCCGCTGATGACGACGGCCTCCGGCGCCAAGATGGGCAAGACGGCGTCGGGCGCGGTCTGGCTCAACCCGGACATGCTGAGCCCGTACGATTACTGGCAGTTCTGGCGCAACACCGAGGATGCCGATGTCGGCCGCTTCCTGCGCCTGTTCACCCTGATGCCGCTCGACGAGGTTGCCCGGCTCGAGGCGCTCGGCGGCCAGGAGATCAACGAGGCCAAGAAGGTGCTGGCGACCGAGGCCACCGCCCTGCTGCACGGCCGCGAGGCGGCGCAAGGCGCCGCCGAGACGGCGCGGCGCACCTTCGAGGAGGGCGCGCTGGCCGAGAGCCTGCCGACCGTCGAGGTGGCGCGCGCGGCGATCGAGGCGGGCCTCGGCGTGCTCTCGGCCTTCGGGCCCGAGCACGCGGCGCTCGTTCCCTCGACCAGCGAGGCGCGCCGGCAGGTGAAGAGCGGCGGCCTCAAGGTCAACGACGCGCCCGTCACCGACGAGCGCGCGGTGATCGGGCCCGAGGACGTCACCCCGGAGGGCGTGGTGAAGCTGTCCTTCGGCCGCAAGAAGCACGTGCTGCTGCGGGTGGTGTAGCGGTCCGACCGGCCCTCCTCCGCGGGAGGAGGGCTCCCCACGAGAGAAGCCCCGCCGCGGCGGGGGCCGGGCGGGGCTGAAGTCGAGGTCCAGAGAGCCCGAGCTTAGTGCCGCCCGTGCGGGCGCCGCATCCTCTGTTTGCAGTAAGGATTCAGGCGTGCCGCCGGGCCCGGCGCCGCGGCGCGGTCCGGGTCAGGGCGGCGGGGGCGCAACGCTGCCAGCCCCAGTGCTCGTAGGCGGTCGCGGCGCGCGCCTCGCACCAGCCCTGGCCGTGCAGGGCCGTGGCGAGACGGTCGCGGTCCTCGCAGGCCTGGTTGGCCAGCGGCGAGGCCGGCAGGCCGCAGGCCGCGTCGGCCCGCTGCCAGCGCGAGACGAGATCGCCCGCGGCGGCCGGAGCGGCGGCCGCGACCAGCAGGGCGAGAAAGAGGGACGAACGCAGGAGCGACATCACGCGGGGCCTCGGTGAACTGGATTGCTTCGTAACAAAGAATCGTGGCGCGGATCGGACGGATTCGTGCAGTTCCGTCAAGCAGAAACCCGCGTTTGCGTCGGGGCCTAATCCGTTCGGCCGAGTCGCGCCGCCGGTTGGATGATGCGCTGGGTTCGGAAAGGACGATCCTGTGCCGCTCCGGCAGACGTTCTGCTGCCTGTAACATCCTCGCGGCCATCGGGCGTTACCAGGGGGCGCGGAGGGCGCCCTCGCCAGCGCCGCAATCCTGTGCTCAAAGGGCGGCGACCTCACGCCAGACGAGCCCTCCCCCACGATGCTGCGCCGCCTCTACGAGTGGATCCTCGCGCTCGCCGCGCGCCCCTCGGCCCCCTACGCGCTCGGCGCGGTCTCCTTCGCCGAGAGCTCGTTCTTCCCGATCCCGCCGGACGTGATGCTGGTGCCGATGGCGGTGACCCGGCCCGAGCGGGCCTGGACCTACGCGCTCATCGCGACCCTGACCTCGGTGGCCGGCGGTCTCGCGGGCTACGCCATCGGGGCGCTGCTCTACGATTCGGTCGGTGCCTGGCTCTTCCATCTCTACGGGCTCGACAAGGGGGCCGACGCCTTCCGGGAGGCCTACGCGCATTACGGGCACTGGGTGATCCTGCTCAAGGGCCTGACCCCGATCCCCTACAAGCTCGTCACCATCACGTCGGGCTTCGCCGGCTACGACCTGTTCTGGTTCACGGTCCTGTCGCTGATCACCCGCGGGGCGCGGTTCTTCATCCTGGCGGGCCTGGTCGGCCGCTACGGCGTCGGCATCCGCACCGTCCTCGACCGGCACCTGAACGCGGTGGCGGCGGTGTTCGTGGCCGTCGGCGTGCTCGGCTTCGTCGGCTTCCGCTACCTGTTCTGACGGTCCTTCCGAGGGTTCTTCCCATGGCCCACGCCCTCGCCGCGCGGCTGACCACCCCCCGGACGGCGGCCGTGCTGGTGCTCCTCGGCGCCGCCGCCACGGTGGGCGGCGCGCTCATCTTCCAGCACGGCTTCGGCTACGTGCCGTGCAAGCTCTGCCTGACCGAGCGCCAGCCCTACTACCTCGCCCTTCCCGTCGCGGCGGCGGCCGCTTTGCTGCCGCGACGCCTCGCCGGCCTGCTCCTCGGGCTGGTGGCGGTGATCTTCCTCGTCGGCGCCGGCCTCGGCCTCTACCACGCTGGGGCCGAGTGGGGATTCTGGCCCGGCCCGAGCGATTGCGGCGGCGGCGCCGGCCCTGCACCGGCCGGCGTCAACGATTTCCTCAAGTCCCTGGAGACGACCCGCCCGGTCGACTGCACCGCGGCGGCCTGGCGCTTCCTCGGGATCTCGCTCGCCGGCTGGAACGCGGTGATCAGCCTGGCGCTCGCGGCCCTCGCCGGCACGGCGGCCCTGCGGGGGCTGCGCCGCGGCTGAACCGCGCGGATCAGCGCTTCGGCTTCATCGAGCCGGGGTCGGCGAGGAGCGCGGCCAGGCGCTCGGAATCGAGCGCCGGCTCCGGCTTCGGCTTCGCCTCCTTTCGCGGTTCCGGCTTCGTCTCGGCCTTGGCCAGCCGGGCGACCTTGGCGGCGGGCGGCGTGGGCACGATCGAGCCTGTGGTGACGGGCTCGTCGAGGGGGACGGGCTTCGCCGCGGCGACGAGCTGCGCCGGGCGGGGCGGCTCGCGCTCGAGCTGGGCCGAGCAGACGGCGCAGACCGTGGCGAAGCCGAGGGCTGCGATCGATGCGAGGATGAGGTTGCTACGCAGGGACACGGCCGGAGACTCGGGACGTTTGACCATTCGGGAGCCTAGGCGCCGACCCCTTAACGATCCCCTCGACCTCCGGACCGCCGTTCAGGTCCCGCACACCATGTCCCTAGGGCAGTGCGAACCGGAGGCGGCCCGCCGACTTACCCTACGGAATGCGGGGCGGCGGATGTTCTTCATCACGACGGCGGCGATCGCCGGGACCACGACGGCGGGAGCGTGGCTGATTCACGTCGCGCCGTTGCCCGCGGCGCTCTGCGCGGTGGTGTCCGGCGTGGCCAGCGCGGCGGTCGCGGCCGCCCTCGTGGCCTGGATCGACCGGCCTGGCGGCGCGGCCCGGCCGGACGCGCCGCCGGATCCCGCGGCGGAGCGGGCGCCGGACCTGCCGCGCGGACGCCTCGTCAGGCTGCATCCGCTCCGCAGCCCCCACCACCATCGCCCCGGCCGGAACGGCGGCCGGCGGTTCGCCTCCGCTCCGTGATCTCCCCAGGAACCCGGTCGGCGCGGCCCGGTTGACGCTCGCACGAAGCAAGGCCGAGCGACGCAGCGTGGCAACGCCCTCCTCCCCAGGCCGGCCCGGCGGACTTACCGCTTGAGGCCGATCCTCCCCGCCCTGATGCTCGTCGCGGCCGGCACCGCTGCGCAGGCCGCCGGGATCGGCTCCGGCGGCGGCCCGTCCGAGGTCGTGCTCCTCGTCCAGATCGTCGTGCTCCTCGCCGCCGGGCGCCTGCTCGGCGAGGCGATGCTGCGGGTCAGCCAGCCGGCAGTGATGGGGCAGCTGCTGGCCGGCCTCCTCCTCGGCCCCTCGTTCCTCGGGGCGGTGTGGCCGGAGGCGCAGCACTGGCTGTTTCCGCCCGGGCGCGACCAGAAGGCGATGCTCGACGGCATCGCCCAGCTCGGCGTCCTGCTCCTGCTGCTGATGACCGGCATGGAGACCGACCTCGCCCTGGTGCGCAAGGTCCGGCGCGCGGCGCTCAGCGTCTCGGTCACCGGCGTCGCGGTGCCGTTCGCCTGCGGCTTCCTCCTCGGCGAGATGCTGCCCGCCGCGATGCTGCCGCGGCCGGAGCTGCGCCTCGTCACCTCGCTCTTCCTCGGCACCGCGCTGGCGATCTCCTCGGTCAAGATCGTCGCCATGGTGGTGCGCGAGATGAATTTCCTGCGCCGCAACGTCGGCCAGGTGATCGTCGCCTCGGCGATCATCGACGACACGATCGGATGGGTGATCATCGCGGTGATCTTCAGCCTGGCCCAGGCCGGCACCGTCGACCCGTGGGAGATCGGCCGGAGCCTCGCCGGCACCATGGTCTTCCTGGGATTGAGCCTGACGATCGGGCGGCGCCTCGTCTTCCTGCTGATCCGCTGGGCCAACGATACCCTGCAGAGCGAGGCCGCGGTCGTCACCGCGATCCTGGTGCTGATGGGGGCGCTGGCGCTGGTCACGCAGGGGCTCGGCGTCCACACGGTGCTCGGCGCCTTCGTGGCCGGCCTCCTCGTCGGCCAGTCGCCGATCCTGACCCGGCGGATCGACGAGCAGCTGCGCGGCGTCGTCACGGCCCTGTTCGCGCCGATCTTCTTCGGGCTCGCGGGCCTGAGCGCCGACCTCACCATCCTGCGCGACCCGCGCCTCCTGCTCCTCACCCTCGGGCTCATCGCGATCGCGAGCCTCGGCAAGTTCGCCGGCGCCTTCGCGGGCGGGCGGCTCGGCGGCCTGAGGACGGCCGAGTCCCTGGCCCTCGCCTGCGGCATGAACGCGCGCGGCTCGACCGAGGTGATCGTCGCCTCGATCGGGCTGGGCATGGGGGCGCTGAGCCAGGACCTGTTCACGATGATCGTCGCGATGGCTCTTATCACCACGCTCGCGATGCCGCCGATGCTGCGCTGGGCCCTGCACCGCCTGCCGCTCAAGGGCGAGGAGAAGGAGCGGCTGGAGCGGGAGGCGGCGGAGGAGCGCGGCTTCGTCGCCAATCTCGAGCGCCTGCTGGTGGCCGCCGAGGGCGGTCCCGAGGAGCGCGCGTCGGCGAGCTTCGCCTCCCGGATCGCCGGCCTCGTCGCCGGCTCGCGCGGCATGCCGGTGACCGTGGTGCGGCTCGGCCGCGGCGGCGACGGCGGGGCGCTGTCCGGCGCGGTGGTCGAGGCAGCGCAGGAGGGAGCAGGCGATGGGGAGACGCGGACGGTCGAGGTGACGGAACTCACCCGCGACGAGCCCGCGGCCGAGGCGCTGAGCGCGGAGGCCCGCAAGGGCTACGATCTCCTGATCGTCGGCATCGACCCGGCCGTGGCGCCGCATGCCGGCCTCGCCGAGAGCGTGGCCGGCGCGGCCGAGCGCTTCGACGGTCCCCTCGCCGTCGCGGTCGCGCGGGGAGTGCACCGCGCCGACCCGGAACGTGCCGCGCTCTCGCTGCTGGCGGTGGTGGACGGCACGCAGGCCGCACGCCGGGGCGCCGAGATCGCCGTCACCCTGGCCCGGGGCACGGGCGCGCCGCTGACGGTGCTCTTCCTGGCCGAGGCCGCCGGCACCGGGCGTCGCCTCGCGGGCCTGCGCCAGGGTGATGCTGCAGCCCTGCGGGAGGTGCTCGACCATGCCGAGCAGAACGGAGTGCGCGTGCGGACCGAGCTTCGCCACGCCCGAGCGCCGGAGCGGGAGATCCTGCGCCAGGCGAAGGCCGGCGACCACGACCTGATCGTGATGGGGGTGACCCGCCGGTCCGGCGACGGCGCCGCCTTCGGGCCTCTCGCCGAGGCGGTGCTGGAGGCCTCGGACCGCTCGGCGCTGCTCCTGGCGAGCTGACGATCCGGCGAGCCGACGATCAGTTGCGGTCGTCGGGGAGCGACGGTAGCGGCTGCACGGCGATGCCCTCCTCAAGGAGCGAGCGCGCCTCGGTGAGGCTCGCCTCGCCGTAGATCGCCCGCTGCTCGGTCTCGCCGTAATGCATCCGCCGCGCTTCCGTCGCGAAGTTCTCCCCGACATGGTCGGCGGTGCGGGCGACGTGCTCGTGCAGGGCGCGGATCATCGCGCGCAGCTGCCGCTCGGGCTCGGAGACCAGGCTGACCGGCGCCTCAGCGGGGGGCGGTGCCGCGGGCGTGCTCGGCGCCTCGACCGGGGCGGGCAGGTCCGCGGCGCGGCCGAGGGACGGCGCCATGATCTGCTTGGCGACCTTCGGGCTGTTGCAGAACGGGCAGGTCACGAGCCCGGCCCGCTCCTGCTCGTCGTAGGAGGCGCTCGAGGGGAACCAGCTCTCGAAGCTATGGCCGGAATCGCAGGACAGGGCGTAGCGGATCATGATCGGGATATCGGTGGGCGGGCGCGCGGCTGCGAGGTCTGTGCGACGCTTCAGCCGCCCCGTGTGGCGGAAATCCGCCCCGCTGGGAAGCGTCTAACCGCGAGCGGTCTCGACCACCACCGGCCGGGCGTGGCGCAGGGCCGGGATGCGCGCGCGGGCGTCGGCGACGAGCGCCATGTCGATCTCGGCCAGGATCACCCCCGGCTCCGCACCGTCGGCCTCAGCCAGCACCCGGCCCCAGGGGTCGACGATCAGGGAGTGGCCGTAGGTCTCGCGCCCGTCCTCGTGCCGGCCGCCTTGCGCGGCGGAGATCATGAACGAGCCGGTCTCGATCGCCCGGGCGCGCTGGAGCACGTGCCAGTGCGCCTCGCCGGTCTGGCGCGTGAAGGCGGCCGGCGCCGACAGGATCTCGGCTCCCGCCTCGGCCAGCGCCCGGTAGAGGGCGGGGAAGCGCACGTCGTAGCAGATCGCGACGCCGAGGCGGCCCCAGGGCAGGTCTGTCACCACCGCCCGGGCGCCGCCGGTATAGGTGGCCGATTCCCGGTAGCTCTCGCCGTTCGGCAGGTCGACGTCGTAGAGGTGGAGCTTGTCGTAGGACGCGGTCACGGCACCCTCGCGGTCGATCACAAAGGCGCGGTTGGCGACCTTGTCGCCGTTCCGCACGGCCAGCGAGCCGACATGGACCACGACGCCGCGCTCGCGGGCGACGTCCCGCAGGGCGCCGAGGGTCGGATCGTGCTCCGGCTCGCGGATCTTCTCGAACAGGCTCGGCCGGTCGCGCTCGAGGAGCGCGGTCATCTCGGGCGTCTGCACGTAGTGCGCGCCGCGCTCGGCCGCCTCGCGGATGCCCGCCACCGCGGCGTCGCGGTTGCGCGCGGGATCGCGGCCGGAGCGCATCTGCACGCAGGCGGCGACGAAGCGGGGAGCGGTCATGGGCGTCGGACTCCGGAAGACCCCGCGAGCTTACGCCCGAACGGCCAGGCCCCGCCAGGGGCTCGATCCGCCAGGAGCCCGACCTGTCAGGAGCCCGCGACCTGCCGGAGGTCAGCCGGCCAGCAGCGGGTCGAGGCGGCCGGAGCGGTCGAGGGCGTAGAGGTCGTCGCACCCGCCGACATGGGTCTCGCCGATGAAGACCTGCGGCACGCTGGTGCGACCGCCGGCCTTCTCCACCATCTCGCGCCGGGCGCCGGGCTTGGCCTCGACGTCGATCTCGGTGAAGGCGGCGCCCTTCTCCTGCAGCAGCGACTTGGCCGCCGTGCAGTAGGGGCACCAGCTGGTGGTGTAGATCGTGACCGGCTGCATCCGTCGGCTCGTGCGCTGAGGGGATCGCCCGATATAGGCGCCCGGCGGTCGTGCCGCCAGCGGCGACCTCGGGCCGTCATCGGTGTCTCGACCCAGGGCGGCCGCCAGGCCGCCATCAGGTTCTCGACCCGGAGCGGCCGTCAGGCCGCCATCAGCTTCTCGACCTCGGTGACGAGCTCGCGCAGGTGGAAGGGCTTCGACAGGACCTTGGCGTCCTTCGGGGCCTTGGAGTCGGGATTCAGCGCCACCGCGGCGAAGCCGGTGATGAACATCACCTTGATGTCGGGATCGAGCTCGGTGGCGCGGCGCGCCAGCTCGATGCCGTCCATCTCCGGCATCACGATGTCGGTCAGCAGGAGCTCGAAGGGCTCCTCGCGAAGGCGGTTATACGCCGAGAGCCCGTTGTCGAACGAGGCCACGTCGTAGCCCGCGTTCTGGAGCGCCTTGGCGAGGAAGCGACGCATGTCGTTGTCGTCTTCCGCGAGGAGGATCTTCATGAACGAAAGTCCCGGATGCCGATTCGGTGCGTTCATTCCATAAAGCGGCGCCTTGGTAAACAGAGGGTTGATGCCGCTGGCGGCAGGCCGGAATCGCAGGGGCGGCGGCCGCTCTCGGCAGTGGACAGGCCTGGGCCGTGGCGCCAGATTAGCCGGATGATGGTGCGATCGCGTCCCGCCCCAGGCCCCGCTCCCCTGCCCCGGGCGACCGGATGAGCCGAGTTCCCCCCGCCAGCCTGTTCACGCCGCCCTTCCGGGTGGACGAGCCGGAGCGGCAGACCCTGCCGTTCGTGTACAACACCGGCCATTCGGGGGCGGTCTATCCGGCCTCCTTCGTGGCGGCCTCGCGCCTCGACGCAGTGGCCCTGCGCCGTTCGGAGGACGCCTTCGTCGACCGGCTCTACGCGCCCGTCGTCGGCCTCGGCGCGCCGCTGATGCAGGCCTCGTTCCCGCGAGCCTATCTCGACGTGAACCGGGAGCCCTACGAGCTCGACCCGCGCATGTTCGACGGGCGCCTGCCGTCCTTCGTCAACGTGCGCTCGATGCGGGTGGCGGGCGGCCTCGGCACGGTGCCGCGGGTGGTGGCCGACGGCCAGGAGATCTATCGCGGCCGCCTGCCCGTCGAGGAGGCGTTGGCGCGCATCGAGGAGCTGTACAAGCCCTATCACCGTACCCTGAAGGAGCTGGTGGCGCGCACCGCCCGGGCCTTCGGCCACGCGGTCCTGATCGATTGCCACTCGATGCCCTCGACGAGCCTCGCCCGGGACGACGGGCCGATGGTCGACGTCGTGCTGGGCGACCGCTTCGGCACCTCCTGCGCGCCGGACCTGATCGACTGCGCGGAAGCCGCGTTCCGCGGCCACGGCCTCCGGGTGGTGCGCAACAAGCCCTACGCGGGCGGCTTCATCACCGAGCATTACGGCGAGCCGGCGCTCGGCCGTCACGCCCTGCAGATCGAGGTCAACCGCGCCCTCTACATGGACGAGCGCAAGCTCCTGCCCCGGCCCGGCTTCGAGGCGCTATCGCGGACCCTGACGGAGGTGGCGGAGACCCTGGGGCACGCCGCCCTCGACCTCGGCCCCCGGCGCATCGCCGCCGAGTAGGACGCTCATCGATGATCGCCGTGGCTGGCGCCGCCGGCCCGATCGGCTAAGCAGGGCTGCGAGAACTCCCCGCGGTAATCCGGCGAGGACGGCCCGGGGCTTCTCCCTGCCTCTGGGGCAGCACGAGGGTGCGCTGCCTCGAACCTTCGCTCGTGCCGCACCGTCCGCGACGAGCCGGCTTCAACCGCGCCGGACGACGCGCGTCCGGACGATGTTTCTGGGGAACTTCGCGATGACCGACCTCCGCCTCCGCCGCAGCGTGCTCTACATGCCGGGCTCGAACCAGCGCGCCCTCGAGAAGGCGCGTACGCTCGCGGCCGACGCGCTCATCCTCGACCTCGAGGACGCCGTCGCCCCCGACGCCAAGGACACGGCGCGCGAGCAGGTCTGCGCCGCGGTGCGCCAGGGCGGCTACGGCGAGCGCGAGCTGATCATCCGGGTCAACGCCCCCCAGACGCCGTGGGGCGAGGCGGACCTGCGGGCGGCGGTGGAGGCGAAGCCCGACGCGATCCTGATGCCGAAGGTCTCGTCCCCGGCGGTGCTCGAGAACATCGCCGACCGCCTCGAGGCCCTCGACGCCGCGCCCGGGATCAAGGTCTGGGCGATGATCGAGACCCCGGCGGCGATCCTCAACATCCAGTCGATCGCGGCGGCGCGGCGCAACCCGGGCACCCGGCTCACCTGCTTCGTGCTCGGCACCAACGACCTCGCCAAGGACACTTGGACCCAGATCGTCCCGGGCCGCGCCCCGATGATGCCGTGGCTGATGACGGCGCTCGCCGGCGCCCGGGCGGAGGGCCTGACCATCCTGGACGGCGTCTACAACAACTTCTCCGACGTCGAGGGCTGCCGCGAGGAGTGCCGCCAGGCGCGCATCCTCGGCTTCGACGGCAAGACGCTGATCCATCCGAGCCAGGTCGAGCTCGCCAACACCGCCTTCGCGCCGACCGAGGACGAGGTCGCGGTCGCCCGCAGCGTGATCGAGGCCTTCGACCGGCCCGAGAACGCCAAGCGCGGCGCCATCCAGATCAACGGCCGCATGTTCGAGCGCCAGCACATCGGCATGGCCCGCCGCGCCGTCGCCTGGGCCGAGGCCATCGCGGCCCGGGGGCAGTGAGGCCCGGCGAGGTTCTGAGGCGGCGCGCAGGCCCGCCTCGGCCTGCGCCCCGTGCGGGCTTGACCCTCGGATAGTTGCAGTGCACAAATTGTTAAGGAACATTTAACGCGTGGTCTCCGGGAGTTTCCGGGACCGGCGCGACTCTCCGGCCCGGCCGCCTTCGGGCCGCACCTGGGCGCCCTCTGCTTCCCGGCGCCGCTCCCTCGACGTTGATGCGACGGAGACCGCCATGCGTTGCGCGCCGCCCGCCTTCGAGACCATCTTCCGCATCCCCGGCGAGCACCGCCTGGAGAGCGCCGGCATGCTCGGCCGCGGCGGCCGGGTGTTCGGCATCTGCTGGTTCCACCAGGAATACGACCGGCTCGACCGCCTGGTCGCCCGCTACGAGACCTACGACGAGGTCGGGGCGGATGGTGCGCCGCGCTGCGGCTGGCGCCGCTACGACGAGGCGGGGCACCTCACCCTCGGGCACGAGGTCGGCATGCGCTGGGCCGCCCTGGTCGAGAGCCTCTCCCGGCGCGAGGCCGAGACGGCCCTCCAGCACCCGCTGGCGCAGGCCGCGGATCTCACCCCCGTCCCGGCCTGAGGGCCTGCACAGCCCAAGCCCAGGCCCTCCCCGCCCGCCGGCATCAATCTCTCGTAACCTCGCACGCGGAGCGGCTCCGCGGCCGCTCCGCGTGCGGGTGCCTCAGCGCGCCGGCTTCTTGGCCGGGTCGGCCGCGGGCGTGATGCTGCCGGTCTGGGTCACCTTCTCCTTCGCTTGGTCGAGGCGCTTGGTCAGGGAGGCGAGGTCGCGCTGCGTGGTGGCGAGCTGCGCCTTCGCCTTGTCGCGGGTCGCGCCGAGCTGGGCGATCTCGTCCCGCGTCGCGGCGATCCTGGCCTGACGGTCGCGCAGCTCGGCCTCGACGTCCTGGAACTGCTTGAAGCGCGCGGCGAGGGCGTCGCGCTGGCTCTCAGTCTCCGTCAGCTGGGCCTGGAGCGCGCTCCGGCCGGAGGCGGCGACGCCGTAAGCGCTCCAGCCCGACAGGGCACCGAGGCCGAGGAAACCGGCCACGAGGGCGGCGGGAGTGGGGCGGAACCGCAGGGGACGCATCGGCAGTCCTCGTCACAGACGGGTGGGGCCGCCGCACGGCGGCCGAGGAGGTCCCGAACCCGGGATCACGACTGATCCAGACGATGACGGATCTTCGTTAACGACGCCTTGCTGCGATTCGCCGTTCGAAACCTTAATGGAACATCACCTGTATCGGTGATTGCCAACCCATCAGGTCACGGAATTCTTAACCTCCGAAATGTTAGTCCTTGATGTTAGAACTTAAGCGAGCCAGGAGAGTGGGCTTCGATGAGGCGGCCGTTCGTCCGTTTCCGCCGCGACCGCCGCGGCAGCGTGGCGGTGATCATGGCGCTCGCGATGATCCCCGTGACCTTCCTGGTGGGTGCCGGCGTGGACTACGCCCGCGCCACCGCCGTCAAGGCGAAGATCCAGACGGCCACCGACGCCGCGGTGCTGGCGGTGATCCGCGAGGTGCCGACCCTGCGGGCCGACGCCGATTTCCAGAGCCGCGCCAGGGCGTTCTTCGACGCGAGCTTCCCCCCGCAGGCGGGCGTGACGGTGACGCGCTTCACGCCGACCCGGGCCGGCACCCAGGTGACGATCACCGCCACCGCGCAGGTGGAGATGACCCTCGGCCGCCTCATGCATCCGGATCCCCTGGAAGTCAGCGGCGCGTCGCAGGCGATGTCCGGCGGCAAGGCGGTCGAGATCGCGCTGGTGCTCGACAATACCGGCTCGATGAACGATTCCGGCAAGCTCCCGGCCCTGAAGCAGGCGGCCAAGGATTTCCTGAGCTACCTCGACAAGGTCGTCGTCAGCCGCTCCGACGCCAAGGTCGCCCTGGTGCCGTTCTCCACCCAGGTGAACCTCGGCACCACGGTCACGAGCGCGGGCTGGCTGAGCTACACGAAGGTCGGCTCCGTCACGAGCGCGACCTGGAAGGGTTGCATCACCGACCGCGACCAGCCCTACGACGTGCAGGTCCCGAACGCGGAGCCGACCGGCGCCGGCGCCTATCCGGCTGACAAGTGCAGCTCGTCCTCGAACGGCGTGCCGACCCTGACGGCGATCCGTCCGCTCAGCACCGATTACGGCGCCCTCGGCACCGCCATCGACAGCATGACCGCGGGCGGCAACACCAACGTCACCATCGGGGTGGCCTGGGGCACCGAGGCGCTCACGCCCTACGGCCCGCTCAGCACCGCCACGAGCCTCTCGAACGATCGCGTCACCAAGATCATGGTCGTCCTGACCGACGGCCTGAACACGGCGAACCGCTGGAACACCGCCTGCACCGGCAACTGGTTCGCCGATCTCTTCTCCGGCTGCGTCGACGACAGCGTCATCGACGCCCGCACCCTCTCGGCCTGCACGGCGGCGAAGAATGCCGGGATCACCATCTACACGGTGCGGGTGATCGACGGAAACGCGAGCATGCTGAAGTCGTGCGCCAGCAAGGACGGGTTCTTCTACAACGTCATCACGGCGGACGACCTCAAGCCCGCGTTCCAGAGCATCGGCAGCTCGATCGCGCAGTTCCGGCTGACGCAATAGCCGCGGCGCGGCCCGGCCGAGCGCGACCTGTTGACACGCGCGCTGCGTTGCAGCATCGTGTTTGCTGCGTCGCACAAATCCTCACGGGCGGCGCGCGTTGCGATTGCCAGAGGGAACGCCCATGAGCAGCACCCAGAAGCCCTTCGAGATTCCCACCGAGATGCGCGACTTCGCCGAGAAGGGCGTGCACAACGCCCGCACGGCATTCGGCACCTTCCTGGGCACCGCCCGCAAGCTCGCCGAGACGGTGCAGTCCTCGACCAACACCTCGCAGACCGGCATGGGTGCTGCCGTCACCCGCGGGTTCGACTACACCGAGCAGCACGCCAGCGCGACCTTCGACCTCGCCGAGAAGCTGGTGCGCACGCGCGACGTCAAGGAGGCGCTGGAGCTGCAGGGCGAGTACATGCGCAACCAGATCAGCGCGCTGCAGACCCAGGCGAAGGAGTTCGCCACCCTGTCCGAGTCGATCAAGGCCGACCTGAACAAGACCGAGGCCAAGGCGTAAGGTCTCCCGTCCCCGGGGCCCGCGGGCTTCGCCTGGGAACAGTACCGGCGACCCGGTCTCATCGATCGCCTTGCGCCCGGAGCGCCGTCTCCGGGCCGGATTGTTCTTGCACGAGACTCCACCGGCGTGCCGGGACCGGCGCCCGTGCGCGCGATCGCCGGCTGTTCCGTTCTTCGGGCGGCCTTCCCGCGGATGAGCGTGGGGCGGCGTCCCGTGCCCTGACGAGGGGATGACATCGGCGGCGCGCTTCGGCGCGTCGCGGATGGCCGCGCGGCATCGCCCGCGCCGACCTGCCGGTGCCCCGGACCAGCCTGCCGGCGCTCCGGCTTCGCGCGTTAGCCCTCGCACGGGGCGGGAGCGACGCGCTCGCCAGGCGCCGCGCCAGGGACGCGGCGTCCGCCAATCCGAGGAGGCCGAGTCATGACCATCCGCCGCACCGACAAGACCCGCAAGCCGACCCGCCGCGCCCCCGTCCGGACCGCGGCGCGGACGGATGACAGCGCCAAGTCCGGAGACCTGCCGAAGTCCGGTGAACTCCCCACGTCCGGAGAGCTGGCCGAGACCGCCGACGTCGAGCCGGAGGCGGGTCCCGGGATGCTCGCCGCGACGGACGAGGCCGATCAGCCCGGCGCCGCGCCGGCCGCAGAGGCGTCCGACGACGCCCAGGGCGCGCCGGAGGAGGCTTCGGAGGACGCGTCCACGGAGGAATCCTCGGAGGACGAGGCGACCGACGCGCCGGAGACCGCCATTCAGGAGCCTGCCGCCGAGCAGGACACGCCGGCAGCGATCGACGAGCCGGTCGCCGAGGACCTCGCGGCCGACGGCCGCACGGAGCCGGCAGCGCAGGAGACCACCGTTCAGGCGGCCGAGGCGCCTGCCGAACAGCCGCCGGTTCCGGCCGCGGAGTCCGTGTCCGAGGCACCCGCCGCCGCGCCGGAGGCCGGGGCCAAGCCTGAATCGACGTCCAAGGCCGGGGCGCCGGGCCGAGAGGAGGTTCCGCTCGCAGCCATGCAGGGCTTCATCGAGATCAACGGCCGGGTGGTGGCATTCCTGCAGGGCGAGAGCCAGGCGGCCCTGGCCTTCTGGCAGGCCGCGCTCACCGCCCGCACCCCGAGCGACCTCGTGCAGCTCCACGCTGCCGAGGTGAGCCGGGCGTTCGACGCCGCCCTCGCCTGCTGGACCGACCTCGCCCGCCGCATGGGTCGGTACAGCGTTCTCGCGCCGCTCCAGGCCCGCGCCGCCTGACGCCGCCCATCGGCCGGCATCCTCACGGATGCCGGTGCCGGCACTCTCACGGGTGCCGGCCTTCCGCGGCGCACCGACCCGACGCGTGACGGGGTCGGCTCACGATTGGCTCACGCAAGGAGACTGGGATGTTGGACGCTTGGTACGCGACGGCGATGCTCGCCATGGAATCCCAGAAGGTGATCGAGCTCCGGCTCGTCAAGCTGGCCTGGGGCGGCGTCGCCGGCCAGGTCGAGGCGCAGCGCATGGTCAGCGAGAAGATCGGCGCTGCCCTCGAAGCAACCGGGACCCTGCTCGGCGGCGGCACGCCGGAGGCGGTCATCGACCGCTATCGCGAGCACGTCCGCAACAACGTCGAGCGCCTGTCCGCGCCGACTAGTTGATCGCGCAGAACCCCGCGCCGGAGCCGAAGACCCGACCGGTGCACCAGGGCTTGGCCGGGACCGGCGCCGGCGCGGGGGCAGCCTCGCGCCGCATGACGGGCGCGGTGGTGCCGGTCGTCATCGGCTCCGGCCCACCGGCCTCGACCGCCGCCGTCTGCACCCGCGGCGGCTCCTCCGGCGTGTGGGACGGAGCGTCGTGGCTCCGGGCAACGAAGACGGTGCCGCGCCGGCCCTTCGCCTCGGCGGGTGCAGAGGCCGCGAGCGCCGATACCGCGACCCCACCAAGGGCGACCAGCCCGAGCACCAGACCTGCACGCATCGCGTCACCCCTCCTCCACCGCCGCGCACCGCCGCGCGCGGGCGACCGGATACGGGACGAGCTTCGCCCGGCGGCCCTCAGCCGCGGCTTAAACCGATCGACGGCATTCGACGGATCCAGGCGGTTTCACCGGACGAGACCCGGTTGTTCGCTCCGGGCGATCGGGGCGCGATCTCGGCTCGGTCTCAGCGCTTGCGCAGCCACAGGCTGGTCTCGAAGGCGCCCGGCGGCAGGGGCAGGCGCGTCAGGACGCCATCAAGGGACCAGCCGGTCCGCATCGCGACGTAGCGGCTGGCGAAGAGCGGGGCGTAGGCGCCGCCCTGGAGGAGCGCCCCGACCATCAGTTGCTCGTTGTAGCCGCGCCAGGCCCATTCCTCGGGATAGGCGTCGGGCAGGAACACGTCGTGCAGATGCACGATGACGCCGGCGCGAAGGCGCGGCAGCACGTCGAGGATCAGGCGGTCGACATCCGTGCCCGGCATCGCCACGTGGCTCGAATCGATGAACAGCACGTCGCCGGGATCGAGGGACGAGGCGGCCGCCGCATCCTCCGGCCCGAACAGGCGCGCCGCATGGCGCACGCCGAGGCCGGCGAGCGGTGCCCGCGGCGCCGGATCGATGCAGGTGATCGCGGTGGTGAGGCCGCCGTCGCGGACGGCTTGCGCGAGGAAGCGGGTCGAGTGGCCCGAGCCGATCTCGACGATGCGGCCCGGCCGCTCCCGCCGCACCAGGGCATAGGCCGCCGCCGCGTCGAGGCGCGGGAACCAGTCCTGGGTGAACCGCGCCGGCCGCTCGCCGACGAGGCCTGGGCCGCCGGCAGCGATGCGGTCGAGGTCCGGGGCGAACGCCTCGATCGCCGCGAGGACCGCCCGGAACTCCGGCTCGGCCTCGGAAAAGATCGGGCGGAGGGCCGGGTAGCCCTCCGCCCGCGCCGCACCGGCATGCCGGTACGGGATCAGGAAGCCGCCGGACGGCAGGCCGAGCAGGGTGCCAAGACCGAGCCCGGCCCGCCGGAGGCGGACGCGCAGGCGGGTGCGGGCGCTCTGGCGCTGCCCACCTGCGGCGCGGCTCATACCGCCTTGCGCACCTGCGCGTCGCGCAGGTCCGGGGTGATGCCGGGGCCGTCGACGGGCGGCGGCGGCACGGCGGCGGGGGAGCGCGCCTTGTTCCGCAGGGCGTCGGCGAGGCGACCGCGCTCGAACAGCAGCACCACGGCGATCGCCAGGGCGAAGGGCACGAGCAGGTAGAACAGGCGGAAGATCAGCACGGCGGCGAGCACGTCGGTCTTCGGCAGGTCCGGCATCGCCGTGATGAAGACGAGCTCGAACACCCCGATGCCGCCGGGCGCGTTGGAGACCAGCGCCACCGAGAACGAGGCGAGGAACACCGCCAGCACCACGAGGAAGCCCGGATTCCCGACCTCCGGCAGAGCGAAGTAGATGATGCCCGCCGCACCCAGCAGCTCCAGGGGGGCGGCGATCAGCTGGCGGCCCATGATGTTGGGGCGGGGATACTCGATCTTGAACGAGCGGATGTGGAGCGGCCGCAGCTGCAGGATCGAGCCGATGACGTAGAGGGCGACGAAGCCGAGCAGGCCGGCGCCGACGAGGCGGGCGGTGGTCGGGCTCGCCAGCATCGACGGCAGCAGGCTGCTGACGCGCTGCAGCAGCTCGGGCTCGAGCGTCAGAACCAGGCCGCCGAGGAGCGCGGTGCCGAGGCCGAAGGTGAAGGAGCACAGCGCCACCAGCACAGCCACCTGCGCGGCGGTGAGCCCCTTCGAGGTGTAGGCGCGGTAGCGCACCACGGCGCCCGAGAACACCGAGGCGCCGATGTTGTGCGACAGCGCGTAGGTGGTGAACGAGCAGACCGAGACGAAGAGCCAGGAGATGCCCTTCACGCCGAGATGCAGCAGCGCGATCCGGTCGTACCAGGCGAGCGCCCCGTAGGCGACCAGGGTGGAGAGGACCGCCAGGGCGTAGCGGTGCGGCGGGATCGCCGCGAGGCTGGCCTTCACGTCGGCGAAGGACAGCCCCTTGAGCAGGTGCCACAGCAGGTAGACCGACACGACGACGGCCCCGAGGCCGATGACCGGCCAGATGAACTCTTTGATCTTCTTCATCGCGGTCTCGTCGCGTCCCCATTCTCGCGCGCGCTTCTGCCCGACCCTGCGGGTGACCGCAAGGACGGTTCCGGCGCGCGCCGTCCCTCCTTTCATGGGATCGTGACGGTTTCGTGCCGACCCGCGGTCAGGCGCGTCAGGTTCCGCGGGCCTCGAGCCAGTCGAGGATCAGGCGGGCGACGCCCTCGGAGCCGAGGTCGAGCTGCAGGAAATGGGCGATTCCCGGCACGGTGCGGTGCTCGGCGCCGTGGTAGAGCGCGGTGCGCCACGTCGTCGCCGGCCAGATCATGCGGTCGTCGGCGCCCCCGAGCACCAGGGTCGGCACCCCGGCGAAGGCCGCCGAGAGCGGCAGGACCGGCCAATGCGCCTCGGCGAGCGCGACCGGGCTCTCGGCCGACATCCGGCCGGCGTAGTTCTGGGCCCGCTCGAGCGGCAGCCCCTCGGAGAAGAGCCAGTGCCGGGCGAGCGCCACCGCCGGCTCCCGGCCGGGCAGGAGCGAGCCGGCCAGCGCCTCGACCCAGAACCCCGCATCGGTCATCGCGATGCGCGGCCCGACGAAGCCGAGCCCCTCCGGCGGCAGGGAGGCCAGCAGCACGAGGCCCCGCAGCGGCACCTGGCCGAGGAGGCGCTGGCCCAGGAGCCCGCCGAGGGAGTGCGCGACCAGCACCGGCGGCTCGTTCCACTGCGACAGCGCCAGGCGCAGGTCGGCGAGGTAGTCGGTCAGCGACGCGGTCCGCAGCTCCCGCCCGCCGGCGCTGCGGCCATGGCCGCGCAGGCTCACGGCGGCGGCCCGGCGGCCGCGCCGGGCGAGGTGGGGCAGGAAGATCTCCTCGAACATCCAGGCGCCCCCGAAGGCCCCGTGCACGAACAGGAGGGGGGCGCCCTGGGGCGTGCCGGCCGGCTCGGCCTCGATCCACTCGAGGGGCGGGCCGTCGCGGCGCTCGAGCATGCGGCGCGACACCTGAGCCCGCGGCTCGGTGACGACGGTGAAGCGGCGCCGGTCCCGCGCGTGAGCCTCGTGCATCCTCGTGCCTCTCATCGGGCCGCTGCGGCGGCCCGCCTCTCCGGCTCCGCCGGCGGCGAGCCATTTCCCGCCGGGAATCTATCGGCCGAGCCCCGTCCGCCCAGTCTGCCCGCGGAAAGCTTGACGCAGGTGTAACGGGCCGGTCCCTTTCTGCGCGCCGGCCACGCCGGCAAGAGGAGGAGAGTTCCCGTGAGCGACCATCCGACCAACGGCCCGCGCCTGAGCCTCGACGGCTACACGGCGGTCCCGCCGACCCACGTCGCCACCGTCGTCACCTACCTTGAGATGCGGGAGCCCCCTCCCCTACGAACCGGGGACCGCCTGCCGCTCGCGCCCATCGGCGCGGAGATCGCCCGCTACCGGTCGCTCTACGGGGCTGTCGGGGCGCCCTGGCTGTGGTTCGGCCGCGCCCGCATGGGAGACAACGCGCTCGCGGGAATCCTGGGTGATCCGGACGTCGAAGCCCTGGCCCTCACCGAGGATGGACGCGACATCGGCCTCCTCGAGCTCGATTGGCGCCGGCCCGGCGAGGCGGAGCTCGCCTATTTCGGGCTCGTCCCGGAGGCGGTCGGCCGCGGCCTCGGGCGGCGGCTGGTGGATGAGGCCCTGCGCCGCGCCTTCGCCCGCCCGATCGGGCGGTTCTGGGTGCATACCTGCACCCTCGACCATCCGGGCGCGGTGGCGTTCTACCGGCGCTCGGGCTTTCGCGCCTACGCCCGGGCGATCGAGGTGACGCCGGACCCGCGGCTCACCGGGGACCTGCCGCGCGACGCGGCCGGGCAGATCCCGCTCTTGGCAGATTGAGACGTCGGCGGCTCCGAACGCACCCGCTCGAAGGGGTGCCGGTTCTCATGCGCCGGGCGCCCCGGCATCGCTCCGTCGATGGCGAGGCGCGGGAGGACGAGGCGTCAGGCCCGGGCGCGGCCGAGCCCGATCGCGTCCATGCTGGCCTGGTCGCGGGCATTCTCGGCGGCGCGCTCGCTGGTACGCTCGCGGTCGTCGAGGATCTCGACCTTCTTCAGCTCCTCGAACGCCTCGGCGAGCGCCGCCTTGGCCTCGGCGAGCTGGACATCGAGGTCCTGGGCGGAGCGGCGGATGTTGTCGCGGCGCTGGGCGGCGGCGCGGGCATAGGTCGGATAGGCGAAGTGGGCCGGATCGGAGATCCCGGCCCGCTGCTCCTCCTGGCCGATCTCACGGTCGAGATCGGCGGCCATACGGGCGAAATCGGCGATCATCGCCTCGATTTGCGCGACTTTGCGGCGCTTCTCGTCGGCCTGAAAGCGGCGCAGCCGGATGAGCGTGTCCCGCGACTTCATCTGAATCTCACTCCCGCCAGCGGCATGCGGCCGAGACCCGCCCGCCACGCGCCGCTACGCGGCCGCGGGGCGGGCCGCACGACCGGCCCTCACGGCTCGCCGACGATCGCGGCGAGGCGTTCGTAACCCTCGCGGATGGAGGTTGCTTCTTCCTTACCCTGCCCCAGAAAAGCCTCCAGATCGGGCATCAGCCCGATCGCCTCGTCGACCTCCGGCGAGCTTCCGGGACGGTAGGCGCCGAGCCGGATCAGCTCCTCCATGTCGGCGTAGGTCGAGAGCACCCGGCGGGCGCGGCGCACCACGGGCAAGTACGCTGGATCGCAGGAGCGCGGCATGGTGCGCGAGACCGATCGCAGCACGTTGATCGCCGGGTAGCGCCCGCGCTCGGCGATGGCCCGCTCCATCACGATGTGCCCGTCGAGGATGCCCCGCACGGCGTCCGCCACCGGCTCGTTGTGGTCGTCGCCTTCGACCAGCACGGTGAACAGGCCGGTGATCGCCCCCTCCCCCGTCCCGGGCCCGGCCCGCTCAAGCAGGCGCGGCAATTCGGAGAAGACGGTCGGCGTATAGCCCTTGGCGGTCGGCGGCTCGCCGGCGGCGAGCCCGATGTCGCGCTGGGCCATGGCGAAGCGGGTGATCGAATCGACCATGCATAGCACCTGCGCGCCGGCATCGCGGAAATGCTCGGCGAGCGCGAAGGTGACGTAGGCGGCGTTGCGGCGCATCAGCGCCGGCTCGTCGGAGGTGGCGACCACCACCACCGAGCGCGCGAGGCCCTCGGGCCCGAGATCGTCCTGGAGGAATTCCTGCACCTCGCGGCCGCGCTCGCCGACGAGGCCGATCACTGCGACGTCGGCGGCGGTGTAGCGGGCCAGCATCGAGAGCAGCACCGACTTGCCGACGCCGGAGCCGGCGAAGATGCCCATGCGCTGGCCGGCGCAGAGCGTCAGGAAGGTGTTGATGCAGCGCACCCCGAGATCGAGGGGCGGGCCGACCCGGCGCCGCGCATGGGCTGGCGGCGGATCGGCCTGGAGGCCGTAAGGAACGGGTCCGGGCGGCAGCGGTCCCTTGCCGTCGATGGGCCGGCCGAGCGCGTCGATCACCCGGCCGAGCCAGGCACGGCTCGGCCGGATCGCCCCGGCGCCCTCCGCCCGCACCCGGGCCGGGCAGCCCCGGCGCACGCCTTGGAGCGAGCCGAACGGCATCGCGAGCGCGTGGGGGCCGGAGAAGCCGATGATCTCGCACGGCACGGCGGCGCCCGCGACCTCGTTCACCACGACGTCGAGCCGGCCGCCGAGGCGCATCGCCGCCACCGGACCGGCGACCTCGATCAGCAGGCCGCGGACCGCCACCACGCGGCCGAACACCTCGACCTCCTCGACGCCCGCCAGCAGGGCGCGGGCGGAGTCGAGGCGTCCGGCAACCAAGCGGCCGCCCGCGGCGTCGGAGCCCGTCACGGCATCATCCTGTTGATACGAGGCGCTTTCCCGAACCGTGCCGCTGCCATTGCCGCGTTCCATCAACGATCCATTTACCCCTCTCCTTAACACTGGGACACGTGGGATCCGGGATGGGCTCGCGGATGTTCTCCGGGGGCGTGTCGCGGACGCAACATGACGGGCGGGTCGAACGGCGCGAGCCAATTCGGCATGCCCGGCGCAGGCGGGATGCAGGTATGCTATCGCGATTCGGCCAGAACGGAACGCAAACCCGTAAGCGGCCGGTCCACCTTGCGGTTTGATGACCGCTTGCGGGACAGGAGCAGGGTTTGTTAACCGTTCGGGCCTAGCGTCGCGGTTCGGAAGATAACGGGCGTCACCCACGGGCCGGTGGGAGACGGGCGGCGGGGGCTTGCCTTAACCCTTGAGGGCCAGGGCTTGGGGACCTGAGATGCGGGTACTTCTGATCGAGGACGACAGCGCGACGGCGCAGAGCATCGAGTTGATGCTCAAGTCCGAGAACTTCAACACCTACACGACCGACCTGGGCGAGGAGGGTGTCGATCTCGGCAAGCTGTACGACTACGACATCATCCTGCTCGACCTGAACCTGCCCGACATGTCGGGCTACGAGGTTCTGCGCTCGCTACGGGTGGCCAAGGTCAAGACCCCGATCCTGATCCTCTCCGGCATGGCCGGGATCGAGGACAAGGTGAAGGGCCTCGGCTTCGGCGCCGATGATTACCTCACCAAACCTTTCCACAAAGATGAATTGGTCGCGAGAATCCACGCGATCGTGCGCCGGTCGAAGGGCCACGCGCAGTCGGTGATCACCACCGGCGACCTGATCGTGAACCTCGATCAGAAGACCGTCGAGGTGTCGGGCGCCCGGGTCCACCTCACCGGCAAGGAGTACCAGATGCTGGAGCTCCTGAGCCTGCGCAAGGGCACCACCCTCACCAAGGAGATGTTCCTGAACCATCTCTACGGCGGCATGGACGAGCCCGAGCTCAAGATCATCGACGTGTTCATCTGCAAGCTGCGCAAGAAGCTCGCCAACGCCAGCCAGGGCAAGAACTACATCGAGACGGTCTGGGGCCGCGGCTACGTGCTGCGCGAGCCGACCGAGGGCGAGGACCGCATCGCGGTCTGACGGCCGATCCCGATCGGGTCGGACGACGAAAGAACCCCGCGTCGGCGGGGTTTTTTCGTGGGCGCCCCTGGATGACTGCTCGCGGTCCTGCACGCCTCGAGTCGACGGCAACGGGGTCGCTGGGCAGCGACGTCGGGAATGTACCCCTACGGCGACCGGGCAGCCCGGACAGGGTGCGGTGAACGCTGCGCGTCGCGGATCAACGCAGGGGGCAAACGGCTTACCCCGCGAGCTCTTGGGACGGCACTCCCGGCTCGGCCGCCTCTCCGGCAGCTGCTGGGATCGTAGTCCTGCAGCGCCGGTGCTTGAGCCGGCCGCTCATAACGGTCTGGTCGCGGGTTCGAGCCCTGCCAAGTCTGCCACGGCCTCTTATCGGAAGGCGGCAGCCGTCGTGACGTCCGTGATCCGTGACCGGGCGGAAGAACGTCTCGCGACGGCCTGCCGATCCGCAGGCGGCCCCGCAGAGCGATCGGCAGCGGCGGAGATCGTCTGCGGATTGATCCGCACCACTACACCATTGGGTAATCGCCCCTGTCACGCCGGTGAGCGCATGTACGTGCTTCAGCCGGCAGGCACTCAGCGGACCGCCCAGCGCAGGCCCGCCGGGGCCGGCATCGCGGCGGGTGCCCCGAGAGTCGAGGTCCCGACACCCGACGCCGCCACGCCCATCGGCGCCGCCGCGCGGCCGTGGCGGTAGAGGCCGCGATGCTCCGGGTCCGGCATCAGCGTCTCGGTGATGCCGATCACCGTCTCGGCGGCGCCGAGCAGCACCGCCCCGTCGGGGGCGAGCTGGTCGGCGATGCGCCGCAGCACGTCGCCCTTCGTCGCCGCGTCGAAATAGATCAGCACGTTGCGGCAGTAGACGATGTCGAAGGTGCCGAGATGGTCGAACGGCTGCAGCAGGTTGAGCGGCCGGAAATCGACCATCTGGCGCAGCGTCTCGCTGATGCGCCACTGCTCCCCAGCCTGGGTGAAGTACTTGAGCATCAGCTGCACGGGGAGCCCGCGCTGGACCTCGAACTGGTTGTAGAGGCCGAGCTTGGCCTTCTCCAGCACCTCGGTCGAGAGGTCGGTGGCGACGATCTCGACCCGCCAGCCGGCGAGCCGCGGCGCCGCCTCGGCCAGCAGCATCGCCAGCGAGTACGGCTCCTGGCCGGTCGAGGCGGCGGCGCACCAGATCCGCAGGCGGCGCTGCCCGGCCCGGGCCGCCAGCGCCCCCGGCAGCAGCACGTCGCGAAACAGGTCGAACGGCGTGCGGTCGCGGAAGAAGAAGGTCTCGTTGGTGGTCATCGCCTCGACCACGGCGCGCTCGATGGCGCCGTCGCGGGCGACCCGCAGGCAGCCGATCAGCTCGGTCAGGCCGGCGAGGTTGAAGCGCCGGCAGACCGGCGACAGGCGGCTCTCCACCAGGTAGCGCTTCTCCGCCGTCAGGGCGAGGCCGGAGCGCTGCTTGAGGTAGCCGCGGAGGAAATCGAACTCGGTCTCGGTCATCGGCGCGGCATCCTCCCCCGGAGCCGTGGCAGGGCGCGCATCAGTGGCCGGCCCCGGGGCCGGCGATCGCCGCCCTGAGGGCGGGCCCGATGGCGGGGAGCGGCAGGATCTCGTGGGCGTAGCCGGCCCGCACCAGGCTGCCGGGCATGCCCCAGACCGTCGAGGTCGCCTCGTCCTGGGCCAGCATCGTGCCGCCGGCCTCGACCAGGGCCTGCGCGCCCTTGGTGCCGTCCGAGCCCATGCCGGTGAGCACCACCGACAGGGTGGCGGCGCCGTAGACCTCGGCGGCGTTGCGGAACATCACGTCGACCGCGGGCCGGCAGAAATTGACCGGCGGGCCGTCGTTGAGCTGGATCACCGCCTCGGCGGCTGTGCCGGACAGGCCCATGTGGCGCCCGCCGGGGGCGACGTAGACGATGCCGGGGCGGACCGGCTCGCCGTGCTTGGCCTCCGCCGCCGGAAGGCCGATCCGCGCGCCGAGATGCTCGGCGAACACGGCCGTAAAGACCGGCGGCATGTGCTGGACGATCAGGATCGGCAGGCGGCGCAGGGTGGCGGCACCGATGCCCTCGAGCACCTCCCCCACTGCCCGCGGGCCGCCGGTCGAGGCGCCGACGAGCAGGCAGCGCGGCGGCGTGGTGCGCAGCGGCCGCGGGCGCACGGTCACCGCCGCGGCGGGGCGCGGCGCCGGTGCCGCCAGGCGCTCGGGCGGCCCGGCGGGCTGCTGCGCGACACCGGAGTGGCCGGCTCCCGCCGGCCCGGCCCGCTCGGGGCCGGCCGCGTGGCGCGGCCGGGGCCGGTTGCGCAGATCGGCGCCCAGCATCCGGATCTTCTGGACCAGGTCCTCGCGAAAGCTCGCCTGCGTGGTGACGCCGCGGTTGCCCTCGGGCTTCGGCAGGTAGTCGATCGCGCCGAGCGCCAGGCAGCGCAGGGAGATCTCGGCGTTGCGCTGGGTCAGGGTCGACATCATCACGACCTGGAGCCCCGGGCGCTTGGCCAGCATCCTGGGCAGCGCCTGGGTGCCGTCGAGCTCGGGCATCTCGATGTCGAGGAGCACGATGTCGGGCTGCACCCGGTCGAGGGCGTCGAGCGCGATGCGGCCGTTCGAGGCGGTGCCGACGATCTCGCAGCCGGCCTCCTCGAGCCAGCGGGAGACGAGGCCGCGCACCACGACGGAATCGTCGGCGACGAGGACGCGGATGCGCGGCGCGGCGCTCGGGGATGAACTTGCGGGCGCTGCGGATGCGGCCATGGCGTTTCTCGGTCGGCGCGCCGCTCGAACGGGCGGGCGAGGAGGAAGGATCGGCCCTGGGCAGGCCAGGGCGCAGGGGGCGGTGGTCCCGGCCGGGCCGGCCGCAATCCGAGGCCCGGGGCGGGGTCGGCCTCAGGTGAGGCCGACCTCCTGGAGCTTCGCTGTCATGATGTCCTTGTCGAAGGGCTTCATGATGTACTCGTCGGCGCCGGCGTGCAGCGCCCGGGCGATCGACGCGACGTCGTTCTCGATGGTGCAGAACAGCACCTTCGGATGGTCGCCCTCGGGCAGCCGCCGCAGCGTGCGCAGGAACTCGTACCCGTCCATGTGGGGCATGTTCCAGTCGAGCAGGATGGCGTCCGGCATGCCGGCGCGGCACTGCGCGACCGCCTCGCGGCCGTCCTCGGCTTCCGCCACCCGGAAGCCCAGGCCTTCGAGGATGCGGCGCGCCACCTTGCGGATCACCGCCGAGTCGTCGACGATCAGGCAGGTTCTCATGCCCATGCGTCCCTCTCCATGCATCCCTCGGCGTCAGGCCGCGCTGGCGGTGGGCCGATCGTCGCCGAAGGCGAGCACGGCCTCGACGTCGAGGATGATCAGCAGGCGGCCGTCGAGGCGGTGCACCCCGCGCGAGACCGCCCGCCAGCGGGTGTCGAGGTGGACCGGGTTCGGCTCGAAGGTGTCGGCGGAGAGCTTCATCACCTCGCCGACCTGGTCGACGAGCAGGCCGTAGGCCTCGCCGCCGTGCTCGAGCCCCACCGCCATGTTGCGGCCGTCGCCGGTGCGGTCGGGCAGGCCGAGGCGCCGGCGCAGGCAGAGCGCGGTGACGACCCGGCCGCGAAGGTTGAGCAGGCCCTTGATCTCCGGCGGCGCCAGGGGGACGTCGGTGAGGTTGGTGGCGATGAAGACGTCGTGCACCCGGTCGATCGGCAGGCCGAACAGCTCGTCGCCGAGCAGCACGGTGACGTAATCGGTGGTCTCGCCGGTGGCGGGCGCCGCGGTGCCGGCGGTGTTGGTGTTGGCGGCCATCATGAGCGGGGCTCGGGTTCCTGAAGGGCGGTCTCGGGCGGCGGGGCGCACCCGGTTCGGGCGGTCGGGCCGTCCGGAAGCTCCCTTCCGGACAGCGGGATCAGCGGATCAGGCCGCGGCCTCGAGGGGGGTGCTGGAGACCTCGTTCACGGCCGCCACCAGGCCGGACCGGTCGAACTTCGCCACGCAGTCGGCGACGCCCAGCGCCCGGGCGCGGGCGAGGGAGTCGGGCGCCATCGTGCCGGCCAGCGCCACCACCGGCATCCCGGCGAGCCGCCCGCCGCCCTTGCGCATCGCCTCGATCAGGTCGAAGCCCGAGCGTCCCGGCATCTCGAGGTCGCAGACCACGAGGTCGAACCGGGCCTCGCCGCCGAGATGGCGCAGGGCCTCCTCGGCATCCGCCGCCGGGGTAACCCGGAAACCCGCCGCCTTGAGGACCGGGGTTAGCATCTCGCGGAAGAAGGCCGAGTCGTCGACGAGCAGCAGGCTCGGGGCCTTGGGCACCGCGCGGTGCGAGGGCTGGCCCCAGTCGTCGTGGGCGAGGGGCAGGTAGTGGGCGATGTTGACGATCTCGGTGGCCCGGTTGCGCACCACCGCCGAGCCGATCAGGTCGGAGCGCTCGGTCACCAGCTCGACGTCGAGCACCTCGTCGACGATGTCGACGATCTCGTCGACCACGAGACCCATCGAGCGCTCGCCGTCGGAGAACACCACCAGGGCCTGGGCGCCCTCGCGCTTCATCGCCTGGGCCGGATCCGCCGGCACGAGCGGCATCAGGCGGCCGCGGTACTGGATCAGCGGGCGCCCGCCGACCCACTCGATCTTGCCCGCATCGATCTCCTCCAGGCGCGTGACCAGCGAGAGCGGCACCGCCTTGAGCGAATCGCCGCCGCCCTTGAACACCAGGAGGGTCACCGCCTGATCGCCGGCATTCTCCTCGTTCTCGCCCTCGGCCTCGGCCTCCGACGGCTGGCCGCTGGCGGTGCCCGAGCCCACCATCCGGGCGACGCCGTTGGGATCGATGATCAGCACCACCGCCCCGTCGCCGAGGATCGTGTTGCCGGAGAAGAGCGGGATGTGCCGCAGCTTCGAGGACATCGGCTTCACGACGATCTCCTCGGTGTGGAAGACGCCGTCGACCAGGATGCCGAAGCGCTGGCGCCCGACCTGGCTCACCACCACGAAACCCTCGTCCGTCGAGGCCGGGGCGTCGGGCGCGTCGAGGCCGAGCATCGCCGCCACCGGCACGATCGGCAGCAGGCGGTCGCGCAGGCGCAGCACCGGCGAGCCGTTGATGCGCTCGACGGCGTGGTCGGTCCCGGGCTGCACCCGCACCAGCTCCAGCACCGAGACCTGCGGGATCGCGAAGCGGTGCTCGCGGGCCGAGACGATCAGCGCCGCGACGATCGCCAGCGTCAGCGGGATCTTGATCGTGAAGGTGGTGCCGCGACCGAGCTGGGTCTGGATGTCGATCGTGCCGCCGATCAGCTCGATGTTGGTCTTGACCACGTCCATGCCGACGCCGCGGCCGGAGACCGAGGTGACGGCCTTGGCGGTCGAGAAGCCGGCGTGGAAGATGAACTTCGCCACCTGGGCGTCGGTCATCCGCTCGACCTCGGCCTCGGTCGCGACGCCGCGCTCGACCGCCTTGCGGCGGATCGCCGACAGGTCGAGGCCCTTGCCGTCGTCGGCGATCTCGATCGTGATCGTGCCGCCCTCGTGGAAGGCGTTGAGACGGATCGTGCCCTTCTCGGGCTTGCCGGCGGACTTGCGCTCGGCCCCTGACTCGATGCCGTGGTCGGCCGAGTTGCGCACCATGTGGGTGAGCGGGTCCTTGATGACCTCGAGGACCTGGCGGTCCAGCTCAGTCTCGGCGCCCTGCATCACCAGGTCGATCTTCTTGCCGAGTTCCGACGAGAGGTCGCGCACCACCCGTGGGAGCTTCTGCCAGGCCGAGCCGATCGGCTGCATGCGGGTCTTCATCACCCCTTCCTGCAGCTCGGCGGTGACGTGGGAGAGGCGCTGCAGCGGCACCTTGTAGTTGCCGTCCTCGTGCCGGCGGGCGATCTCGAGGAGCTGGTTGCGGGTGAGCACCAGCTCCGAGACCATGGTCATCAGGTGCTCGAGGGTGTCGACGTTCACCCGGATGGTCTGCACCTTGCTGACCGGGGAGCCCTCGGCCTCGGCGGCCGGCTGCTCGGACCGCGCCGGCTCGGGCCGGCGGGCCTCGACCGTCGCCGGCGCGTGCTGGACCGCCTCCTGCCGAACCGGCTCGGGTGCCGGCATCGGCAGCACTGCGGCGGAGGGGGCTTCGGCCTCGGGGCCGGGGGTGTCGCGGAAGGCGCGCTCGAGGTCGTCGAGGGAGACCTCGCCGGGCTTCAGCGCGCGCTCCAGGATCTGCGGCACGAGGATGCCGGCGGTGACCGGCGCCGCCACGGGCACCGGCTCCGGCGCCGGCTCCTCGGACATGCGCTCGAGGGCGCCGATCAGGTCCTCGTCGATCCCGGCCGGCTCGGCGGCGGTGCGCTCGAGCTCGGCCACGATCAGCTTGATGCGGTCGAGGGTCTGGAGAATCAGGCTCACGGCGGCGCTCGTCACCGGCATGCCGTCGCGGAACTTGCCCATCAGGGTCTCGGCCGCGTGCGCCAGCGCCTCGAGGCGGGGCAGGCCGAGGAAGCCGCAGGTGCCCTTGATGGTGTGCACCAGCCGGAAGATGTTGCGCAGGATCGTCTGGTTGTTGGGATCCTGCTCGAATCGGACGAGTTCGAGGTCGACAGTGTCCAGGTGCTCGCCTGTCTCTGTCAGGAACTCACGCAACAAATCATCCATCGCGGCCACTCGTCGATCCACGCAGGATCTCTGCGCAGTCTCCACGCTGCCATGCGAGCCTTTATGATCCGTTGCCGGAAATCCTCACACCGCGAGGTTCCGGTCCCGTTTCCCCGGCGACACGAGGAACGCGCGGTCCGCCCGGCGGCGGGCCGCGGAGTTAGATGCCGTTAGGGGGGCGCCGCCCGCTCAGGCGGCCTCGGCCCGGATCGTGACGGTGTCACCCTCGATCGAGAACCGCACGCCCATCTCGGCGGCGCGGGCCACCAGGCCGGCGTAGAACGGCTGGATCGCGTGGGCGTCCACGGTGCCGCTCTCCGGCTCGCCGGCGATGAGCGCCTCGACGTGGGGCGGGATGCGGGCATAGGCGCCCTTGGCGACGAGGACGAAGACCGGCGCCTCGCCCTCCCCGGTGACGGTGACGTCGATGGCGCCGCCGCGGGGAATCGCCGTCACGGCGATGACCACCAGGTTCAGGAGCAGCTTGACCTTGTTCTTCGGGAACAGCGCCCGCGGGGCGCTCCAGGTCAGCTGGGTCTTGTCGTCGCCGAACATGCCGCGGGCGACGTTCTCGGCGTCGGCGAGGTCGATGCTGGCCCCCGCCGAGCCCGCCGCCCCGAAGGCGATGCGGGCGAATTGCAGCCGGGCCGAGGCCTGCTTGGCGCTCTTGCGGATCAGGTCGAGGGCGAAGTCGCGCATCTCGGCGCTGTCCTCGTCCTCGAGCACCTCCAGGCCGTTCACGATGGCGCCGACCGGGCTGATGACGTCGTGGCAGACCCGCGAGCAGAGCAGCGCCGAGAGGTCGAGGGCGTCGAGGGTGACGGTGGTCATGGGGCGCGCTCCGCGGGGCCGGCTGGATTTCGGTGTCGCGGCGGCTTTCGCCACGGTTTGCCGGCACGGATAGCCGTCGCGCGCGGGTTTGAAAAGGCGAGCGCGACGTCACCCATCCCGCCCCGGGCGAGCCCATTCGAAATCGCCGGGACGGATCGACAAACGCGCCGGCGCCGGGCATGACGACGCGATGACCTATCCATCGGCACACGGCTCCGTGCCCACCCCCGCCGAGCGCGACGCCATCGCGCTCCGGCTCGCCGAGATCGCCTGTGCGGCCGGCGTGACCTTAAGGCAGTTCGAGCTGGGCGGGTGCCGCCACCACCTCAAGCCGGACGGCTCGCCGACGAGCCAGGCCGACCTCGCCGCCGAGGCGCAGATCGTGGCCGCCCTGGCGCAGTCCTGGCCCGGCATCCCGGTCATCGCCGAGGAGACCGCCGCCGAGGCCGCTCCCGCGGCGCTGTTCTTCCTGGTCGACCCCCTCGACGGGACCAAGGACTTCCTGAAGGGCACCGGCGAGTACACGGTCAACATCGCCCTCGTGGCCGGCGAGCGGCCGGTCGCGGCGGCCCTGGCGGCTCCGGCCCTCGGCCGGGTCTGGGCCGCCGGCGCCGGGGCGGTGGAAGCCCCGATCATTGAGGGGCGCCCCGGCGCGTTCGCGCCGGTCTCGGCCCGGCCCGTCCCGCCGGAGGGGATGACCGCCCTGGTCAGCCGCAGCCACGGCGAGGCGGCGGACGAGGCCTGCCTCGCTGTCCTGCCGGTCGGGCACCGGCGCGGCGCCTCCTCGGCGCTGAAGTTCGGGCTGCTGGCCTGCGGCGAGGCCGACCTGTACGTCCGCTGCGGCCCGACGATGGAGTGGGACACCGCGGCGGGCGACCACATCCTCACCGAGGCCGGTGGCTGCCTCGTCGGCCCCGACGGCCGGCCCTTCGGCTACGGCCGCCGACCCGGCCAGTACCGGAACGGCCCGTTCGCGGCCCTCGGCGACCCGTCCTATGCCGGCCGCGTCACCCTGCCGCCGGAGAGCCCGTCCCGGTAACCCGGACGATCACCCGCCGATCGCGGCACCCGCGCCGAGCGCGGGCCAGCGCGCCTCCGCCGCCTCGATGAGCGTGGCATCGGCCCGCGCCCGGTGCTCCGCGGAGCGGAAGAGGTAGAGCCGGTCGTCGCGCAGGACCGCCACCAGGGGATCGGCCTCGACGAGGCGGCCGCCCGCCACGCCTTCCGGATCGTAGCCGCCGAGGCGCGGCGCGTAGGTGTCGGGCGACCGCGTGAAGGCCGCCCGGTTCGCCGCGCCGGAGAAGCGCCAGACGAGGCCGGACCAGACGAATTCGTGCGCCGCCAGTCCGGCGCGCGGCTCCGGCCCGAGCCGGTAGGAGACCGGGTCGAAGCCGCGCAACGCGAGCCCGGTCAGGGGATCGGCGGCGTAGAGGGCCGGCACGCCGAGGGGCGTCTCGCCGCGCGCCGGCCGGGCCGTCGCGGCGGCGAGAAGCGACAGCAGGCCGCGCCGCGTTAACCAGATCTTACCCATATCCGCAGCAACTGTGGCATCCCGCCGCCCGTCCGCGCCGGTTCGGCCGGGTCCGCCGGCCGGGTCGGTCAGGACCTCTCTAAGCCGGGATGCCTAACGAATGCTCTCAGCCTCCTCCGCTCCCTCGGCTCGGCAAGCAGTCTCGCCTCGGCAGCCCGCGGAACCGCCGCGCCGGCGCACCCGCTCCGGCCCCCTCGCCGCTCTCCTCCTCGCCGTGCCGATGGCGCTCGCCGGGCTCGCGCCGGCGCTCCTGCCCGGCCCAGCCGCCGCCCAGGGCCGCGGCCCGGGCGATCCGGGCACCTTCCAGCCGCGGGAGATCGTCGATTCGGGCCACCAGTTCTTCGGTTCGGTGTCGCGCGGCCTCGCGCTGACGGTGCAGGAGGCGACCCGCCGCTGGGGCGAGCCCAACGGCTACATCCTCGGCCAGGAGGCCTCCGGCGCGATCATCGGCGGCGTGCGCTTCGGCGAGGGCACGCTGTTCACGCGCAACGCCGGCCAGCGCAAGGTGTTCTGGCAGGGGCCGTCCCTCGGCTTCGACGTCGGCGGCGACGGCGCCCGCACCATGATGCTGGTCTACAACCTGCCGCGGGTCGACGCGCTCTACCGCCGCTTCGTCGGCATGGACGGCTCGGCCTACGTGGTCGGCGGCTTCGGCATGTCGGCGGTCACCGCCGACAACATCGTGGTGGTGCCGATCCGGGCCGGGGTCGGCGCGCGCTTCGGGATCAATGTCGGCTACATGAAGTTCACCGACTCGCCGACCTGGAATCCGTTCTGACGCGGCGCGGGCGAAGGGCGGCGCTGGTCCTCGGGGCCGTCCCGTGGCAGGGTCCGGCCGCGACGCCCGCGCCCGACCGCGGATGCTCGCGCAGCATCATTGTGCCGGCCGCCGGCGACCGGTGCCGAACCGGCTCCCGGTTCGGCGACGAAAATGATGTAAGAACGAGGGGAAGAGCGGAACTGCGGCATGCCGTTCTGCTTAGGTGTCGTCAACCGTCCGCGTCCCGGGGCCTGCGCGTCAGGCCGCGCGCGGACGCCGAGAGAGTATCGCCCGGGTGATCGAGTCCCTGATGTTCGCGGCGCTGGGGTTCCTGGGCGCCAGCCTGTGCGCCCTGCTGATCCTGCCGGCCCTCAATGCCCGGGCCGAGCGCCTGACGCGCCGCCGGCTCGAGGCGCTCTATCCGATGTCGATCGTCGAGCTCACCGCCGAGAAGGACCACCTGCGGGCCGAGTTCGCCGTGCGCGAGCGGCAGCTCGAGCGCCGGGTCGAGGAGGCACAGGCCGGCCGCCAGGCCGAGATGGAGGAGCTGGGCCGGCGCGCCGTGCGCATCGGAACGCTCACCTCCGAGATCGAGCGCCGGGACGCGCGCCTCGCCGAGATCGAGCGCGACCTCGTCGAGGCCCGCGGCGGCCTCGCCCGGGCCGAGGGCGAGCTCGCCGAGGCCCGCACCGCCCGCGCGGCGGCCGAGGAGGCGATGCGGGCCCTTGAGGGCCCCTACCAGCGGGCGCTCGCCGATCTCGCCGTCCTGCGGGGGGAGGTCGAGGCCAGCACCCGCGGCCAGGTGGAGGCCGAGGCCGCGAAGGGCCTGGCCGAGGAGCAGGCGCGGGCGGCCCGCGGGCGGGTGGCCGCGGCGGGCGAGAGCATTGCCAGCGCCGCCCGCGAGCAGATCCAGGCCCTCGAGGACGCGCTGGCCGACCTCAACGCCCGCTACGCCGCCGAGAGCGAGGTAGCGCGGACCGAGATCGCGCGGCTGCGGGAGGCGGCGGAGCGTGCCGGCGGTCCGCCGCCCGAGCGCGTCGCCGCCGAGAACGCTGCCCTGGAGCGCCGGATCGCCGAGGTGGCGGATGCTCTGATGCAGGCGCAGGGCCGGCCGCCCGAGCCGCGGCTGCCCCCGGCGACGCCGCTGCCGACGCCCGTCGCCGCCGGGTGAACCTGCGGCGTGATGTGCCGCAGAGCACATCGCGGCCCGAGACCTCCGCCCGCGGCCCCGGCGCACCGGATTGGAAACGCCCCGGAAACACGCGCTATCCCGTTGTCAATGCTCGACTTTCCCGCTTCGCTCGACCGACCTCCCCGGCCCGATCGGATCGACCGCGCGTCCCTGCGGCGTCCCGCAACCCTTGCCAGGTCGCCTGTTTCGGGCCATTTCGCTGCGACTTCCCACCCTCTGCAAGGCTTCGACAGACATGATGCTCAGGCCGATGTCGCTCGCCCTCCTGACCGCCGGCAGCCTGATGCTGCTCGCTGGCCCTGCTTCCGCCCAGCGCGACGACCCTAATCTGAAGAAATATTGCACCGGCGATTACATGACCTATTGCGGCAACCTGCCGCCGGAGAGCCCCGAGGTCGATCGCTGCTTCGAGAAGAACATGAAAAAGATTTCGGTCAACTGCCGGCGGGCGATCGACTACTACGAGCAGACCCACAAGTAGGCCTCCCGGGACTGGGCAGGCCGCAGGTCGGGCCGGCCGTCGCCCGATGCGCCATCAGCGTTCCGGGCCGCGCGTCGCGGCTCCGGGACGATGCCGGATCCAAGCGGCCCGGGGGCGTCCCCGCTCCTCGGGCGGCGTGAGCGGTCTCACGCCGACGCCTCGGCCCGGTTCGTCGCCTCCAGGGCCTCGGCCAGGGCCTCGATGGTGAAGGGCTTTCGCAGCACCGTCTCGCCGGGCGCCGGCCGGGGACCCTCCTGCTGGTCGTCCCGCGGATGCCCGGTGGCGAAGATCACCCGCAGGTCCGGCCGCCGGCGCCGGGCCTCCGCCGCGAGGGTCGGCCCGTCGATGCCGGGCATCACCACGTCGGTGAACAGCACCGCCACCTCCCGTTCGCGGTCGAGGGTGGCGAGCGCCGCCGCCCCGTCCGGCGCCGTCAGGGTGCGGTAGCCGAGCTCGCCGATCGTCTCGGCGCTGGCGAGGCGCACGGCGGCGTCGTCTTCCACAACCAGCACGGTCTGGGCCGCGCGGCCGGGGGCAGGCGCGGCGAGGCTCGCCCGCCCGGCGGTCTCGGCCGGCACGCCCTCCAGGCTCACCGGCAGCGTCAGCTCGATGGCGGTGCCCTGTCCCGGCCGGCTGTCGATGCGCACGCGGCCGCCGGACTGGGTGACGAAGCCGTAGACCTGGCTCAACCCCAGACCCGTCCCCCGCCCCTGTGGCTTGGTGGTGAAGAACGGCTCGAAGGCCCGCGCCACCACCTCCGGCGGCATCCCGGTGCCGGTGTCCCGCACGGTGACGGCGACGGCGGAGGTGCCGTCCTCGAGGGTGCCGGCGGTGGTCTCGAGGGTGAGCCGACCGCCGCCCGGCATCGCGTCGCGGGCATTGACCGCGAGGTTCAGGATCGCGTTCTCGAGCTGGTTCTGGTCGACGAACACCGCCGGCGGATCGGCCATCAGGCGGGTCTCGACCCGGACGGTCTCCCCCAGCGTCCGCCGCAGCAGGTCGACCATGCCGGTGATGAGGCGGTTCGGATCGGTGGGGCGGGGCTCGAGAGGCTGCTGGCGCGCGAAGGCGAGAAGGCGGTGGGTGAGCTTGGCGGCCCGGTCGGTCCCGTCGAGGGCGCCGGCGATGAAGCGGCCGACATCGGTGTCGCCCCGGGCGATGCGGCGCTGGACCAATTCGAGGGAGCCGGTGATGACCGCCAGCAGGTTGTTGAAGTCGTGGGCGATGCCGCCGGTGAGCTGGCCCACCGCCTCCATCTTCTGCGACTGGCGCAGCTGGCTCTCGGCGGCGAGGCGCTGGGCGTGCTCGCGCTTGAGGTCGGAGAGCGCCTGCTGCTCGGCCCGGGCCCGCGCGAGCGCCAGCCAGGCCATCAGGACCAGGGTCAGGGCCGAGACGGTGGCGACGAGGCCGTAGACCCGCAGGTTGTCGTACCAGCGGTCGAGGGCAACCGTGGTCTCGACCGAGAAGGCGACCTGAACCGGATAGTCGCCGATCCGGCGCCAGGCGTAGAGCCGCTCGGTCTCCCCCGGCGGGGTGCCGGAGCCCGCCCCGCCCTGCGGCCTCGCCCGGATCGCCCGCAGCAGGGGATCGCTCGGCGCCAGCCGCGCGTCGGCCTCTGGGCCGGGCGGATCGCGCACCAGGAGGGCGCCGTCGGCCCGCAGCAGCATCGCCTGGTGGGCCGTCGGCGCGGCGATCTCGGCGTAGAAGCGGGCGAAGTATTCGGTGCCGAGGGCGATCACGATCACGCCGTCGAAGCGCCCGTCCTCGGTCGAGCGGCGGCGGCTGACCATGAAGGCGGTGAGCCCGTCCGGCTCCCGGACGGCCGGGCTGACGTAGATGCCGATGTCGCGCTGGCGGTGGACCGAAAAAACGTCCCGCTCCGACAGGTCGCGGCCGAGGTCGCCCTCGCGGCTCGAGGCCTGCACCCGGCCCTGCGGGTCGACGACCCAGACCGCCCGGGCCTGGGCCAGCGGCGCCTTGAGGCTCGCCAGGAAGCCGCCGGTGGCGCTCGCGGCGATCTGGCTCCAGCTGCGGTCGAAGACGTAGTCGTCGACCCGGTCCATCGCGAGTTCCGCGGTGTCGAACACCTTGGAGGCGTGCTCGTGCATCACCGCGGCGGTGCGCACCACTGCGCTGTCCTCTTCCCGCAGGACCTCGGCCCGGTTCCACCACGCCGCGCCCACCAGGACGACGCACGGCACCAGGAAGGCCGCGGCGACGAGGAGCTGGTGCAGCCGCACCGTCGAAAGGCTCACGGGACACTCACAAACGCGACGGAAGCCGACGCGGCGATCGGCGAGAAGCTTAACCGTTCATTAACGGAATGGCGAGCGAAACGATCGCTAATCCGTCGCCCGGCGCCGGCCGGGCGCGCCGTTGTCCGGGTGGTGTGTCGCCCGGGCATCGGCGGGACGCTGCCGACGCACTCTTCCGGTCCTCCGTCCAACGCCTCCTTAACGGCCACGCTCGAATGCCGCGCAACGCCCCGCGCGGCCGGGCTCGCCTCGCGGGCTGCCGGCCGCTATGGTGCTCCCGCCACGCTTGGAGCGGCGCCCGGTCGCGGTGCTGTCGGGCCCTGCTCCAGGCTTCCGATCGTGACGCATCCTCCGCGACGACCCCATGCCCGCTCGGTCGGCGGATGCTCCAGTGCCCGGACCTCGCCCGTGCTCCGTACCCGTACCCTCGTCCTCCTCGGCCTGATCGCCCTCTCGGCCGCCGCCTGCGGCCGGCGCGGTCCGCTCGAGCCCCCGCCCGCGGCGGCCCCGGCGGTGCAGCCGCAGGCCGGCGCCACGGCGCCGCGCCCGAGGACCGGGGCCGCGGCGGTCAACACCCTGCCGAGCGGGATCGGGCTCCAGGCCGGCACCAACGCTCCCGAGGAGGGCGACGAGCTGCCGGCCGCGGCCGTCTCGGCGCCGACCGGGATCCCGGCTCCGACCGAGTCCTCCTCCCGGCGCCGCAAGGGCTACCTGGTCCCGAAGGAGCCGTTCCCCCTCGACCCGCTGCTCTGACGGCGGCCGCACCGGACGGAAGGGTGCAAAGGGCCGCCGCTTTCGTGTAGAGGGCGCAGCGCCTCTTTCGGCGCGCCGGCGCCCGGACCGTCAAGTCAGCCTCATGCATCACTTCAGCTACCGCGACGGCGTGCTTCACGCCGAGGATGTCGACCTGGCCCGGCTCGCAGACGCGGTCGGCACCCCGTTCTACTGCTACGCCTCCGCCACCCTGGAGCGGCACTACAGGGTCTTCGCCGAGGCCTTCGCGGGGGATGACGCCCTCGTGTGCTACGCCATGAAGGCGAACTCCAACCAGGCGGTGCTCGCCACCCTGGCGCGCCTCGGTGCCGGCATGGACATCGTCTCGGAGGGCGAGCTGCGCCGCGCCCTCGCCGCCGGGGTCCCGGGCGAGCGGATCGTCTTCTCGGGCGTCGGCAAGACCGAGCGCGAGATGGCGGCGGCCCTCGAGGCCGGCATCCTGTGCTTCAACGTCGAGAGCGAGCCGGAGCTGGAGCTGCTCTCCCGGGTCGCCGTCCAGAAGGGCGCGACCGCGCCGGTGTCGATCCGGGTCAACCCGGACGTCGACGCCCGCACCCACGCCAAGATCTCGACCGGCAAGTCGGAGAACAAGTTCGGCATCCCGATCTCCCGGGCCCGGGAGGTCTACGCCCGGGCCGCCGCCCTGCCCGGCCTGTCGCTCGTCGGCGTCGACATGCATATCGGCAGCCAGATCACCGACCTTGCCCCCTACGACAACGCCGCCGCCCTGCTGTGCGGCCTCGCCCGCGACCTGATGGCGGCGGGCCACCGCCTGCACCACGTCGATTTCGGCGGCGGCCTCGGCATTCCGTACCGGGACGACAACGCCCCTCCGCCCGACCCGGCCGCCTTCGCGGCGGTGCTGCGGCCGCATTTCCGGCCGCTGGGCCTCAAGCCCGTCTTCGAGATCGGCCGGATGATCGCCGGCAATGCCGGCGTGCTGGTCACGCGGGTCCAGTACGTGAAGCACGGCGAGGGCCGCACCTTCGTGATCGTCGACGCAGCGATGAACGACCTGATCCGCCCGACGCTCTACGAGGCCTACCACGCCCTGCGCCCGGTGACCGAGCCCGGCCCGGATTCCGGCCGCCTCACCGCCGACGTGGTCGGCCCGGTCTGCGAGAGCGGCGACTACCTGGCGCTCGCCCGCGAGATGCCGGAGGTCAAGCCCGGCGACCTCATCGCCGTGATGAGCGCCGGCGCCTACGGCGCGGTGCAGGCCTGCACCTACAACACCCGGCCGCTCGTGCCCGAGGTGCTGGTGCGCGGTTCAGACCACGCGGTGATCCGGCCACGGCAATCCTACGAGGAGCTGATCGGGCTGGACCGGGTGCCGGAGTGGCTGGCGGGCTGACGCACCGTGCGCCGGAACGCAGATCGCTAAAATTCGAGGGGATTTCCGAACCGACCGGCCAGACCTCTCGCGGTAAGGTCCCGGCATGTCACGGGAGTACCTCTAGCCATGGCGCCTCAAGGCAGTCTGCTCGCCCGCGCGGAGGCCGTGGTCGAGCGTGCGTTCCGCATCGTCGCCGAGCACCAGGCCACCCTGGCCCAGGCCCGCAGCGCGGTGCAGCCCCTGCGCGAGGCGGCGGCGCGGCAGGGCGAGGTCGAGCCCCAGACCCCCGCGGACCGGCCGCGCGGCGGCTGACCGGCCCTGAGCCGATTTGACCCGCTGGCCCGCTCCGGCCGGCGTGCTAGCCTGCCCCCTTCGCCCGTCCGCGGACGGGTGCCACCGGGAGCCAAGGCATGACGAAGGCCGAGCCGGACACCGCGCGACGCAGCCCCGCCGCGGGCGGCCAGCCCGACCCGGTGCGCGCCGGGCTCGACCGGCTCGTGGTCCGCGCCGGGCGGGTGACCCTGTGGGAGCAGGCCTGGCCGATCCTGTGGCGCGGCCTCGCGGTGGTGCTGCTCTTCCTCGCGGCCTCGTGGCTCGGCCTCTGGCTCGATGCCGGGCCGACCCTGCGCATGGCCGGGGTCGCAGCCTTCGGAATTGCCCTGGCGGTCGCCCTCGCGCCGCTCCTGCGCCTGCGGCGGATCGCCCGGACGCAGGCCCTGGCGCGGATCGACCGCGACGCGGGCCTGAGCCATCGCCCGGCCCGGGCGCTCGAGGACACCCTCGCCCTCGGCCGGGACGATCCCGGCGCCCAGGCCCTCTGGGCCCTGCACCGGCGCCGGGCCGCGGCGGCGGTGCAGCGCCTGAAGGTCTCCGGGCCGCAGCCCGGGATGGTCCGGCGCGATCCCTTCGCCCTGCGCGCCGGCGCGATCCTGGCCGCGGTCGCCGGCGCCTTCGTGGCCGGTCCGGAGGCGGGCGACCGCCTGCGCGCCGCCTTCGACTGGCGCGGGCCGGTGGCGGCGGCGCCCTCGTTCCGGGTCGACGGCTGGATCGACCCGCCGCTCTACACCCGGATGCCGCCCCTCATCGTCACTCTGGCGGAGGCGGGCCAGCGTCTGCGGGCGCCGGTGAACTCGACCCTCGTGGTGCGCGTCGCGGGTGCGGGCGATGCCACGGTGACGCCGGGCAGCGGCCTCAAGGCCCTGCCCGCCGCGTCGCCGCCCCGGCCCGACCTGCGCGAGGAGCGCTTCACCCTCACGGGCGGCACCGCCGACGTCACGGTGCAGACCGGCTTCTCCACCAGCCACCGCCTCACCGTCGAGACGATCCCCGACCGGCCGCCGGAGATCGCCTTCGCGGGCCAGCCCGAACCGAACGGGCGCGGCACCTTCACCCTCGCCTACCGGGCCAAGGACGATTATGGCCTCGCCTCTGCCGAGGGCCTCGTCGAGCCGCAGGCGAAGGGGCGCAGCCTGGTGCCGCCGCCGCGCCTGACCCTGAGCCTGCCCGCCGACGCGCAGGGCACCAGCGACACCCGCACCCTGATCGACCTCACCGACAATCCCTGGGCCGGCGCCAAGGTGCTGCTGACCCTGGTGGCCAAGGACGAGGCCGGGCAGGAGGGGCGCAGCCCCTCTCTCGCCTTCACGCTGCCGGGCCGCTTCTTCACGAAGCCCCTGGCCCGGTCGCTGGCCGAGGAGCGTCGCCGCCTCGTCCTCGATCCCGACGGCGGCCGCGCCCGGGTCGAGGCGTCCCTCGACGCGCTCCTGATCGCGCCCGAGCGCTTCACGCCGCAATGGGGCGTCTTCCTCGGCCTCAAGGAGGCGGCGCGGCGCCTGCGGGCGGCCAAGAGCGACGAGGCCCTGGTCGAGGTTGCGGACCTGCTCTGGACCATGGCGCTGCAGATCGAGGAGGGCGACCTTTCCGACGCCGAGAAGGCCCTGCGCGCCGCCCAGGACCGGCTGAAGGATGCCCTCGACCGCGGCGCCTCCGACCAGGAGATCGCGAAGCTCACCGACGAGCTGCGCCAGGCGATGGACCGCTTCCTGAAGGAGTTCGCCCAGCGCCAGCAGCAGAACCCGCAAGGGGCCGAGCAGAACAACCGGCAGGCCGACCGCACGGTGACGCCGGACGATCTCTCCAAGATGCTCGACCAGATGCAGGAGGCGATGAAGCGCGGCGACGTGGCGGAGGCCCAGCGCCTCCTCGACCAGCTCCGCGGCATCCTCGAGAACCTGCAGACCGCCCAGCCGAACTCGCGCATGAGCGACCCCACGGCCCGCGAGATGAACCGCTCGATGCAGGATCTCGAGGCGATGGCCCGGGAGCAGCAGGGCCTGCGCGACGAGACCTTCCGCCAGGGGCAGGAACGCCGCTTCGGCAACCGCGGCCAGCCGCAGCCCGGCCAGCAGGGGCAGCGCCAGCCGGGCCAGCGCGGCCAGCAGGGTCAGCGCGGTGGTGAGCCGCAGGGCTCCGAGGGCCAGCAGCCGGGGCAGCGCGGCCAGCAGGGTGGGCAGCAGGGGGGCTTGGGCGACCGCCAGCAGGCCCTGCGCCAGCGCCTGGAGGACTTGCAGCGGCGGATGAAGGAGCTCGGCATGCAGGGTGAGCAGGGCCTCTCCGACGCCGAGCAGGCGATGCGGGAGGCCGAGAACGCGATCAGTCAGGGCCAGGACGGCTCCGCCGTCGACGCGCAGGGGCGCGCCCTCGAGGGGCTGCAGCGCGGCACGCAGGGGCTCGCCCAGCAGATGCAGCAGATGGGCCAGGAGGGCGAGGGCCAGCAATCGGCCGACGGGCAGCAGGGCCAGGGTAACCCGAACCAGCCCGGCCGGCAGGGCGCGCGGGACAACGATCCCCTCGGCCGCCCGACCCGCAGCCGCGACTTCTCGGACGGCCGGGTGCGCGTGCCAACCGCCGAGGAGTCTGGCGTCGAGCGGGCCCGGCGCATCCTGGAGGAGCTGCGGCGCAAGCTCGGCGACCCGAGCCGCCCGGCCGAGGAGCTCGACTACTTCGAGCGCCTGCTGCGGCGGAACTGAGATCGCCCTTCAACGGGCGACGGCGCGATCCCCGGGGGAATCGCGCCGTCAGCGGAGACCATCCAACGACGGCAGACCGACCGCCTGGCGATCGGGCGCCGTGCCCCGTCAGTTGAACAGGTTGAAGTGGTAGTTGATGCCGACCTTCAGCTGGTGGGTGTCGAGGCCGGTCCGCACGCCGAACTGGGTACCCAGCGCCCGGAAGCGGACGTCGCGCTCGAAGTCGGCGTACAGGTACTCGCCCTTCACCGAGAGGTTCGGGGTGATCATGTACTCGAGACCGGCGCCGACGGTGTAGCCGTCGACCGGGATGGAGGCGTTGAACGATGCCGGGGCCAGGAGGCCCGGCGCCGCGACGCTGCCGCGGGCCCCGATCTCGGTGAAGGCCCACCCGCCCGTGACGTAGGCCAGGAGCGGCCCCCAGGCGTAACCGACGCGGCCCCGGACGGTGACGAAGTAGGTGTCCGTCTTCAGGCCGCCGCTGGCGGTGCCGGCGGCACCCGACGACACCCGGAACTCGTTGTGGATGTCGGAGTAGCCCGCGTCGGCCTCGACGCCTACGACGAAGCCGTTGTTGGGCGTGAACTGATAGTTGTAGCCCAGGGTGCCGCCTGCCACGAAGCCGGCGGCCGAGACCTCCGCCCGGCTCGGCGGCAGGGCGGCCGGGCGCGGGGCCGTCGTCGCGGCGCGGAAGTCGCCGCCGACGGCGCCGCCGGCGTTCACGCCGGCGTAGAAGCCGGTCCAGGTGAAGGCGGGCGGCGCGGCGATGACCGGCGGCGGGGCGGCCCGGCGCGGCAGGTCGGCGGCATGCGCGCCGCCCATCAGCGTCAGCAGGCTGGCAGCTGCGAGCAGAGACGACTTCACGTTATCAATCCCCAAACGGTTTGTTCGATTCCGGCCGATCGCGCAGCGACCCAGCCATGTGCAAGACCACGCTCGCGACCTGCGCCGCCCTGAAGATGGCGCGACAATTCCGGCGAGCCGTGACTGGACCCTGGCAGATAGCCGCCTGAGGCCTGTTCCGTCTATCGCATTTTTGCAACACTGCGGACGGGCTTTAATCATGAATTAAATCTTAACGCGCCGTCCCAATGCCGCCGGTCGACTTCGCGGGACTGTCGTGACGGCAGGTTGAGCACAGGTCATGAGTAGGAAGCTCACGAGTCGGCCGGCGAGCCGGCTGCCGCGCGTCACTCCCACGCATTCCCTGCGTCGCGGGGCCGCCTCCCCTGCAGGCCGGGATCGGCCTTATCAGGCCGTTCCCTGTCGCGAGCCTCCTCATCCATGTCCGGCAACACCGTCGTTCTCATCGCCTGCCTCGCGGTCGCCGTGGTGCTGCTGTTCGGCCTCGCCAACATGCTTCGCGGCGGCAGCGCCAACCTCTCGCAGCGGCTGATGCGGCTGCGGGTCGTGCTTCAGTTCGTCGCCATCCTGGTCATCATGGGGGTGCTGTGGTGGCGCGGGGGATGACCCTGCGGCAGTGTGGCGGTGCGGTCGCACGGGGTGGAAAACCGCGGCGAGACGGATTGTTAAGCGAGACGAGACGCGAGGCCTCTGGCTAGGGTGAACGCCGCCCCACCAAGGGGCGGTGGACCGTTTCGACAGATGCGCGTAATCCCCCCGAGCCTCGCGGCCGCACTCCTCATGGCGGCGCCGGCTGCCCAGGCCGCCGAACCTTCGGTCCTGGTCCCGTCCTACCGGCCGCCGGTCCAGCCGCTGAGCATCGTCTCAGAGTTCCGCATCGGCGGCTCCGCCCAGGACCCAGGCAGCAACGAGAAGAACACCAGCAACATCAACGCGGAGTTGCTGTTCGCCAAGCCGGTCACCGGGCTCGACCGGTTCTGGGCGGCCTTCGTGCCGCGCCCGACGGTCGGCGGCAGCTACAACGTCGACGGCCGTACCAGCTACGCCTATCTCGGTGCCACCTGGACCTTCGACGTCACGGACCGGATCTTCGTCGAGGGCTTCTTCGGCGCCGCGTTCCACGACGGCTATACCGGGCCGAAGCTCTACGTGCCCAAGATCTACAACTCTCTCGGCTGCTCGCCGCTGTTCCGCGAGGGTGCCGCCATCGGCTTCCGGATCAACGAGCGCTGGAGCGTGATGGCGACGATCGAGCACATGTCGAATGCCGGCCTCTGCGTCGAGAACCGCGGCCTGACCAATTACGGCGGCAAGATCTCCTACACCTTCTGACGGCATCCCGGCGGCAGCGGACAGGGGCGATCTGATATAGGGTCGCCCGAACCCTGCCGCCGAAGCGGGCCCGCCCGCGGTGGACGGGCATGCGGGCCTCTGGGCGGCTCCACGCGAGAGACGGAGAGTGCCCGTGGTCGTCCTCAACCGCATCTACACCCGCACCGGCGATTCCGGCACCACGGCCCTGGCCAGCGGCGAGCGGCGCTCGAAGGCCGACCTGCGCGTCGAGACCTACGGCACGGTCGACGAGACCAACGCCTGCCTGGGCCTCGTCCGTCTGCACACCAGGGGCGAACTCGACGCCATGCTGGGCCGGATGCAGAACGACCTGTTCGATCTCGGCGCCGACCTCGCCACCCCGGAGACCGGCGAGCCCCTCTCCTACGAGCCCCTGCGGATCGTGGCCGCCCAGGTCGAGCGCGTGGAGCAGGAGATCGACGCGCTCAATGCCGGGCTCTCGCCCCTGCGCTCCTTCGTCCTGCCCGGCGGCTCGCCCGCGGCGGCCGCGCTCCACCTCGCCCGCACGGTCTGCCGCCGGGCCGAGCGCCTGGCGGTGGCACTGGCGGCCACGCCCGGGGAGACCGTCTCGCCGGTGGCGATCCAGTACCTGAACCGCCTGTCCGACTTCCTGTTCGTCGCCGCCCGGGTGGCGAATGACGGGGGCGCCGCGGACGTGCTCTGGGTGCCGGGCAAGACCCGCACCTGACGGGGAGGCGCGGCCCTCCGGCGCGCGTTGACAATTCGGAAAATCGGCCGCTACGGTCCGCGCCACCTTGCTCATCGGGGATGATCGCTGGCTGGCCGAGGGAGGGCCCGGCCACGATCGTCCCTTGGTCCTGAAGGATGCGACGATCATGAAGGTCTTGGTGCCCGTCAAGCGGGTGGTCGACTACAACGTCAAGATCCGGGTCAAGCCGGACGGATCCGGCGTCGAGCTCGCCAACGTCAAGATGTCGATGAACCCCTTCGACGAGATCGCGGTCGAGGAGGCGATCCGCCTCAAGGAGAAGGGCAAGGTCACCGAGATCGTCGCCGTCTCGATCGGCCCGCAGGCCGCGCAGGAGACCATCCGCACCGCGCTCGCCATGGGCGCCGACCGCGGCATCCTGGTCAAGACCGACGCCGCCGTCGAGCCGCTCGCCGTCGCCAAGCTCCTCAAGGCGCTGGTGGAGAAGGAGAGCCCGGATCTCGTCATCCTCGGCAAGCAGGCGATCGACGACGATTCCAACCAGACCGGCCAGATGCTCGCCGCCCTGCTCGGCTGGCCGCAGGGCACCTTCGCGTTCAAGCTCGAGGTGGCCGAGGGCAGCCTCGACGTCGTCCGCGAGATCGACGGCGGCCTGCAGACCCTGAACCTCACGCTGCCCGCGATCGTCACGACGGACCTGCGCCTCAACGAGCCGCGCTACGCGAGCTTGCCCAACATCATGAAGGCGAAGAAGAAGCCTCTCGACACGGTCGAGCCGGAGGCGCTCGGCGTCGACGTCGCGCCGCGGCTGAAGGTGCTCAAGACCGTCGAGCCGGGCGGCCGCAAGGCCGGCGTCAAGGTCGCCAGCGCCGCCGAGCTCGTCAACAAGCTGAAGGTCGAGGCCGGGGTCCTCTGAGGACGCCCGAGCCTCCCTCAACCGGAAGGAACGATCACGCCATGACCACCCTCCTGCTGGTCGAGCATGCCGGCGGCGCCGTGAAGGACGCCAGCGTCAAGGCCCTCACCGCCGCCAAGCAGCTCGGCGCACCCGTCCACGCCCTGCTGCTCGGCGCTGACGCGCAAGGCCCCGCCGAGGCGACCGCGAAACTCGACGGGGTCGAGAAGGTGCTGGTGGCTTCCGATGCCGCCTTCGATCACCTGCTCGCCGAGCCCACCGCCGCGCTCGTGGCGGAGCTGGCCGCTGCCTACGACACCGTGATCGCCGCCGCCTCGACCGAGGGCAAGAACGTGCTGCCGCGCGTCGCCGCCCTCCTCGACGTCGCGCAGGTCTCGGACATCATCAAGGTGGTCTCGCCCGACACGTTCGAGCGGCCGATCTACGCCGGCAACGCGATCCAGACCGTGCAGGCCACCGACGCCAAGAAGGTGATCACGGTGCGCACCGCCGCCTTCCAGGCGACGGGCGAGGGCGGGGCCGCCGCCCCGGTCGAGGCCGCTGCCGCGGCCGCCGCTCCCGAGACGAAGTCGTCGTTCAAGGGCGAGGAGATCGCCAAGTCCGACCGTCCGGAGCTGGCGGCGGCTCGCATCATCGTGTCCGGCGGGCGTTCGCTGGGCTCGGCCGACAAGTTCAAGGAGCTGATCGAGCCGCTGGCCGACACCCTCGGCGCGGCGGTCGGCGCCTCGCGGGCAGCGGTAGACGCGGGCTACGCCCCGAACGACTGGCAGGTCGGCCAGACCGGCAAGGTGGTGGCGCCGGACCTGTACGTCGCGGTCGGCATCTCGGGGGCGATCCAGCACCTGGCCGGGATGAAGGACTCGAAGGTGATCGTCGCCATCAACAAGGACGAGGAAGCGCCGATCTTCCAGGTCGCCGATTACGGCCTGGTCGGCGACCTGTTCCAGGTGGTGCCGGACCTGCAGCAGGAGATCGCCAAGGCCAAGGGCTGAGGAACGCCGCCCCTCGCGCGGAACCGCGCGAGGGGCGGTACAAAGACCCGGGGTCCACTGGAACCCTTCGCATCTGCGAAGGCGCGGTGATATGAACGCTCGGGTCGGCGCGGTGGGAAGGCAGGGGTGTGATGGGCATCGAGATCAAGACGGTCGGCATCATCGGGGCCGGTCAGATGGGCAGCGGCATCGCCCATGTCTGCTCCCTGGCCGGGCTCGACGTGCGGATGAACGACCGTGATCCCGAACGCCTGAGGAACGGGCTGGCGACCGTCAACGGCAACCTGCTGCGCCAGGTCTCGAAGGGCGCGATCACCGACGACCAGCGGCGGGACGCGATCGAGCGGATCGTGCCGGTCGACACGTTCGACGATTTCGGCCCCTGCGACCTGGTGATCGAGGCCGCGACCGAGGACGAGGCGATCAAGCGCAGCATCTTCAACGCGCTCTGCCCGTCCCTGCGGCCCGAGACGATGGTGGCGACCAACACCTCGTCGATCTCGATCACCCGGCTCGCCGCCTCGACCGACCGGCCTGAGCGGTTCATCGGCATCCACTTCATGAACCCGGTGCCGGTGATGCAGCTCGTCGAGCTGATCCGCGGCATCGCCACGGAGGACCCGACCTACGAATCGGCCAAGGCTTTCGTGAAGCGCCTCGGCAAGATCGTGACGGTCTCGGAGGATTTCCCGGCCTTCATCGTCAACCGCATCCTGCTGCCGATGATCAACGAGGCGATCTACACCCTCTACGAGGGCGTCGGCTCGGTCGATTCGATCGACACCGCGATGCGGCTCGGCGCCAACCACCCGATGGGCCCGCTCCAGCTCGCCGACTTCATCGGCCTCGATACCTGCCTGTCGATCATGCAGGTGCTCTACGAGGGCCTGGCCGATTCGAAGTACCGCCCCTGCCCGCTCCTGGTGAAGTACGTCGAGGCCGGCTGGCTCGGCCGCAAGACCAAGCGCGGCTTCTATGACTATCGCGGGGCGGAGCCGGTCCCGACCCGCTGAGGGCTCGTCCCGCTTCGACCCTGCGGCCGCCGGGGTTCGAGAGGCGCGTCCGCTCCGAGCAGGCGCCTCGCGAGACGCCGCGGCCCGTTTCAGCGGACCCGGATCATGATGCGCGGTCGCCAGACACCGAGCACGACATTCGCCGTCGCGATCGCGAGCAGCACCCACAGCGTGCCTCGCTCCGCACCAAGAGATTCGGCCAACGTTGCCGGGTCGACCCGGCCGGCGAGCGCTTGCGCACTGCGATCGGCCTCCCGCTGCATCGGCCCCTGAACGCCCACGAAGCCGTACTCGAACATCAGAATGCCGGTCGCGAGCTTCACCCAAGCCCAGCCGGCAGTGTGGAAGGCGCGGTTGAGCGCGATCGCCAGCAATCCGGCCACGAGCATCAGCGCGAGTGACGGGAGGAAGATCCAGGTCGCCACCGCGGCCATCGCGCCGCGCATGAGGGCGTAGCTGGGCAAGGCGGATGGCGAAGGAACGAGGCCCAGCAGCACGATCAGGGACGCCATCGCGCCCATCAGGCCGATGGCCCCCATCGTGTGAAGGAACTTCATCAAGCGTCGCATCGCTACGACACGATCCCTCAGCAGGGAACGACAACCTACGGAAGGCGTCGGGCTGAACGGAATCAAATCTCCGTGCGAAGCGGATTCCGTGACCGGGGCCGATCGATCGTGCCGGGCCATCCTGGAATCGGCTCTCATCGTCCTTGCCGCCAGCTATCAGCGGCACCAGGGCGGCGGGTTTCGCGAGATCATCAGGTCTGATCACCCGAACCTGCTCGGACATCGCCGATCAGAGGCCGAAGGCTGTCGGTGACCCATCCCCGAATAGCCGAAGGGCTGCCCCTCGGCCGAGGGGCAGCCCTTCGCACGTCAGGCGTGACGCCTCACTTGGCGTTGGTCGAGCCCGTCGCCTTCGGCTCGGCCGGGGCCGGATAGGCCGGGTTGCCGGCCGGCACGCCGCCGCTGTTCGCCGACGAGGTGCCGCTGCCGCTGCCCGTCGTCGAGCCGGTGATCTGCTGGCGCGAGGCGTCCTGGCTCTGGCTGGCGTAGTCCTTCGGGGCGTTGGCGCCGTTCCAGCCGAGCAGCGCCACCATGGCGATCGCCAGGAGGGCGAGGCTGCCGAGCAGCACGTAGAGGACGGGACGGCCCTTCGCGCCCTGGCGGGCTTCGGTCGGGGTCTCGATGGGGCGGTTGGTATCCATGCGGCACCTCGCGGTGGGCTCGGCGGACAGTCGCACCGAGCGATGATCGTCGTGACCAGCCAACGTCACCGATCGGCCGAGGTTCCTGCCGGACCTCGGGCGCTCCCCGGGTTACTTCCCTGTCAGCAGCATGATCTTCCCGAGATGGGCGCTCGATTCCATCAGCTCGTGCGCCGCCCGCGCCTCTTCCAGCGGGAAGGTGGCGTGGATCACCGGCTTGACGGTGCCGGCCTCGAGGAGCGGCCAGACCTCGCGGCGCAGGCCCTCCGCGATGGCCGCCTTCTGGGCCACGGTACGGGGGCGCAGGGTCGAGCCGGTCACGGTGAGGCGCCGGATCATCACCGGGGTGAGATTGAAGCTCTCCGCCGTGAAGCCCTGCAGGAAGGCGATGATGACCAGCCGTCCCTCCAGGGCGAGGGACTTCACGTTGCGCTCGAGATAGGCGGCCCCGACCATGTCGAGGATCACGTCGACCCCCTGGCCCTCGGTCAGGCGCTTCACCTCGGCGGCGAAGTCGGCCTCGCGGTAGTTGATGGCGTAGTCGGCCCCGAGAGACTCGCAGAAGGCGCACTTCTCCGCCGAACCGGCGGTGGCATAGACCGTGGCGCCGAACTGCTTGGCGAGCTGGATCGCCGTCGAGCCGATGCCGCTCGACCCGCCATGGACCAGGAAGCGCTCACCCCGTTGCAGGCGGCCGCGCTCGAACACGTTGGTCCAGACGGTCCAGTAGTTCTCCGGCAGGCCAGCCGCCTCGACGAGGGAGAGCGGGGCCGGCCGGGGCAGGCAGAGGGCGGCATCCGCCACGCAGTACTCGGCGTAGCCGCCGCTGATCGTCAGCGCGCAGACCTCCTGGCCCTCGCGCAGATCCGTGACGCCGCTCCCCAAGGCGACGATGCGGCCGGCGATCTCGAGGCCCGGCACCTCGGTGGCGCCGGGTGGCGGCGGATACTTGCCGGCGCGCTGCTGGCAGTCGGGCCGGTTCACGCCGGCTGCCACGACCTCTACCAGCACCTGGTTCGGGCTAGGCCGCGGCACCGGCACGGTCTCGATCCCGATCACCTCCGGACCGCCTGCCCCGTTGAAGCGGACCTGGCGCATGGTGGCGGGGATCGACGGCATGGGACGGCTCCGGCTGTGCGGGATGCGACGCGTCCTTACCTGCCGCGCCGGCTGCGGGGCGGCAAGGGGCAGCCCCGTCCTGTTCCTAGCGCGTGCCGTACATCCGGTCCCCGGCGTCGCCGAGGCCCGGCAGGATGTAGCCGTGCTCGTTCAGGTGGCTGTCGATGGCGGCGGTCCAGACCGGCACGTCGGGATGGGCGCCCTGGAACCTGGCCAGGCCCTCCGGCGCGGCGAGCAGGCAGACGAAGCGCAGGTCGCGGGCGCCGCGCTCCTTCAGCCGGTCGACCGCGGCGACCGCCGAGTTCGCCGTCGCCAGCATCGGATCGAGGACCAGCACGGTGCGGTCGCCGAGGTCGGACGGGGCCTTGAAGTAGTACTCCACCGCCTCCAGCGAATCCGGGTCGCGGTAGAGCCCGACATGGGCGACGCGGGCCGAGGGCAGGAGCGACAGCATGCCGTCGAGGAAGCCGACCCCGGCGCGCAGGATCGGCGCCAGCACGAGCTTCTTGCCGGCGATCTGCGCCCCCTGCATCCGCACCAGCGGCGTCTCGATCTCCACCGGCTCGAGCGGCAGGTCGCGGGTGACCTCGTAGGCGAGCAGCGTCCCGATCTCGTTCAGGAGCTGGCGGAAGCCCTTGGTGGAGCGAGCCTTGTCCCGCATCAGGGTCAGCTTGTGCTGCACCAGCGGATGATCGACCACCGTGACCGGCGCCAGGCCCGTCCCTCCGCGCGCACCCGCACCCTGCATCGCCGTCTCCCCGTTCACGATCACTGGACTCCTATAGCGGTCAGAACACCGTCCCGTCGCTGTCGATGGCAAGCGGCGGCGCGCCCTCCGGGCGCAAGGACCTTGCCAGGCGCCGGCCGGTGGCCCAGGTGCCGCCCTCCAGCACCTTGGCGAGGGGCAGGGCGTCCGGATCGGCGATCCCGAGCCGCTCGCGCACCAGCGGGGCCAGCAGGTCGAGGAGCGCGACGGTGAGCGCCCGCCACTCGACGACGAGGCGCGAATCGACCGGGTGCGGCCGGGACGCCTCCTCGGGACGGCGCAAGGAGAGCACGCCGGTATCGAGGAAGAGGCCGCCGTTGCGGTACTCGGGCAGGCCGGTGAGCGCGCCGAGGCCGGTGACGGTCAGGCCCGCCTCCTCCAGCGGCTCCAGGAGCGAGTAGGCGAGCCACTGCGACAGCTTGTGGAACGGCACCAGCCCTTCCGTCGGCCCGATGCCGCCGGCCAGCGGATGGCGCCAGGTATCCCCCAGATCGACCCCGTCGAGGACGATGCGGCCGGGCCAGATCGGCCCGAGATGGGTCAGCAGCACCTCGAGCACCGTCTCGGCGGACACCTCGCCGTCGCGCGCCCTGGCCTTCATGCGGTCGAACAGGCCGCCGGGCCGGGCCTGCGGCCCGAATCCCTCCGGGTCGGCCGCCGCGACCTGGCCCAGGCGGTTGAGGAGCGCGGTGCGGCCGGACAGGCCGACGAGGGGGTTGGTCGGCCCGGCCTGGAAGGCCTCCGCCAGTTCCGCCTCGGTCAGGCTCGCCAGCGCCCGGGCGTCGGCCCGGAACGGATCCTCGGGCTCGGACGAGAACAGGCCCGACACGAACATGTCGAAGCTCGCCACCGCCAGCCCCTCGGAGCGGGCGTAGGTCTCGCCGGTGCGGCCCTCCTCGTAGCGCCAGGTCGGGCCGGCGCCGGCATCGAGGAGCACGCTCACCACCACGAGGTCGAAGGCGGCGCGGGCCTGCTCGGCGGGATCCGCGAAGGGAGCGGCGTGGACGAGGGAGCCCCAGCGCTCGAAGCCGCCAACGGCGAAGTGGCGCCAGCGGGCGTGATAGGGGATCGCGAGGTCCGGATAGGCGTCCCGGATGGTCTCGACCACCGCGTCGGCGCAAGGCCCGAGGCGGTCGGCATCGACCACGAAGTGGTCGAGCCGGCCCTCGAACCCGGCCTTGAGCAGGGTCTCGGCGCGGGCGCGCACCGCCCGGGCCGAGAGCAGGCTGCGGGCGGTCGAAAACTCAGGCACGGGCATCTCCAAAGGCAAGTCGCGCGGGCGCCGAAGCCGGCTCGCTCGGAACCGCTCGGTTCGCTCAGAACCGCTCGGTTCCTTTCAGAACCGCTCGAGGTCGCGGCCCTTCACGGCGTCGAGGGCGTCGGTGGTGCCGTCCGGCGCGTAGTAGCCCGCGGCCTTCTTGGCCTCGATCTCGACCGAGGCGTCCGGCGGGATCAGCTCCGGCGGGATCGGCACCCGCTCGCCGACCTCGATGCCCGAGGACGTGATCGCGTCGTACTTCATGTTCGACATCGACATCAGCCGGTCGATCCGGCGGATGCCGAGCCAGTGCAGCACGTCGGGCATCAGCTGCTGGAAGCGGGCGTCCTGCACGCCGGCGACGCACTCGGTGCGCTCGAAGTAGGTGGCGGCGGAATCGCCCCCCTCCTGGCGCTTGCGGGCGTTATAGACCAGGAACTTCGTCACCTCGCCCAGCGCCCGCCCCTCCTTGCGGTTGTAGACGATGACGCCGGTGCCCCCTCCTTGAGCCTCGCGCACGCATTCCTCGATGCCGTGCGTGAGGTAGGGCCGGCAGGTGCAGATGTCGGAGCCGAACACGTCTGAGCCGTTGCACTCGTCGTGAACCCGGCAGGCGATGCGCCGGCGCGGGTCGGACAGGCCCGCCACCTCGCCCATCACGTAGACGGTGCAGCCGCCGATCGGCGGCAGGAAGACCTGGAGGTCGGGCCGGGTGACGAGCTCGGGGAACATGCCGCCGGTCTGCTCGAACAGGGTGCGGCGCAAGGCCGTCTCGCTGGTGCCGAAGCGGGCGGCGACGCCCGGGAGGTACCAGACCGGGTCGACCGCGATCTTGGTGACCGAGATGTCGCCGGTGGTGTGCAGCACGGTGCCGTCGGCGGCCAGACGATGGGCGCCCATCGCCGCCAGGATCTCGGGCAGGCTGAGCCGCGCCTTGGTGACCGCGATGGTCGGCCGGATGTCGGTGCCGGTCGCGATCGCCTCCCGGAACACCTCCCCTGGCCTATGCCCCCAGGGATCGAGGGAGACGATCTTCTCCGGATCCGCCCATTGCGGGTGCGGGCCGATCTCGACCACCGGATGGGTGTTGGTGAGGTCCGGCCGGGTCATGGGGTTGAGGGCCCGGCCCGCGATCGCGAGCGCCCGGTAGAGGGAGTAGGCGCCGCCATTCGCCCCGATGACGTTGCGGTCGGCCGGGTTGGTCACGGTGCCGATGATCGGCCCGCGCTCGCGCGGATCGGCGGCGCCCCAGCGGATCGGCCAGCGGGCGGCGCCCGGCTCGGGATGCGAGGTGAGCCGGATATGCGTCGAGCGGTTCGAAGTGGTCATGCGGCCGCGCCGTCCTTCAACGGAGAAGGCTCCCCGCGGGGGCCGCGGAGAGCCTGTCGTGTGCTTGACCTTATGGAGGGTGGCCCAGGCGATTCGTGGCGTCAAGCCGAAGGCCTGGGCGCCGCGCCCAACTTGGCGGCAGCGGGGGCCACCCGTCAGCCGATCAGTAGTTCGAGCCGGCGCGGCGGCGGGCCATGAAGGCGTCGAACTGCTCGCGGTCGCGGGCGCGCTTCAGCTCGTCCACGAACTCGGTGAAGGCGCGGCTCTCCTCCTCGAGGCGGCGGCGCTCCTGCTCGAGGCGCTCGATCTCCTTGCGGCGATACTCCTCGAAAGCCCAGTTGCCGCTGTCCTGGCGCGCGGCGCCGAAGCCCGCGAAGCCGCCGCGGACGGAGCGCTCGGCGAACGCCTTCATCTCGTTGAGAGCCGGATATCCCATGAGCTTCCACACCACGTAGGCAGCGGCCAAGGGCCACGCGTAGATGAAACCGATGACGATCGCGCCGATCTCGATGGAGCGGCGCGGGAACGGGCCGTTGCGGCAGGCGCGACCGCTCGACCAGGGGGCAGAGGAATACGACACGTCACGACCTCCCGGAGGATGTGAATGTGAACGACATTTACATGCGGGGCCGACCTGGTGGTTTCAAGGAGGGTGATCAGGGTAAAAATGCACCGGGACCGCGGACGAGCGCGGCATCCGCTTCCGGCCGTCCGGGGGCCTCACCCTCCTGCCCGCACCGAGGCCCCGTGCACCATGGCGAGCACGCCGGCCCGCAGGAGATCGTACTTGGTCGGCAGGCCCGGCCCCGTCGGCAGGCGGCCAGCAGCCGCCAGGGTGGCGATGCCGTGGGAGAGAGCCCAGACCTCGAGGGCGACGAAGCGCGGATCGACGCCGGCGGAGAAGCCGTCCGGGAAGGTCGAGCGCAGGGCCTCGACCAGGAGCCCGAAGGCGTCGCGGTCGCGCGGCGGCTGCACCGGCGCGCAGCCGTCCGGGCCGGGAGGGCGGGCCTCGAAGATCGCCGCGTAGTAGCCCGGCTCCTCCTCGGCGAAGGTCAGGTAGGCCTCGCCCATGCGGGTGAAGCGCTCGAGCGGCGTGCCGGGGCCGCGCAGGGCGCGGGCGAGGCGGGCGGCCAGCTCCGAGAAGCCCCGCTCGGCCACCTCCTCCAGCAGGGCCTCGCGGCCGCGGAAGTGCCGGTAGAGCG
>NZ_LABY01000530.1 GCF_001043975.1 Methylobacterium variabile
GAGCGGGAGCCTTCGATGCCCCGATCTCCGAGCATATGACCGCGGCGGTGACCACCTGCAGCCGCTCCAGCACCGTCGAGGACGTGATGCAGCTGATGACCAACGGGCGCTTCCGCCACGTTCCGGTTGTCGAAGACGGGAGCCTCGCCGGCCTCGTCTCCATCGGAGACGTGGTCAAGCGCCGGATCGCCGCCGTGGAGGCGGAGCATCAAGCCATGCGCGACTACATCACGATGGCCTGACGAGGCTCCAAACGCGCCATTGAGGGTCTCCTCTCACGCGAAGCGGAGGGGCTCCGGCAGGGTCAGACCCGTTCCGCCGCCAGGGCGACGAGTTCCCTGATGCGTGGCAGGGCAGCCTTGGCCGCTTCCCGGCCGAGGAGGATCGCCTCGTCGGCGCGGTGGAATTCGAACAGGCCCATCTCCGCAAGACGCGGAGACACCATCAGGTCCGGCGGGTCGCGCTCTAATCTCGCCCGTGAGATACGGTCCTGGGTGATGTTGAACGCATCGAACATCACCCGCCCCATGCCGGGGGAGCCGGGCTCCCGAGGCGAGGCGGGACGTGGCCCCGCAGCGCGCCGGCCGGTGCCGCGCATGCGGCGCAGGAGGTCCCATCCCCGGCGCGACGTGGCGAGGGGCATGGCCGGCGAAGCGATCCCGTCGCTTTCCGGCCCTATCACCAGGCCGGGCTCCGTGCGCGGATCGCCGTTGAGGTTCACGCAGATCACCAGTTCGGCCAAAAAAAAAAAAAAACGCGAACAAATTACTTGCGTGGGAAGAAGCTGAGATGAGTGTAGAGAATAATCTACACGTCGATGCGCAAGACAGAGCGCATCACACAACACTAGGTATATTACGAGTGCGGCTTGAGACATAGACGGTAAAAGGAGGATCAACTATTCTCATACACTATAGCAGAACACCT
>NZ_LABY01000531.1 GCF_001043975.1 Methylobacterium variabile
CTACTGGGTCGCGTATTTCGGCGGCGCGGCGATCTCGTGGTTCGTCGGCACGCTGATTGCCCGGCGGCGCGCCGGGATCGAGCGGCGCGGCGCGATCCTCCACGGATTCGCGGCGAGCCAGTCGAACACCATCTTCATCGGCGTCCCGATGATCCTCCAGGCCTACGGCGACGAGGGCGCCTTCCCGCTCTTCATGCTGCTCGCCGTCCACCTGCCGCTGATGATGGGCTGCGCCACCTTCCTCATCGAATCGGACGGGCAGAAATCGGTGTTCCAGCGGGTGAAGGGGCTCGGCCTCGTCCTCTTCCGCAACCCGATCTTCCTGTCGCTAATGATCGGTCTCGGCCTGAAAAGCTTCGGCCTCGCGCCCGCCGGGATGGTCAAGTCGCTGCTGGACGCGCTGGCCGGCACCGCCTCCACCTGCGCGCTGATCGCGCTCGGCGCCGGCCTCGTGCGCTACCGGGTGCTGCACGACCTGCCGGGCGCCATGGTGGTGACAAGCCTGAAACTCGTCCTGCATCCCCTGGCGGTCTGGGTCCTGGCCTTCCACGTCTTCACCATGCCGCCGGCCTATGCCGGGGTCGCCACCCTGTTCGCGGCGATGCCCGTCGGCATCAACTCCTATCTGCTCGCCGTCCGCTACAAGGCCGAGACCGGGCTGATCGCTGC
>NZ_LABY01000532.1 GCF_001043975.1 Methylobacterium variabile
CACACACAGCGCCAAGAGTGAGGTAACCGAGTTGCGGGGGGCAGTCGATGATGACCAGATCGTAATCATTCTCGACCGTAGCGAGAGCGTTGCCCACGCGCTCGAAGAACATGCCACCATCGTTTCGGTGGGCGGACGACAGCGCGCGAGGCGTCTCGTGTTCGAACTCCATGAGTTCGAGGTTGCCCGGAACGAGATCGAGGCCGTGGAAGTAGGTTTTTCGGATGATATCCCGCAATGGCTTGCGCTTGTCATCGTAACGGATGGCTCCGTAGAGCGTATCGTCCCAACGAAGGTCGAACTCCGGCTGGATTCCGAACATCGCACTGAGCGAGGCTTGCGGATCGAGATCGACCGCCAGGACGCGATATCCTTGCAGCGCCAGCCATTGTGCGAGGTAGAGGGTGGTCGTCGTCTTCGCCGAACCACCCTTGAAGTTGACACAGGCGAGGGTTTGAAGACGCTCGCCATCCCGACGCCAGGGCAGAAAATTCAACGCATCCTTTGGGCGCGCTTCTGCCAAGTATTGCCTGAGCTCACCAATTTGCCCAAGCGAGTAGAGACGTCGTCCGTTTGATTGAATATCGGGGGTCGGACCGAGCTTATCGAGCGAGAGCTGCCGCAGATGGCTGTCGGATACGCCCACCAGCCGCGAGACCTCGCCGGAAGTAAACTTTCTGAGTTCTTTATGGGCCTCTGGAGGAAACAGGCGCTCTCGCAGCGACTGCAACTGGGCCGAGAGGAGGCGAGCATGGGCTGACACGCGATCGTCCGATGATACATCGGACCTTCCATGCGAGGCCGCGACCGACGACATGCTCAACCCTCTCAAAAACGGAATTTTCCGCCAATCGCGACAAAATCCGTTTTTAAGAAGACATAGATCATCGTGAACCGCAAGGACTTATTGTTTAATAGATCCTTTCGCTTCGGTGGGTCGTTGAAGCGGGACGACACGCGGTCGCACCAACTGGCCGTGCGAGGAGGGAAACGGTTCCGAAGTTGGCCATGGCCAACTTTTCCGGGGGAGGAGCACGGTCGGGCGCATTCGCGCTGACTTGGTCGCCCTGGTCTGCGCCATGGTCGGGCCGTGGGTTGGCCGCGGCCAACTTCGTTGGCTCGGTCGTAGCGGAGTACAGGCTTCGGATTGTGTCGCGACGTTTCACGCTGTCCTCCCCCAGGCTTTGTGGACGAGGCCGAGGATCTCTCGGTGAACGGCATCCAGGCTTTCGTAGGCACGGTCATAGGTCGCTCGACCGACGCTGTTTCGCTCGAGCTCGTACAGGCTCTGCTTGGTCAGGCCGGCATCGGCGATCGCCGTGGACTTCCACACGGAGGCAGCAAGAACGTCGTCCCCGAACAAGCCGCGCAGGAGAGCTACGATCTGGCTCTGGGGGCCATCGTGCGGTTCGTGGCGGGTCACCACGTAGCGAATGAAGTCGTGAGAAAGATCGCCGCCAGCCTTGCGGACGACGCCCATGAGGTCGGACGCCATCAGCAGGAACTGGGACATGGATGCGACATCCACCATCTGAGGATGGATGGGAATCAGGAGGGACGCTGCCG
>NZ_LABY01000533.1 GCF_001043975.1 Methylobacterium variabile
ATGGCGCCCGCTCCGGACGCCCCCAGCCTCGACCTCCGACCAGCCGGGCACCGCTCACTGGGGAGGGCCGCTTCCAGCCTGGCTCCGGTCGGCTCCGCTTCCGTGCTGACCCGGTTTGTCGAACATGCTACCCAGAGGAAACCGGCGTAACCTTGGGGCAGTCATGGCCGTCAATCCGCTCGCACCGTTCTCCTGCCCGGAGCCTGTTCATCGGCCCCTCCCGGTATCGTCCTGGGCAACGGTGAAGGCCATCTTCGACGGCACCACCAACCTCCGTCTAGAGGTTGGGGATCCAGCCGACCTGCGCCTGACGCTGATCCTCGGTGGGGCCTTCATCACGGCGACCGGCGTCGATGACGTCGGCGAGCTCATCGAGTGCTTCCAGCTCGGCGATGAGGCTTCGGTCTCCTACAAGCGCAGCGGTTTCACGCTCGTTCAGGACGGCGACATCGTTCTCTATCGTGACGCGTCCTCGGAGGTCCGTATCCCGCGTGGCAGCTACGACCGCCTGGCCGCGCTCGTGACCGACCTGGTCCCTGATCGGTCCGTTCAGGACGCTTTCGAGGAGACAACCCTGCGGCTCGCCAGACAGGCTCGGGCTCCTTCCTGGCACCCGGGCCCCATCGCAGG
>NZ_LABY01000534.1 GCF_001043975.1 Methylobacterium variabile
AAAGTTGGCCATGGCCAACTCTCGCCTCGGTGAGACGGCCCAGGACGGAAGGGTTTTGGCGGGGCCCGTCCGCACAATGGGCCTGTCGCTCAATCGGCTGGACGAGGATCGGCGGGTTCTTCAGGAAGCGCTCGCCCGAGGCGAGACGATCATCGACATAGACCCGGCGCTGATCGATCCGTCCTTCGTGAGGGATCGCCTCGACAATCACGGCGACAGCTTCGCCGAGTTCAAGCGCCTCATCGAGGAGCGTGGGCAGGAAGTTCCAATCCTCGTCCGACCGCATCCCGATCGCCCCGGTCGATATCAGGTTGCCTATGGGCACCGGCGCCTGCGAGCCCTCAGAGAACTCGGACGGCACGTTCGGGCTGTCGTGCGTGCGCTGGACGATGCCCAACTCGTCGTCGCCCAGGGGCTCGAGAATTCAGCCCGCCAGGATCTGACCTATATCGAGAAGGCGGTTTTTGCCCGCAGGCTCGAGGACCGTGGCTTCGAGCGCCCCATCATCATCGATGCCCTGTCGACGGACAAAGGGGAGTTGTCGAAGCTGATCGCTGTTGCACGCGCGATCCCGGAATCGATCGTGAACAGGATCGGACCTGCCCCCAAAGCAGGCCGCCGTCGTTGGCTGGCTCTCGCGGAGCAGCTGAAGACGGCTTCTGTCGCAAAGGCGATCGAGGAGGCTGTGATGGAGGACGCGTTCGCCTCTCTCGACAGCGATGCGCGCTTCCTCAGGGTGGCCGCTCTCGCAGCTCCACAGAATCGTCCCGATCCGGTGTCGACCAGTTGGGCAGAGCAGGGCGGTCAAGCGACGGCTCAGATCTCCCGAAAGGGGA
>NZ_LABY01000535.1 GCF_001043975.1 Methylobacterium variabile
GCCCCAGCCACGGGCTTCCGCAGGGGCTGCCGCCAGGAGGGCACCAAGGCTGACGGCCGCGGCCGATAGGAGTGCGAGCTTGCGCATTCGAAATGTCCTGCTGTGAGGTATGCCCATCAACGGACCGGGCGCCCGGCCGTTCCCATTGGCCCCTGGGCGCTGGCGACGCAGGCCAGCGAGCAGCCTATAAGATCACGGGGATCGGCCGGCCCGTTTCACCTGCATTCCCAAGGAGAACGTCCATGAAAGTCGTCGCGGATCTGTGCATCGTGCCCATGGGCGTCGGCCCTTCCGTCTCCTCCTACGTGAAAGAGATCAAGGCCATCCTCGAGGCCAGCCACCTCAACGCCGAGATGCATGCCAACGGCACCAACATCGAGGGCGAACTCGCCGACATCTGCCGGCTCATCGAACTCTGCGAGGAGAAGCTGAGCCAGCTCGGCGTTCAGCGGGTGTTCTTCACCATGGCTTTCTCGTCGCGGCGGGACAAGGAGCAGTCCATGGCCGACAAGCTGACGGCCGTTTCCTGATCCCTCGGCACCATGCGCGCACCCATGCGTTGATGCTGTCCGATCCACGCCTGAGGACCGA
>NZ_LABY01000536.1 GCF_001043975.1 Methylobacterium variabile
TGTGAAGGTTGCCCGGAAGATTCGCGACGTCGCGGCCCACACTCTTTCGGGAGGACCGGGCGAATGATGCGTCGGCGGCACCCTTTCGCCCCATTGATCGGCCATCCGACAATTCGATTTTGGATCCGATGCCACCTCCGGCGCGCGACGTGCCTTGGCTGACGCTTCCCTAAAGGCCATCACTCTTGCCGGAGACGGGGCCTGGAGCGACCGGCCCGCCGCACAGGGCCCGTGTGCCGACGCCAAAGGGGCGGGCGTACCAATCCAATGAAAGGAACGACATGGAACTGGGATTTTCGAAGGGCAGAATGCGACATGCAGCGCTCCTTGCCGCGTGGATGAGTGCCTCCCCTCTGAATCCCATTCCAGCCCTGGCGCAGACGGCACCCGCCGCTCCCGCGCAGATGGAGCCGTCAAAGCCGGCGCCCACCGCCGCCCCACCCACTTCGGCAGCACCCGCTCCAGCCGCGAAACCGTCGGCGCCGAAACCGGCAGTGTCGGAGGCCATCAAAAATGTCCGCGATCGCCTCGACGAGGCCAAGGCCAATCTCGACGAGCGCGAGAAGCTGCTCGCAGGGCGCAACGTCGATCCCGCCAACTGACTAAAGG
>NZ_LABY01000537.1 GCF_001043975.1 Methylobacterium variabile
ACGTGCGCGCCCGTCTCGCCGCCCGGCAGCCGGTCGAACACGCTGAGGCGCACGTCGACCGTGGTGCCGTGCTTGGCGTAGGAGCGGCCGGACAGCCCGGCGGAGAACACCAGCCGCCCGCCCCGGTCGCTGAGCGCCGCGAAGGCCTTGGCCGTGGCCGGGCGATCGGGCCGGAAACTCTCGCCGGTGATGGCGACCAGGCGCCCCCCGCGCGGAAGGCGGGCGAGGGCGGAGCGGAGGTGATCGGCGGTCGCGTCGCGATAGCGCCCCTCGACATGGGCCGCGACCGAGAACGGCGGGTTCATCAGCACCACGCTCGGCGCGACGTCGTCGGCTAGCCGGTCGTGGATCTGAGCGGCGTCGAGCTGGGTGACCGAGCCGGTCGGGTAGAGCGCTCGGAGCAGGCCCGCTCGGGTGGAGGCCAGCTCGTTGAGGTGGAGTCGCGCGCCGGTGAGTTCGGCGTGGATCGCGAGCAGGCCTGTGCCGGCCGAGGGCTCCAGCAAGGCCTCGCCCGGGCGCAGGGCGCAAGCGAGGGCCGCTACGTAACCGAGGGGCAGGGGGGTCGAGAACTGCTGGAGCGCCTCGCTCGCCTCGCT
>NZ_LABY01000538.1 GCF_001043975.1 Methylobacterium variabile
ATTCTCGAGCGGGATCTGGCGGGATGCCGGCTGGGGCAGCCTCGCCATCGCCTATGGCGGCTATCCGGGCTCGACCGGCTCCCCGAGCGAGGCCGGTCTCATCGAGGACGGGATGGCCGCCTACCGCTTCGTTTCCCACCGCGCCCCCGGTGCGCCGATCCTGCTCCACGGCCATTCCATGGGGGCGGCGGTGGCTGTCGCAGTGGCCGCGCGCGCACCGCATCTCGGCCTCTATCTCGAAGCGCCCTTCGTCTCCCTCGCCCGTCTCGTCGGCGAACATTTCCCTCTGCTGCCCGGGCTGCTCCTGCGCGACACCTGGCGCTCGGATCGCCGCATCGGCGATGCAGCGGGGCGCATCCTCATCGTCCACGGCACCGACGATCCCGTGATTCCGGTGGCACATGGGCGCGACCTCGCGGCCATGGCCGGACCGAGGGCGCAATTCGTCGCCGTGCCGGGCGACCACGTTTCGCTCCTCGGCCAGCGCGACGCGGAGGCGGAAGCGACGTTCCGTCCCGTCAGGAGCA
>NZ_LABY01000539.1 GCF_001043975.1 Methylobacterium variabile
CGAGGCGCTCGCGGACGAGGCTGCCACTCTTCCGGTCTGACAGGGTTTGACGGAGATGGGCAAGAAGGGCTCCCGCCGGTGGGAGGATTGGGGATCGAGCCCGCGTGGGCGGCGGCGGGTTCGACCGCATGTCAGGCGAGCGGCCAGCCGCGATTTCCTGAGGGCGACGATGCTGGCGATCCTGACACTCGGTCTCTTGGTGGTTCTCGGCCGGTACTTCTGAGCGCGCCCGCCATTAATAATGGCCGCAATACTCTGCTTTGAAATAGATAATCGAATGATAAATCAATTGTTAGAATAGACTATGTCGAAATAACTCGCAACAATTCTCCAAATCTGTTCTTTTGTGTTCAGAACGGCGGCGATTAATCTTTTATGATTTATCTGATCCTCACCGAGTTGCGCCCATATATTTGCTGTGCGGCTTCCACGAAAGATAGATCGAAGCTAGGATATCGTCATGCTGCGGCGCATGCACCGAGAGACAGTTCTCGCCCTCGGGGCGAAACCAGCGGATCCATAGCTACTTGCAGACGGAGTGGACCGTCTGTTTGTTGGGTACGCTAGCACTTAACGACACCAGCACTACTTTGGCAGGTTAAGGGAACGCATCCAGTTATAGCGGCTTCGCATGCCACGGCGATAGACGTGGGTGATCGCGATGTCGGATGCGGGCGGATGGCATGACGATCTGGATCGATGGCTACAGCCGTTCCTGTCTGCCCTGTCGCATCAGGCACGCCGGGCGATGTGCCCACTCTACGTGGCTGGGCTCATCGACCTGGGTGGTCGCAAGAGCGTCCAAGCCAATG
>NZ_LABY01000054.1 GCF_001043975.1 Methylobacterium variabile
TCGGCGTCGGCGGCTTCCTCGGCATCGGCCAGAAGGCCGTGGCGGTGCCCTTCGACAAGCTGGCCTGGAACACCGGGAGCGCCGCGGCGGGGGCGCCGCCCTCGCACACCACGCCGGAGCGCGCGCCGAGCGACGCCGCCGCGCAAACCGCCGGCCCGACGACGATGCCGGGCGCGACCGTGACCGACCAGGCGCTCGCCGCCGTGCCGGCCCGCCGCAGCGGCACGGTCGACGACGCGACCGGCTCGGTCGCGGCGCCGGATCAGCCCCGGGGCCGCGCCACCGTGCTGGCGACCCGCGACGGCACGGTGGCGGAGGCCGAGGTGCGGCTGACCAAGGCGCAGCTCCTCGCCGCCCCGGAGTTCAAGTACGAGGCCCCCCGCTGAGCGAGCGCAGGCCCTGCTGGCGGCCGATGCGGGCGGCGGACCTGCCGGCCGTCTCCGTCATCGCCGCCCTCGTCCACCCGGCCTACCCGGAGGAGGACGCCGTGGTCGCCGAGCGCCTGCGGCTCTGTCCCGACGGCTGCTTCATCCTCGCCAGAGGCGGGGCCGCGGTCCTCGGCTATGCCGTCGGCCATCCCTGGCGGGCCCGGACGGTGCCGGACCTCGACGCCCTCCTCGGCGCCCTGCCGGAGCCGGCGGGCGCCTGGTGCATCCACGACGTCGCGCTGCGGCCGGAGGCCAGGGGGTGCGGCGCCGCCGGCGCGCTCGTCGACCTGATGCTGGGGGAGGCCGCGCGGCGCGGTCTGCCCGAGGCGGTCCTCGTCGCGGTCGGGACCGCCGCCGGTTTCTGGCGCCGCCACGGCTTCCGGCCGATCCCGGACGCCCCGCCGCCCGGCTACGGCGCGGGCGCTACCCTGATGGTGCGGGCCGTCGAGCCCCGCTCCGCCGAGGCGTGAGGCGCGGCGCGTTCGCGGCCCGGCGCGCGGACGCCACGCTGTCGCACCCCGAGCGGCACCGCCCCGCGCCAGGCCGCCCAGGTTCTTGCGCACGCATCGTTTTCACCACCGGGCGGCGGCCGCGTCGCGCGGGACTCCCGTCTTTCCCGTCTCAGGGGCATCTGGCCATGGCCAGGCCCCGCGCCACGTAGCCTGGCATCGTTCCGATCTGAAGCGGTGTCGGCATGACGAGGACGGCGTGCAGAGCGTGACGCGTGCCCTGAACCAGGGCGGCCCGGCGGGTCCGCGTCGCGGCGTGCCCGTGCGGGCCGGGGCCTGACGCCGTGCGCCAGCTCTTCGCGCCGGGCGCCGACGCCCTCCTGCGCCTCGCGCTCCTCACCGGCGCCGCCTGCCTGGCGGCGCTCCCGGTGGTGGGAGCGGGTCTCGTGCGCTCCTCCTACGTCACCGGGGTCGGGGTGGCGCCGGCCCAGCCGGTGCCGTTCAGCCACAAGCACCATTCGGGCGAGCTGAAGATCGACTGCCGCTACTGCCACACCACGGTCGAGACCCAGGCCACGGCCGGCATCCCGCCGACCCACACCTGCATGACCTGCCACACCCAGATCTGGTCCGGCTCGGAGATGCTGGAGCCGGTGCGGGCGAGCTACGCCAAGGACCAGCCCCTGGTCTGGACCCGCCTGAACAAGCTGCCGGGCTACGTCTACTACAACCACGCGGTCCACGTGACCAACGGCATCGGCTGCTCGACCTGTCACGGCAGCGTCACCGACATGCAGCTCACCTACCGGGCCAACGCCTTCGAGATGAGCTTCTGCCTCGATTGTCACCGCAACCCCGAGAAGTACGTGCGGCCGAAGGACCAGATCCTCAACATGTCCTGGAGCCCGCCGGCGAACCAGGCCGAGATCGGGCCCGAACTGGTGCGCCAGTACCACATCCGCGGCGGCGAGCGGCTGACCGAGTGCGGGATCTGCCACCGATGAGCGATCGCGGGATCCCCCCCTCATGAGCGCCGACCTCGCATCGCTCCGCGCCCGTCTCGCCGCCGGGAACGGGCCGGCCTTCTGGCGCAGCCTCGACGCGGTGGCGGATTCGCCCGAGTTCCGGGCCTTCCTCGACACCGAGTACCCCGCCGCCGCCCGGCTCGCCGCGGCGCCGGACCGGCGCGGCTTCCTCAAGCTGATGGCCGCCTCCTTCGCGCTGAGCGGGCTCTCCGCCTGCGGCCAGCCCGACGGGCGCGCGCAGGAGGTGCCCTACGTCCGCCAGCCCGAGCGGATCATCCCAGGTGCGCCGCTCGCCTACGCCTCGGCGGCGCTCGTCGACGGGTTCGCCAACGGCATCACGGTCACCACGCGCAACGGCCGCCCGCTCAAGATCGAGGGCAATGCCGACCACCCCTGGAGCCGCGGCGGCACCGACGTGTTCGCCCAATCCTCGGTGCTCGGGCTCTACGATCCGTTCCGGCTGCAGACGCCGCAGCATCTCGGCCGGCCGAGCTCGTGGCAGGCCTTTCGCGCCGCGATGACCGGGCGCTTCGCCGCCCTGAAGGCGGCCGCGGGCGGACGCGGGCTCCACCTCCTCACCGGGCCGGTGACCTCGCCGTCGCTCGCCGCCCAGATCGCCGCGATGCGCCGGGACTTCCCCGGCATGCGCTGGCACGTCTCGGCCCCGGTCGGGCGCGAGGCCCTCTACGAGGGCGCTCGCCTCGCCTACGGCCGTCCCCTCGAAACACGCTGGCGCTTCGATCGGGCCCGGGTCGTGGTCTCCCTCGATGGCGACGTCCTCGATCCCGGGCCGGGCCAGGTCGGCCAGGCGCGGGACTGGATCGACGCCCGCCGCGCCGCGGCCGCGGCGCGGCGCCTGCTCGCCCTCCACCATGCGGGACCGAGCCCGAGCCTGACCTCGGCCAAGGCCGACGCCCCCCTAGCGGTCGGCTCCGACGGGATCGCCGCGATCGTCCGCGACCTCCTGGCCGAGGCCGGGGGCGGTGCGGCGCAGGACCGGAGCGGCCCGGCGGCGGCCTGGCGCGCGAGGGCCTTCGCGGCGCTCGACGCGGCGCGGGGCAGCGGGGTGGTGCTGGCCGGCGCCCAGGCCGGGCCGGAGCTGCTGGCCCAGGTCCACCGCCTCAACGCAGCCTTCGGCAATACCGGCCGCACCGTGTTCCACACCGCGCCGGTGCCGGTCCTCGACGCCGAGCCCCTGGCGGCCCTCGCCGAGACGATGCGCCGGGGCGAGGTCGAGACCCTGGTGATGCTCGACGTCAACCCGGTCTACGACGCCCCCGGCGACCTCGGCTTCCTCGAGGCGCTCGCCCGGGTGCCGCTCAAGATCCATGCCGGGCTCTACCAGGACGAGACCGCCTTCCACTGCGACTGGAACCTGCCGCTCACCCACCCGCTCGAATCCTGGGGCGACGCCCGGTCCCTCGACGGGACCGTGACGCTGATCCAGCCGACGGTGCGCCCGCTCTACGACGGCCGCTCCGTGCCGGAGATCCTCTCGATCCTGACCGATGCCGAGGCGAAGGACGGCGGTGCCCTCCTCGACGCCCACTGGCGCCGGCCCGGGGAGGACGACGCCGCCTGGACGGCCCGGCGCGAGGCCTTCCTGCAGGCGGGCTTCCTCGCTGGCACCGCCCTGCCGCCGGAGCCCGTCGGCGCGCTGGTCCCGGCACCGGCGGCCCCCATCCGCGCCGCCTCGCCGGCCGGCCCGGCCCGGCGGGTCGAGGTGCTGTTTCGGCCCGACCCCACGGTGTGGGACGGCAGCGTCTCGAACCTCGCCTGGCTGCAGGAGCTGCCCAAGCCCCTGACCAAGGTGGTGTGGGGCAACGTGATCGCGGTGAGCCCGGTGCTGGCCGAGCGCGAGGAGCTGAGGCAGGGCGATGTCGTCGCCCTCGAGGCCGAGGGGCGGCGGATCGAGGGGCCGGTCTGGATCCAGCCGGGCCAGGCCGAGGACACCGTCACGGTGAGCCTCGGCTACGGCCGCCGGACGCCCGAGCAGCTCGCCGACGGCCTCGGCTACGACGCCTACCCCTTGCGCCGCAGCGCCACGCCCTGGCGCATCGCCGAGGCGACGCTCGCCGCAACCGGGCGCCGGGCGCCGCCGGTGACGACCCAGAACCACGGCACGATGGAGGGGCACGACTTCGTCCGCGTGCAGGCGGTCGGCGCCGCGACGCCGGTCGCCTCCCGGGAGGCCCTGCCCTCGCTCTATCCCCCGGCCCCGACCTCGCCCGGGGGCCGCTACGGGGCCGAGCGCGCCTGGGGCATGGTGATCGACCTCGACGCCTGCATCGGCTGCAACGCCTGCGTCACCGCCTGCCAGTCCGAGAACAACATCCCGGTCGTGGGCAGGGAGGAGGTGGCTCTCGGCCGCTGGCTGCACTGGCTCAGGATCGACCGCTACTACGAGGGCGGGCTCGACGCCCCGAAGACCCACTTCATGCCGGTGCCCTGCATGCATTGCGAGCAGGCGCCCTGCGAGGTCGGCTGCCCGGTCGAGGCCACGGTTCACGACCGCGAGGGGCTGAACCTGATGGTCTACAACCGCTGCGTCGGCACCCGGGCCTGCTCGAGCTACTGCCCCTACAAGGTCCGGCGGTTCAACTACCTCGACTATTCCGGCGACACGGCCCCGGTGCAGCAGCAGCAGCGCAACCCGGAGGTGACGGTGCGGGCCCGCGGCGTGATGGAGAAGTGCACCTACTGCGTCCAGCGCATCGCCGCGGCGCGGATCGACGCGACGAAGGGCGACCACGCCCCGATCCCCGACGGCGCCGTCGAGACCGCCTGCCAGGGCGCCTGCCCGACCCGGGCGATCACCTTCGGCGACCTGCGCGACGCCGGCAGCCGCGTCGCGGCGGCTGCCGCGGACCCGCGCAACTACGGGCTCCTGTCCGAGCTCAACACCAGGCCGCGGACCACCTATCTCGCCCGCCTCGTCGAGGACGCCGCGGCGACGGCGAAGCCGGGGGGCGCGCTGTGAGCGGCACCGTGACCCCCCTGCCGCCGCGGGCCGGGCTGCTCGGCGAGGCCGAGGACTTCGCCTCGATCGGGCGCGCCGTGACCGGGGCCCCGGCCCGCGCCTGCTCGCGGGCCTGGTGGATCGCCTTCGCGGGGGCGTGCGGGCTCCTCGGCGTGTTCGCCGCGGCGCTGGCCTGGCTGCTCCTCGAGGGCGTCGGGGTCTGGCACAACAACAACCCGGTCGTCTGGGCCCTCGACATCGTCGCCTACGACTGGTGGATCGGCATCGCCTGCGGGGCGCTGCTCACCTCCGCCACCTTGCGGCTCACCGGCGCCGCCTGGCGCTCCGGCATCGACCGCATCGCCGAGACGACCGCGATCCTGGCGGCGGCCGCCGCTGCCCTCTACCCGATCATCCATCTCGGGCGGCCCTGGGTGTTCTACTGGACCCTGCCCTACCCCAACACCCTGGGGCTGTGGCCGCAATTCCGCTCGCCGCTGGTCTGGGACGCGGTCGACATCGTCAGCTTCCTCGGGGTCTGCCTCGGCCTGTGGTACGTCGGGCTCCTGCCCGACCTCGCCGCCTTGCGCGACCGCGCCTTCGAGGCGGCCCTGGCCGAGGGCCGGGCCGCCGACGCGGGACGCGGCCGGCGCCGGCGCACGACGCTGCTCAAGGCGCAGGTCTACGGCATCCTGGCGCTCGGCTGGCGCGGGGCGGCGACGCACTGGGAGCGCTGGCTCGTCGCGACCCGCACCCTCTCGGTGCTGGCCCTCGTCCTCGTCGTGGCGCTCCAGACCGGGGCCTCGGTGATGCTCGCCGGCACGGTGCTGCCGGGCTGGCACGACACCCTGCTGCCGGTCACCTTCCTCGCCGCCTCGCTGCTCTCGGGCGTCGGCGTCACCGCGGCGCTGGCGGTGCTGGTGCGCCGGGCGCTCGGCCTCGAGGCGCTCATCACCGGGCGGCACATCGCCCTGATGGCCCGCCTGATGCTGGGCCTGAGCCTCGCCTCGGCCTATTGCTACGCCACCGAGATCTTCTCGAGCCTCCTGCACGGCGACGCCTTCGACCGGGCGGTGCTGGTGCGCCGCCTCGCCGGCTCGCACGCCTGGGCGTTCTGGATCATCGTGGTCTTCGCCCTGCTGCCGGTGCAGCTGTTCTGGTTCTCCCGGTTCCGCCGCTCCGGCCTCGCCGTGGCGCTGGTCGGCATCGCGGCCGCCATCGGCAGCTTCGGCGACCACTTCATGCTGCTGATCGTGACCCTGAGCCACGACTTCCTGCCCTCCTCGGCCCACCCCTACGCCATGGGCGCCTGGGGTCTCGCGACGCTCGCCGGCTCGGTCGGGCTGTTCCTCGCCCTCCTGCTCCTCGGCCTGCGCACCCTGCCGATGGTCTCGATCGCCGAGACCCGGCGCTTCGCCGAGAGGCACCCGGACGGGCGGCCGAGCGGCGAGCGGGCACCGACCCTCGCCGAGACCGCGCAGGCGCCGCTCTGGGGCGTGAGCGCCGAGTTCGACGATGCCGGCGACCTCGCCGGGGCCGTGCGGGCCCTGAAGGAGCGCGATTACGGTGCCCGGATCGAGACCTACGGACCGGTGCCGATGGCCCGGGCCGCCGACGCCCTCGGGCGCCCGGCCGGGATCCTGCCGCTCCTGGCGCTGGGGACGGCGCTGGCGGGCGGGACCGCGTTCATGCTGATGTGCCTCTACGCCTCCGGCATCGACTACGTGTTCGACGTCGGCGGGCGGCCGCGCTTCTCCTGGCAGGCCTTCATGGTGCCGAGCGTGTCCTTCGGCACCCTGTGCGGCGGGCTCGCGACCGTGCTGGCGCTGCTGTTCCAGAACCGCCTGCCGCGGCTCAACCACCCGGCCTTCGCGATTCCCGGCTTCACCCGGGCGAGCGAGGACCGCTTCTTCCTCGCCCTCGAGGCGGCGGGACCCCGCTTCGACCCGGAGCGGATCGAGCGGGCCCTGGCGCGCCTGCCGCAGGGGCGCCCGCTGATGGTCCGGAGGGTGCCGCTGTGAGGCGCGCCGCCCTCCTCCTGCTGCCATTCGCGCTCGCGGGCTGCGACCAGGCCAACATGGTGAGCCAGCCCAAGGCCAAGACCTGGGACAGCAACCCGTTCTTCCCGCAGGGCCAGACGATGCGCCACCCCGTGCCCGGCACCGTCGCCCGCGCCAGCCCCGACCGGCCGGTGCCGCAGCCGGCCTCCGCCAGCCCCGCCCTGCTGGCGCGGGGGCAGGAGCGCTACGACGTGTTCTGCACGCCGTGCCACGGCGGCACCGGCCACGGCGACGGGCTGATCGTGCAGCGCGGCTATCCCCGGCCGCCCTCGTTCCACGACGCCCGCCTGCGCGCCGCGTCGGCCGCCCACCTCTACGACGTCATCAGCCACGGCAAGGGCACCATGCTCTCCTACGCCGCCCAGGTCCCCCCGGCAGACCGCTGGGCCATCGTCGCCTACCTGCGCGCCCTGCAGCTGAGCCAGGGCGCGGTCCTGGCGAGCCTGCCGGCCGAGGACCAGGCCGGGGTCGCGGCCGCTCGAGGCCCGGATGCCGGGCGCGGAGAGCGCCGGTGAGCCGCCGCCCGATCTCCCTCGCCCTCGGCGCCGTCGCGCTGGCGGTCTGCGCGCTCGCCGGCGCCGCCGGCAGCCCGGTCATGCCCTCCTACCTCGCCGCCTGGCTGGTGCTGGTCGCCCTGCCGGCCGGCGCCCTGCCGCTGCTGATGGGGCTCGAGCTCGCCGGCTTCGCCGCCGGGGCGATGGCCGCCTCCCTGCGCCGCCTGCTCGGCCTCCTGCCGATCGCCGGCCTCCTGCTGCTGCCGGTGCTCCTCAGCCTCGGCGGCCTCTACCCCTGGGACCGGGGCGCGACCCCGCGCACGCCCTTCGCCGCCCTTTGGTTCACCCCGCCGTTCTTCGTCCTGC
>NZ_LABY01000540.1 GCF_001043975.1 Methylobacterium variabile
CTCGAACAGGGTTCGGTAGCGGGCCTCATTCTCCCGCAGGGCGATCTCGGCGAGGGTCCGCTCGGTGACGTCGTGCCCTTCCACGAAAATGCCGCTGATACCCCCATACGCGTCGGTGATGGGCTGGTAGATGAAATCGAGGTAGCGCTCGTTGATCGGACCGCCCGGTACGGCCTGGACGGCGTACCTGGCACCGGTCGCCCGGTGTGCTTTGCCCGAGCGGAAGACGTCGTCGAGCAGGTCGACGTAGCCTTGGGCGGCCGCGTCCGGCAGAGCCTCTGCAACCGTGCACCCGCCCACGTCGCGGTGGTCGATGGCCCTTTGGTAGGCGGCGTTTGTCAGCGCGAAACGATGCTCCGGTCCGGTCAGCAGGGCAATGAAGCTCGGGGCTTGCTCGAACATCTGGGCGAGCGAGGCCGACTGGGCGCGCAGGTTGCGCACCTCGGCTTCAAGTTGCTCGCGGGACAGGGTTTCGGGTTCCGGAAGGATCACGGGTTGCATGCGGGCCGGGTTAGCGTGGGATTGTGTTGCGCGCGAGGACTTCGGACGAGACGCCATACATCATGCGAAGTGATACGCCCTCAGTTGGATCGCCCCGCGCCAATTTGCTCAGATACTTTTTTGGAAGCTCCGCAATGGCGCCTCGACCGCGCAGATGACTCCTTTGGTTGCGTAGTCGTGACCAAGCCGTTCTTCTTGCTTTGTATCTCTCAAGACAAACTCCCGCTGCGCCGTTGTGCCGTGAGCGAGAGACGACGGTGACCGGGAGTTTTGTAAGACAGTTTCAGGCCGGGAGGGTCATGACGACGCGAAGTCCCGGCCGGTTGTCTTCCAGCGCGAGCGTGCCCTGATGAAGGCGCACCACCGCGTTGATGAGCCTCAGCAAAAAAAAAGAAGGGATACGAGAGGGAGATGTGAAGGGGTGACCCTGCGTCAGGTAGGGATGGAGGGGCAGGGACACGACGGAGAAGCAGGACGAATATAAACATATCAGAGCGAA
>NZ_LABY01000541.1 GCF_001043975.1 Methylobacterium variabile
CACCTGAACACGTCCGCCCAGAAGGAGTGGAAGACGGTGGCCGGTGCCCTGCTGCCGCTCACCCCGGTGCCCGATCTCGCGGAGGCCTCGACCACCCTCTCGCGGGAGTTCCCACACCTCCGGAGCGAGATCGACGGGATCCTACGCACGCAGGTCGGAAGGCCATACGCTCGCCTGCCGTTCACGATTCTGGTCGGCGAACCGGGCGCCGGAAAGACACGGGCGGCCCGGCGGCTCTGCGAAATCCTCGGCCTCCCGGTCACGGTCTACAGCGCGGCTGGGTCGGCAGACGGGTCGATCATAGGTACGTCGCGCCAGTGGAACTCATCGAGGGCGTGCGTGCCCCTGCAGGCCATCCAGCGCGACCTCCGGGCGACCGTTGCCATCGTGGTTGACGAGCTCGACAAGGCGGGGAGCCGCTCGGACAACGGGCGAATTGTCGACGGGCTGCTCACGTTGATCGAGCCGGAGAACGCATCGCGGTACCACGACCCGTCGCTCGAATGCCCCGTGGACATCTCACCGGTCTCCTGGATCGCCACGGCAAATTCCCTGGCCGGCATCCCGCAGGCGCTGCTTGACCGAGCGAGGATCGTGCACATGCCGAGCCCACGAGAC
>NZ_LABY01000542.1 GCF_001043975.1 Methylobacterium variabile
AGGCGATGTGGGTCTTGCCGGTGCCGGAGTTGCCGAGTGCGATGACGTTCTCTCGGCCGAGGATGTAGCCGCAGCGCGCCAGCTCCAGCACAAGCATCTTGTTCAGGCTCGGGATCGCGGTGAAGTCGAAGGTGTCGAGGCTCTTCACCGCCGGGAAGCGTGCCGACCGGATCCGGCGTTCGACCATGCGCCGTTCGCGATCGATGAGTTCCAGCTCGACCAGCCGGAGCAGGTAGCGCGGATGGTCGATGCCGCCCTGGGCACACTCCCGGGCGACCTTGTCGTACTCGCGCAGCACCGTGGGCAGCTTCAGCTGCTTGAGGTGGTGGGCGAGCAGGATCCCCGGCGTGCCGCCGGTGGTGCCGCCCGGCATCGTCTCGTCACGCGCCGCGCTCATGCGGCCACCTCCGGTACCAGCACCGCGTAGTCGGCGGCCACGGTCGTTCTCACCGCGGTCCTGGGCAGATGCGGATAGGCCGCCAGGTCGAGCCGGGGCGGTCGTCGCTCCAACCGGGCCAGCGCGATCAGCTTGACCGCGTCGAAGCCGATCGCTCCGAGCCGGATCGCGTCGGTGACGGAAAAAAAAAAAAAGACAGCCATCGCGACCGCCGAACAGATCGTCACGGTCCGAGCGACGAGGAGCGATAGTGGCGTCGCG
>NZ_LABY01000543.1 GCF_001043975.1 Methylobacterium variabile
TTATTACTCGTCCTGGGGACATGTTGAGCAGATGGCGCATGCCGTCGCCGAGGGTGCCCGCGAGGCCGGGGCCGAAGTCACCGTGAAGCGCGTGCCGGAACTCGTCCCCGACGAGGTCGCCAAGCAGTCCCACTACAAGCTCGACCAGCAGGCGCCCATCGCCACGGTGGACGAACTCGCCGATTACGACGCGATCATCTTCGGTACGCCCACACGCTACGGCAACATGGCCGCCCAGATGAAGCAGTTCATCGACCAGACCGGCGGTCTCTGGGCCCAGGGCAAGCTGATCGGCAAGGTTGGTTCGGTCTTCACTTCCACCGCCTCCCAGCATGGCGGTCAGGAGACGACGCTCACGAGCTTCCACACCGTGCTCTTCCATCACGGCATGGTGGTCGTCGGGCTGCCCTACTCCTTCGCCGGGCAGAACGGTGTCGAGCAGGTGAAGGGCGGCACGCCCTATGGCGCCTCCACGATCGCCGATGGTGATGGAAGCCGCCAGCCGGCCGGCATCGAGCTCGATGGCGCCCGCTACCAGGGCAGGCACGTGGCCGGCATCGCCGCCAAGCTCGCCGGCTGAGCTCGCCTAACCACGTGTTGAGTCCCGCGCATGACGCGGGGCCTCTTCGTGAGCCGATGATGGGCAAACAAGAAAAAAGGCTCGGATAAATCCGAGCCTTGAAAGGAGGAAGGTCATTTGGGGGCTGAACCGACCTTCGTGATTGGGAAACGTGCTCGTCCCAAGTGGGTTCCACGAACTCGCAAAGAAAATTTCAGCGGGGTGCCGCGGCCCGGCGCAGCCGGTCGTTGATCGCATCGCCGAGCCCCGTCCGAGGGATCGGAGCGACGGCGATGGTCCCGGTCCCGGCCCCGT
>NZ_LABY01000544.1 GCF_001043975.1 Methylobacterium variabile
TCCTGGTAGAGATGGTCGACGCGCGCGGTATTGAACGAGGACGAGCGGCGCTTGATCCCGTGCACGGTGTAGCCGAGGCCGAGCAGATATTCGGCGAGATAGGCGCCGTCCTGCCCGGTGACGCCGGTGATCAGCGCAACGCGCCGCTTTGAGTCCTGAGCCGTCATATCATCTCCAGAGAGCGCAAGGCCGCGCGATCCCGACGAGGCCGGTCTGTAGCACCCGGCCACCTCCAAGTCTAATGGCATAATCGTTTGGAATCAGGGCCTTAAAGCTTTGAAAACCCGATTCAAAGCGGTCTGGGGCCGGCTCACTCGCCGTAGTGGCGCAGCCGGTCGAGCTCGATGATCGTGACCCCGCCATATTCGAGCCGCAGCAGCCCCTCGCGCTCGAGCCGCTTCAGGCACTGGTTGGCGTTCTGCCGGGAGATTCCCGACAGCGCCCCGATCTCCTCCTGGGTGATTTCAAGGTGCAGGGTAAGCTCGGGATAGAGAATCGGATTGAACAGCGAGGCGATCGAGCGCGCCAGCCGTGCGGTCGCATCCAGCGTGCGGCCATATCCGAGCAGCGCGATGAACTGGCCGAGCCGCTCGTTGAGCTGTCCAACCAGGAAGCGGTTGAAGCCGACGCTGTTCTCGAACAACCAGACGAAGGTCCGGCGATCCATCATCGCGAGGCGCGTATCGCGCAGCGCGACCACGTCGTAGCGACGAAGCTCGTTCTTGAGCACAGTGCCCTCGCCGAACCACGCGCCCGCCGTGAGGCCCGCGAAGCTCGCGGCCTTGCCGCCGCGCGAGACGATGCCCATCCGCGCCAGCCCGGTAACGATGCCGGTCCAGTACTGGAAATTGTCGCCGCGCATGAAGATGAATTCGTTGGCGCGGTACGACTTCTCCGAGATGCCGGCGCG
>NZ_LABY01000545.1 GCF_001043975.1 Methylobacterium variabile
TCCTAGTGCCTATCGCAGGCCCAATCCTGTGAGGATCAGGGCCTGCGTGCTCGCCACGGTGCTCTCGAAGAAGTCGGATTCGTCGAGGCTTCGGCCGGTGACCGCATCTACCTGGACCGCGAAATCGGCGTAGTGCTGGGTGATCGCCCAAATCGAGAAGATCAGGTGGTGCGGGTCGTGGGCACCGATGCGGCCCTGGTCGATCCAGCCGCGCAGGATCGCCGCCTTGCTCTCCACCAGCCCGCGCAGGGGGCCTTCGAGCTCGGCCCGCAGGAGCGGCGCGCCCTGGACGATCTCCAGGCAGAACAGCCGCGAGGCCTGCGGCGCGTCCCGCGACAGGGTGAGCTTGGCGCGGATATAGACCCGGATCGCCTCGGCCGGATCGCTGTCGGCGTCGAGTTCCTGCAGCGGGTCGAGCCAGACGTCGAGGACGCGGCGGAGCACCGCCAGATACAGCTCCTCCTTCGAGGGGAAGTAATAGAGCAGGTTCGCCTTCGACAGCCCGGCCCGCTCCGCGAGCCGGTCCAGGCTCGTCCCGTGCAGGCCGAGCCCACGAGAC
>NZ_LABY01000546.1 GCF_001043975.1 Methylobacterium variabile
ATAGTGGTCCTGCCTCTGCCTACGGCGTCATCGGCAAGACCGAGGAAGCCTACTTCAAGATGATCAACGACCAGGGCGGCATCAACGGCCGCAAGATCAACTGCATCTCCTATGACGACGCCTACTCGCCGCCGAAGACCGTGGAGCAGACCCGCAAGCTGATCGAGAGCGACGAGGTCCTCCTGATCTTCAACGCCCTCGGCACGCCGACCCAGACCGCGGTGCAGAAGTATCACAACGCCAAGAAGGTGCCGCAGCTGTTCCTGGCCACCGGCGCCAGCAAGTGGAACGATCCGAAGGATTTCCCGTGGACCATGGGTTTCCAGCCGAGCTACCGCGTCGAGGCGCGGATCTTCGGCAAGTACATTCTCAAGGCCAAGCCGGATGCCAAGGTCGTGATCTTCTATGCCAATGACGATTTCGGCAAGGACTACCTGGTCGGACTCAAGGAGGTGCTCGACAAGTCGTCCGTCAAGATCGTCGCCGAGGAAAGCTACGAGACAACGGAGCCGTCGATCGATTCCCACATCGTCAAGCTGAAGGACACCGGCGCCGACGTGTTCGTCAACATCTCGACGCCGAAATTCGCGGCACAGGCGATCAAGAAGATCGCCGAGCTCGGCTGGAAGCCGATGCATGTGATGACCGACGTCTCGATCTCGATCGGCGCCGTGATGAAGCCCGCCGGCCTTGACGCCTCCGAGGGCGTGCTGTCGGCCGGGTACCTCAAAGACGCCTCCGATCCGCAATGGAAGAATGACGAGGGCATGAAGAAGTTCATGGCTTTCGCCGAGAAGTACCTGCCGGGCGCCAATCTGTCCGACGCCAACCTGGTCTATGGCTACGCCGCGGCGCAGACCATGGTGCAGGTGCTGAAGCAGGCCGGCGACAACCTGACGCGTGAGAACGTGATGAAGCAGGCCGCCAGCCTGAAGGATTTTGCGCCGGACACGCTGATCCCCGGCATCCGGATCAATACCAGCGCGACCGACTTCGCCCCGGTCGAGCAGCTCAAGATGATGC
>NZ_LABY01000547.1 GCF_001043975.1 Methylobacterium variabile
CCGTAGAGCAGGGCGAGGACGGCGGCGTCCCGCGCAAGAACCCAGGGCTCGCGCGTCTCCCCGGCGCGGATGTCGATATCGGTCAGGGCACGGGCGGCGGCGATGGGGATCGGTCGCGGCAGGCGCCGCTCGAGCTTGGGGGAGCGGATCGCGCCGAGGGCGGACACGCTGCCGTGGCCTTCGCGATCGAGGTGGCGCGCGAAGGAGCGCAGGCCCGCAAGCGACCGCATCAACGATCGACCACTCACGCCCTCCGCTCTGCGCGCGGCCATGAACCCGAGGATGTCGCGCGGCTTGAGGGAGACGAGCCCGGCGATGCGCACGGCGCCGGTGCGGCTCTGCAGATGGCAGAGGAACTGCCTCAGGTCGCGGGCATAGGCCTCCACCGTGTTGGCGGCCATCCGGCGCTCGCGCAGCAGGCTGTCCTGCCACGCCATGGCGACGGACCGGACCGCAGCGTCGCCGGGGAAGGCGACGGCGCAGGCTTCCGGAATGGGGGGAGGAACATGGAGCATCGCGCGGTGATCCGGGAGCGAAAAGCCCACTCAACGCCACCGAGGTTGACGGAGCGTTGCCGACGGGGCGAGTCCGTCGCGGCGATGACCGGCCTTTTCGCGGAACGGCATGCAGGCTAGGCGCTTGTCCAACGCACCCGACCCCCGTCGCTCCTCCCGAT
>NZ_LABY01000548.1 GCF_001043975.1 Methylobacterium variabile
GGATTACGTCTGACGTTGATGGCTACCTCGGGCTGAAGCACTTCCCAACATCCAACGCGATCTCGATCAAGCGATGAAGCCCGCCGAAGCTATCAACCTTCCGTCGGACATGGATCGAATTCGTAAAATCGACCGTAATGATTTAGCGATGTTCTACAACTCCAATATAGTTAGTGCTGCGACGTTATTATGTGGATTAAACGATGTATGAATATCAACTTAAATTTTAATATATGATATTAGTATTTGGAAATTCATGAAATAAATAATTTAGGCGCCAAGCGGGCATGCTTCTCTATCCTCATTCAGGGTGAAGAACGCTCCAGACGCGGCACCCTGATCATAGAACATAGGATACCTCGCTTCGGAGAGCGCGTTCGACCCGCGCGCGGATGCGGGCCTCGGTGCCTCGGCTCGCCACGGCGTGGAAGTACAGGTTTCCATGCGTGAAGCGTGAGCCAAAGGCTTTCGGCCGCAGCCTCGCACTGGTGCTCAAGGCGCCGTTCGGCACCTGCTACTGTCACCTGACCCGCCACTGGGAGCA
>NZ_LABY01000549.1 GCF_001043975.1 Methylobacterium variabile
CGGGGGTGTCGTTCACGCCCTGCGGGGAGCCACGGCGCTGAAGGTCGAAGAGAAGGATGCTTCAGTGGCACTCGGCTTTTCGCTTCCTAGTTCAGAAGTTGGTCCATCGATCGCCTACCGTAGAACCGAAGCAAAGCTGAAGGGGTATGTTGGTGAAGCTTGCCCGGAATGTGCCAACTTTACTCTGGTTCGGAACGGAACGTGCATGAAGTGCGACACCTGCGGTAGCACTACCGGCTGCTCATAAGACGAGTACCAGAACATTGCGTTCATGACGTGCACCAAAACATTGCGTTTTTAGCGGTGTTTCTGACTACTAAAACGGCATAAATTTACGTTTTAGAGGAAGACGCGCGGAGAATTCCGCGCGTTTTTCCGTTTATTTGCAATGGTTTATAGTGAATTTAGCCCTTCATGCGGCGTGTCAGAGGGCCATAGGCCCAAGGTGCGGGCAATCGCCTTATGGGACCACTGCCGCTACGTTTCGACGCCGGAGATGCGGGCGCATTTCCTCTAACGGAACCGTGACGTTCGTGCCGCCGATCAGCACTTCTCGTGGCTTCAGTCGAACTGGTAGGCATCGCCCCAGGGTGAACGACAACGGCATGAAGGCCTGAGCTGTGACCGAGGCGCACTCGCGCTTCCAGGTTTTGGCATAGCGCCGAACGGCATCGTAGCCACCGTCGTAGCCGAGCCCACGAGAC
>NZ_LABY01000055.1 GCF_001043975.1 Methylobacterium variabile
CTTATACCCTCGCGCCTTCGCATCGACACGTCGATGCGAAGGCGTCCGGCGCATCAGCGCCGGCGCCCGTTCGGGCTTGCCTTGCGCCTCCGAACGGGTCCGTTCGAAGGCGCGGCGGTATTACGGTGTCGCTGGCAGATTCGGAGTGGGGGAGCGCTGCCGACGAGCCTCCTCGCGGAAGACGGTTCGGCTGCGCCCGGTCCCTGCGGGGGATCAGGCCGATCGCTGCACGCGGTTGCCGTGCGGGTCCCGATCTCGCCCGGCGGCGGCTCCGGGGCCGCCGGGTCTCACCGGTCCTCCGGCAGCTCCCGCACCACCACGCGCCCTCTCTCCGCCGACAGCGCCAGGCGCCCGGCCTTGAGCGCCAGGGCCTTCTCGCCGAACAGGCCGCGGCGCCAGCCGTGCAGCACCGGCACGTCGGCGGCGTCGTCCTCCGCCAGAGCCTCGAGGTCGTCGACGGTGGCGATGATCTTCGGGGCCACGCGCTCCTCCTCGCAGACCGCCTTGAGCAGCACCTTGAGGAGCTCGACCAGCGCGCCGTTGCCGCCGCTGCGGGGGCGGCCGCGCTCGGGCATCGGCACCGTCGAGGGATCGCGGGAGAGGCCGCGCTCGACGGCGGCCAGGATGTCCGCCCCGGTGCGCGAGCGCTCGAACCCGGCCGGGATCGTGCGCAGGCGGCCGAGCGCCTCGACGCTGCGCGGCGCGGCTGTGGCGATGTCGATCACCGCCTCGTCCTTCAGGATGCGCCCGCGGGGCACGTTGCGGGTCTGCGCCTCGCGCTCGCGCCAGGCCGCCACCTCCATCAGCACGGCGATCTCGCGCGCCTTGCGCATCCGGCTGCTCAGGCGCCGCCAGGCCTGGTCCGGGTCGGCCCGGTAGGTGTCGGGGGAGGTGAGGACGGCCATCTCCTCGTCGAGCCAGGCGCCGCGGTCGGTGGCGAGGAGTTCCTTCCCCAGGACCTCGTAGACCTTGATCAGGTGGGTGACGTCCGACAGGGCGTAGCTGAGCTGCGCGTCCGAGAGCGGCCGGCGCGACCAGTCGGTGAAGCGCGAGGACTTGTCGATCTTCGCCTTGGCGACGTCGTTGACGAGCTGCTCGTAGGAGACCGAGTCGCCGTAGCCGCAGACCATCGCGGCGACCTGGGTGTCGAAGAAGGGCTGGGGCAGCAACCCGCCGAGCAGCCAGATGATCTCGAGATCCTGCCGGGCCGAGTGGAAGACCTTCAGCACCCGCTCGTCGCCCATCAGGGCGAAGAACGGCGCGAGATCGATGTCGGCGGCCAGCGGATCGACGAGCGCGGTCGACCCGTCCGGCGCCGCGATCTGGATCAGGCACAGCTTCGGATAGTAGGTCGTCTCGCGCATGAACTCCGTGTCGACGGTCACGAAGGGTTGCGTGGCGAAGCGCGCGCAGGCGGAGGCGAGTTCTTCCGTCGAAGTAATCAGCTTCATAGGTTCGGCTATAACGGAGCCGGCCGCCGAGGGCGAGACGCCGACGGCGTGAGTCATGGGGATTGGGCGGCGTGGTGAACGAGAGTGTTCGCCGCGGCCCAGGACGGCGCCGCGCTCAACGCAGTGCGCCCAAAGGCACCGCGCCCATGCGCCGCACGCGCCCGTCAGGCCGCGCGCGATCCGCCGTCCCGGCGCGCCGCCTTGCGCAGGGCCGTCGCCCGGGCGCGCCGCGTCGCCTCGGCCCGGCGGGTGAGCCAGTCGAGGATGTTGCGCTCCACCCGCTCGCCGGAATCCCGGTCGGTCAGGCGGTGGATGCGATCGGCCCGGAAGCCCCGGTAACCGTCGCGGTCCCGGTCGGTGCCGCCGACCAGCACCCGCCCTGGGCCGATCTTGAGCTCGTGCGCCTGCAGCCGGCGCACGCTCCAGGCGCCGTTGCCGTCCTCGTAGACGAGCTCGAACCGGCCCTCGATCGGCAGGACGCGCCAGGCGCCGTCCTGGCGCTCGAGGAACGTGTCCTGCCGCTGGACGGGCTCGTCCTCGCGCATGGCGGGCGACGCGCGGCCCGTCGCGGCGGTGCCGCCGGGCGGGTCGGGCAGGGTATCGGACGGGGGCTCGAACGAGCCGAAAAAGCTGTGCTGATCCATGGGGATAATATAGTTGTTCGTTGTTTGTTCCGCAAGCGCGGAACACCCGTCCGCGGGGCCCGCGCGACGCCCCGCGCTTGACTTCGCTTCCCCCCTTCGTGAATGGGTGCCGGCACGCTTTAACGTGCGGGCGGCCCGCCCGCGCGCCCGGCCTGCCGGCCCGATCGAGGCAGCCGAGACTCTGGACAGCGAAGACACGCCCATGCACCGCTATCGTTCCCATACCTGCGGGGCGCTCCGCCCGTCCGACGTCGGCGCGACCGTCCGCCTCTCCGGCTGGTGCCACCGCGTCCGCGACCATGGCGGCGTGCTGTTCATCGACCTGCGCGACCATTACGGCATCACGCAATGCGTGATCGACCCCGATTCCGCGGCCTTCAAGGCGGCGGAGGCGGTGCGCTCCGAGTGGGTGATCCGCATCGACGGGCGGGTGCGCCAGCGGCCTTCCGGCACCGAGAACGCGGAGCTCCCGACCGGCGCGGTCGAGGTCTACATCACCGACCTCGAGGTGCTGGGCGCCGCCGCCGAGCTGCCGATGCCGGTCTTCGGCGACCAGGAATACCCGGAGGAGACGCGGCTCAAGTACCGCTTCCTCGACCTGCGCCGCGAGAAGCTGCACGCCAACATCATGCGGCGCGGCGCGATCATCGATTCGCTGCGCCGGCGGATGCGCGAGGGCGGGTTCTTCGAGTTCCAGACCCCGATCCTCACCGCCTCCTCGCCGGAGGGCGCCCGCGACTTCCTGGTGCCGTCGCGCCTGCATCCGGGCAAGTTCTACGCCCTGCCGCAGGCCCCGCAGCAGTTCAAGCAGCTGACGATGATCGCCGGCTTCGACCGGTACTTCCAGATCGCGCCCTGCTTCCGCGACGAGGACGCCCGGGCCGACCGCTCGCCGGGCGAGTTCTACCAGCTCGACATCGAGATGAGCTTCGTCACGCAGGAGGACGTCTTCCAGGCCGTCGAGCCGGTGCTGCGCTCGGTCTTCGAGGAATTCGCCGACGGCAAGCGCGTCTCGCCGAGCTTCGTGCGCATCCCCTACGCCGAGGCGATGCTGAAGTATGGCGTCGACAAGCCGGACCTGCGCAACCCGCTCGTCATCGCCGACGTCACGGACGAGTTCCTGCGCGAGGACGTGACCTTCAACGCGTTCAAGAACGCCATCAAGGCCGGCGGCGTGGTCCGCGCCGTGCCCGCCCCCGGCGCGGCGTCCCAGCCGCGCTCGTTCTTCGACAAGCTCAACGATTGGGCCCGCTCCGAGGGCGCGCCCGGCCTCGGCTACATCGTGTTCGAGGAGGAGGGCGGACAGCTCACCGGCCGCGGGCCGATCGCCAAGTTCGTGCCGGCGGAAGCGCAGGCCGCCATCGCCGCCAAGGCCGGGCTCAAGGCCGGCGACGCGGTGTTCTTCTCCGCCGGGCCCGAGGCCAAGGCGGCGGGCCTCGCCGGCAAGGCCCGCATCCGCGTCGGCGACGAGCTGAACCTGTCCGACAAGGACCAGTTCGCGTTCTGCTGGATCACCGACTTCCCGATGTACGAGTGGAACGAGGACGAGAAGCGGGTCGACTTCTCGCACAACCCGTTCTCGATGCCGAACTTCGACCACGACGCCTTCCTGGCCCTCGACCCGCAGGACCACGCGACGATCCTCGGCATCAAGGCGTTCCAGTACGACATCGTCTGCAACGGCATCGAGCTGTCCTCGGGCGCGATCCGCAACCATCGCCCCGAGGTGATGGAGAAGGCCTTCGCCCTCGCCGGCTACCCGAAGGAGGTCCTGGAGGCGAAGTTCGGCGGCATGCTGAACGCGCTGCGCATGGGCGCTCCGCCCCACGGCGGCATCGCGCCGGGTGTCGACCGCATCGTGATGCTGCTCTGCAACGAGCCGAACATCCGCGAGGTCGTGCTCTTCCCGATGAACCAGCGCGCCGAGGACCTGATGATGGGCGCGCCCTCGGAGGTTAGCCCTAAGCAGCTGCGCGAGCTGCACATCCGCCTCAACCTGCCGCAGAAGCAGGCCTGACCGGCGCGCCCGGGTGCCCGGTCTCGTCGCGGTCGTCGTCGCCCATGACAGTGCCGGCGTGCTGCCGGCCTGCCTGGCGGCGCTCGCCCGCGAGCACGTCCCGGCGCTGGTCGTCGACAATGCCAGCCGCGACGGCTCGGCGGACCTCGCCGCCCGGCTCGGTGCGCGGGTGCTGCGGCTGCCCCGCAACGAGGGCTACGGCCGGGGCAACAATGCCGGGATCTGGGCGGCGGGACGGGCCGAGTACGCGCTCATCGTCAACCCCGACGTCGAGCTCCAGCCCGGCGCCGCCGACGCGCTGCTCGCCGCAGCCGAGGCCTATCCCGACGCGGGATTGTTCGCGCCCCGCATCGTCGAGGCCGACGGGCGCTTCTTCTACCAGCCGCGCTCGCTGCTCGCGCCCTACCTCACCAACCCGCACGGGCGCCTGACCCCGCCCGAGGGCGACGCCTGCGCGCCGTTCCTGTCCGGCGCCTGCCTGATGGTGCGCCGCGACCTCTTCCTGTCGCTGGGCGGGTTCGACCCCAACATCTTCCTGTTCTACGAGGACGACGACCTCTGCCGCCGGATCGCCGACGCGGGCAGGGCGCTCGTCCACGTCCACGGCGCGGTGGCGCTCCACGGGCGCGGGGCCTCGAGCGCGCCCGAGCCCGGCCGGGTGCGCCGCTCCCGCTGGCACCAGGCCTGGTCGCGATCTTACGTCTCGCGCAAGTACGGCCTGCCCGACCCGACCGGCGCCATGCTGGCGAAGAACGGCGTGAAGGCGCTGCTGGCGGCGCTCGCCTTCCGGCGGTCCGGGATCGAGCGCTACGGCGGTTCGGTCGCCGGCGCCTGGGCGGCGCGGCGCGGCCGCAGCGCCCTGGCGCGGGAGGGGCTGGAGGAGGAGCCGGCGGCGCGGCCGGATGGGGCATCATGGTGAAGGGCATCACCGTCGCGGCCGGCCTCGCCCGGCCGCACAACGCCTTCGGCGCGGCAAGGCTGGCGCTGGCCCTCCTCGTCGTGGTGTCGCACGGCTTCAGCGTCACCACCGGCCTCGTCCTCGACGAGCCGCTGGCGCGGGCGACCGGCTACACGCTCGGCGAGCATGCGGTGAACGGCTTCTTCGCCGTCTCGGGCTTCCTCGTCACCATGAGCCTGATGCGCCGCGGCGCCCGCGACTACGTCGTCGCCAGGGCCTTGCGCATCGTCCCCGGGCTGGTGGCGGCGACGCTCGCCGTGGCGCTCGGCCTCGGCAGCCTGATGACGAGCCTGAACCTCTCCGCCTACTGGGGCGATCCGGCCCTGTGGCGGTTCATCCAGGGCACGCTCACCACCTTCAAGAGCAACGCCGCCCTGCCGGGGGTCTTCTCCGAGAACCCCTTCCGCTTCCCGATGGGGACGGTCTGGACGCTCAAGTACGAGGTTCTGTGCTATCTCGGCCTCCTGGCGGCGGGGCTCCTCGGGACGCTCCGCTGGCGCTGGCTCGCCCCCCTTCTGGTCGCCGGCCTCGCGGTGGCGCTCGCCGCCGCCGGCCTGCGCGAGGGCGAGATGCCCAAGGGCCTCGAGACGTCCTTGCGCCTGCCGCTGATCTTCGCCGCCGGCGCGGCCCTGTTCCTCTACGCCGACCGCGCCACCTTGAGCTGGCCGCTGGCGCTCGCGCTCCTGGCCCTGGCGGCGCTCGTGCATGGCACGGCCCTCTACCCGCCCGTGCTCTTCCTCGCCGAGGCCTACGGCGTGCTCTGCCTCGGCCTCGCCCCGCCGATCCGCCACCCCGTCCTCGACCCGCGGGCGGACCTCTCCTACGGCACCTACCTGTACGGCTGGCCGGTGCAGCAGAGCCTGCACGCCCTGTTCCCGACGGCCTCGGCCTGGCTGCTGCTGGGGCCGTCGCTCGTCCTCACCCTCGCGGTGGCGGCCCTGTCCTGGCGCTTCGTCGAGCGGCCGGCGCTGGGGTGGAAGGCCAGGGTGATGGGGAAGCGGCGCGAGGCGCTGGCCTGAGCGCCGTCCGGCCGTGGCCTGTCGCCCGGGCGCGCGGTATCATGAGTGCATGACTCGCGACGACGCCATTGCTCGACTCAAGGCCCATGCCGACGGCGTGCGGGCGATGGGCGCGACGTCGCTCCACCTGTTCGGCTCGACCGCCCGGAACGAAGCCCAGGTCGACAGCGATCTCGACCTGTTCATCGACTACGATCCCGAGAGCCGGTTCAACGGCTTCGACCTCGTCGGCATCAAGCTCTTCCTGGAGGACAGGCTCGGCACGCCGGTCGACGTGACTACCCGCGACAGCCTGCACCCGCGGCTTCGCGAGCGCATCGAACGATCGGCGATCAGGGTTTTCTGATGGCTCCGCGTGAGTACCGGCACGCTCTCGACGACATGCTGACCGCGATCGATGGCATTCTGCGCGCGACAGCAGGCAAGGACCTCACGGATTACGCGGGTGACTGGCTTCTGAAGCACGGCGTTCAACGCGGCATAGAGATCATCTCGGAAGCCAGTCGTGCGGTACCGGCGGACATCCAGGCGCGACGGCCGGAAATCCCATGGCGCAAAATTCGCGGGATCGGGAACGTGCTGCGGCACGAGTATCACAGCCTCGCCGACCCTATCATCTGGGGCATCGTCGTCGATGAGCTTCCACCATTGCGGACTGCCGTCGACGCGCTGCTGTCCGAGACGGATCCAGGCCGTGAAACGGAGGCACGCTGAGGCCGAGGCGCTGATGCAGCAAGCGTCAGGATCTGCATAACCCACATCCGCTATGACACGCTGCAATCGTTAATTCGCCCAAGAGCGTCCATGCCCCCGACCCGCGCCCCTGCCCTCGACGACCTCGACCAAAAGAGCGCCCAGAGCCTCCACGCCGCCCTCTCGGCGGAGATCGCGGAGCACGACCGGCGCTACCACGGCGAGGACGCGCCGACGATCTCGGATGCCGAGTACGACGCTCTGCGCCGCAGGCTGGAGGCGATCGAGGCACGCTTCCCCGATCTCGCCGGGACCGGTGAGGCCTCGGCCAGCGTCGGCGCCAAGGCGTCGGACAAGTTCGCCAAGGTGCGGCACGCGGTGCCGATGCTCTCGCTGGGCAACGCCTTCTCGGACGAGGAGATCGGCGAGTTCGTCGACCGGGTGCGCCGGTTCCTCGGCCTCGGCTCCAGCGAGCCGGTCGGCTTCACGGCCGAGCCGAAGATCGACGGCCTGTCCCTGTCCCTGCGCTACGAGGACGGACGCCTCGTCGCCGCGGCGACGCGGGGCGACGGCGAGGTCGGCGAGGACGTGACCGCCAACGTCCGCACGATCAAGGAAATCCCGGAGGTGCTGGCCGGGACGAACTGGCCGGCCGTGTGCGAGGTGCGCGGCGAGGTCTACCTGTCGCACGCCGATTTCGCCGGGATCAACGCGCGCCAGGAGGAGGCCGGCAAGCCGCTCTTCGCCAATCCGCGCAATGCCGCCGCCGGCTCGCTGCGCCAGCTCGATTCCAGCATCACCGCCTCGCGGCCCCTGCGCTTCTTCGCCTACGCCGCCGGCGAGATGTCGGCGCAGCCGGCCGAGACCCAGTACGGGATGATCGAGGCGTTCCGCGCCTGGGGCCTGCCCGTGAACCCGCTGACGGTGCTCTGCAGCGATGCCGCCGGGATGCTGGCGCATTACCGGATGATCGAGGCGCAGCGCGCCGAGCTCGGCTACGACATCGACGGCGTCGTCTACAAGGTGGATTCCTTCGCGCTCCAGCGCCGCCTCGGCTTCGTCGCCCGGGCGCCGCGCTGGGCGCTCGCCCACAAGTTCCCGGCCCAGCGCGCGACGACGGTGGTCGAGGCGATCGACATCAATGTCGGCCGCACCGGCTCGCTCAACCCGCTCGCGCGTCTGCGGCCGGTCACGGTCGGCGGCGTCGTGGTGTCGAACGCCACGCTCCACAACGAGGATTACGTCCACGGCGTCGATGCCGACGGCAACGCGATCCGCAGCGGCGTGCCGATCTGGCAGGGGCTGTCCCTGCGGGAGGACGCCGACCTCGCGCAGGGCTCCGACGTGCGCGTCGGCGACACGGTGGTGGTCCTGCGCGCCGGCGACGTGATCCCGAAGGTCGCCGACGTGGTGCTGGAGCGCCGCCCCCAGGACGCTGTGCCCTACCGCTTCCCCGAGACCTGCCCGGCCTGCGGCAGCCACGCGGTGAGGGGCCTCAACCCGCGCACGGGCAAGCTCGACGCGGTGCGCCGCTGCACCGGCGGCCTGATCTGCCCGGCGCAGGGCCAGGAGCGGCTCAAGCACTTCGTCTCCCGCAACGCCTTCGACATCGAGGGCTTCGGCGAGACCTACATTGAGACCCTGTTCGAGGCCGGCCTGGTGCGCCAGCCCGCCGACCTCTTCCGCCTCGACTTCGAGCCCCTGAAGGCCGCCGTGGTGGCGCGGCGCCAGGCCCTCTCGGCCGAGCGGGCGCTCGCCGCCGGCAAGGAGGTCAAGAAGGCGGCCAAGAAGAAGGACGACGAGGACAAGGCGATCAAGAACCTGCTCGCCGGGGTCGAGGCGCGCAGGACGATCCCGCTCAACCGGTTCATCTTCGCGCTCGGCATCGAGCAGGTCGGCGAGGCCACCGCAAAGGCCCTGGCCAAGCACTTTCCCGACATGCCGGCCCTGATGGCGGGCGTGGCGGCCGCGGCCGCCTGCCAGCCCGGGCCGGACTGGATCGCCCTCGCGAGCCTCAACCGCGTCGGCGCCACCACCCGCGACCGGCTGCTCGCCGCGGCCGCGGAGGCGCCCGATCTCGACCTCCTGGCCGGCGGCGCCGTGGCGCGGCTGTCGGCGCCGCAGCGCGAGGCCCTGGTCGAGGCCTACGGCGATGCCGCCGGCGTGCGCGCGGCGGTGGAGCGGGCAGCGGCCCAGGTTCCCGGCGACGCCTACCGGGCGCTCGCCGACGACGGCGAGATCGGCGCCGTCACCACCGCCTCGCTGATCCAGTTCTTCTCGGAAGGTCACAACGTCGCGGCGGTCGAGGCCCTGCTCGCCGAGGTCGAGACCGAGCGGGCAGCGCCGGTGGCACAGGCCGCCGCCTTCGCCGGCAAGACCATGGTGTTCACCGGAACCCTGGAGCGCATGACCCGCAGCGAGGCCAAGGCGACGGCCGAGCGCCTCGGCGCCAAGGTCTCGGGCTCGGTCTCGGCCAAGACCGACCTCGTGGTGGCGGGGCCCGGCGCGGGCAGCAAGCTCAAGGACGCCGAGAAGCACGGCGTCAAGGTGGTTTCGGAGGATGAGTGGCTGGCGATGGTGGCGGCCGCCTGAAAAACGGCGCCTTCGCTGGGAAAAGCGCCGGCATGACCAGCCTCCGCACCCTCGCGATCGACTTCGAGACCGCCAACGAGCGCCGCGACAGCCCCTGCGCCGTCGGCCTCGCCTGGATCGAGGGCGGGCGGGTGGTGCGGCGGGAAGCGCGGCTGATCCGCCCGGCGGAGATGCGCTTCTCGCCCGGAAACATCCGGGTCCACGGCATCCGGCCGCGGGACGTGGCGAACGCGCCGTCCTTCCCCGAGGCGATGGCGCCGTTCCTGCCGGAGATCGCCGGCAGCCTCGTGCTCGCCCACAATGCGAGCTTCGACGTCGGGGTGCTCGCCGCGACGCTCCAGGCCTATGGGCTGTCGCAGCCGGCCTACACCTCGCTCTGCACCGTGCAGCTCGCCCGGCGGCACTGGCCGGGGGAGGGCGGACAGGGGCAAGGGACCTACCGGCTCTCGGCGCTGGCCGCCCGGGTCGGCGTGACCTTTCGCCACCACGATGCCGGCGAGGACGCCTATGCGTGCGCCGAGATCGCGCTGGCGGTGACGCGCGAGGCCGGGGCACCGGACATCGCCAGCCTCGCTCGGCGCCTCGGCCTCGTCCGGGAGCGGGCCGGGCAGGGGGCGCCGTCGCCGGACGGCATCGCGGCCCGGGCCCTGCGGGCGGTGGCGCCGATTCGCAGCCGAACGCCGCTCCTGCACTTCGTCGTCCGGGGCAGCACCGGTACGCCCTACGACGTGCGGCTGATCGAGGGACGCGACGGGCCGCGCCTGCGCTGTTCCTGCGCCGGGGCGCGGTTCCGGCCCGATTGCCGGCACGTCCGGGCGCTGGCCAACGGCGAGGTCGATGCACTCCTGTCGGGCAATCCGGGAGACGTGGCGGCTCTGGCCGGGCTGCTGCGGCAGGCTTGAGGCCGCCGCACCGATCTCTCCCGCCCCGCCCGTTCCGGGCCGGGACGCTTTCGAGGCCGAGCCCTGGACATGACAAAGGCGGGTCCGCACTCGCGTGCGGCCCGCCTCGTACGGTGACGGCGGATGATGTCCCGCTCAGCCCTTAATGGGCTTCGCGTAGGGCCACCGCGTTCGGCTTCAGGCCGAAGCGCTCGGCGAGATGCCAACGCAGCTCGCGGGACGAGTGATAGCCGTAGCTACGGTCGATCAGGTGGCTGACGTCGGTCGGGTTCTTGCCCTCGCCGAAGCGGCTGATCTGGTCGACGTGAAAAGTGGTGCCGTCGTTGAAGACGGTCGGCGCGCCGTCGCGCCGGGTAAACTCGAACAACATGGATGTCTTTTCTTCTATCATTGCGCCGCTCCTCATCGGAGCGACTGTGCGTGGCAGGCGGCCGGGTGGCCGCCAGCGGAGCATGCGATGAGCCCGCGGGCTCACAACGCTCCAGTACGGCCAAGGTTCCGTAACCTTAACGGTAGACCCGTTAAGATCACGTTAACCTAGGCCGTGGCCGCCTCAGGCGACCTGCAGGTTCACGGCAGACATCTTCGTGCTGTCGCGCCGGTCGGCCTGCAGCTCGTAAGAGACCTTCTGGCCCTCGACGAGGCCGCGCAGGCCAGCCCGCTCCACCGCGGAGATGTGGACGAAGACGTCCTTGCCTCCGTTATCCGGCTGGATGAAGCCGAAGCCCTTCTGGTCGTTGAACCACTTGACAGTACCAGTATTCACGCGGTCGTCCTCGTCTCGTTAGAAGTCGCGACGGGCCGCCCTCAGGCGAGAGCAGCGCGGCGCGACGGCGCCAATTGTCCGGGAGGGGGCTGTGTCGCGGGGCCCGAAAAGCCCACGCGGGGCTTAATCGCCCGAGGCCGTCCGCCCGTTGTCGCTGAACCCCATGTAGGAACCCAGTCTGTCCGGAACAAGGCAGGGCGGCCTCGAATGCGCGGAAGGCGTGTCAGCGGTTGGTGCGCCCGCGCTGGTTGGGGTCGACGCCGCCCTGCGGCGTGGTGTCGTTGGCCACGTCGCCCTCGGCGGTGTTGGCGCCGGCGAGATCCTCCGGATCGCCGCCGGACATCCTCATGCCCTTCGAGGTGCCGATGCCAGGATTGCCCTTCAGGTCGGCGTCGGTCGGTGTCGTGGTCTTCGGCTGCTTGGAGGTCATGCGGGGCTCTCCTCGAGTGAGCCCGCTCAACGGTTGAGGGCCTGCTCCAGTTCGCTGCGGCTCATCCGCGAGCGGCCCTTGATGTCCCGGCGCTTGGCCTCGTCGTAGAGCGCGGCGCGGGTAGCCTGGGACCGCGTGTCGCGCTCCTTGGCGCGGGTCCGGCGGAAGTGCGCCCGGTTGTCCGCCGGACTCTCCTGGTTCGATGCGCCGGCCTCCCGCAGGGCGATGGCGATCGCCTGCTTTCGGTCCTTCACCGGCTCGCCGTCGCGGCGCTCCAGCTCGCCTTCCTTGAACTCGTGCATCACCCGGGCGATCGTGCCCTTCTGGGCCTCGGTGGTCCTGGCCATCGGCCTGCTCCGTCCGCGGGCGCCGTGCGCGCCCTCTCGCACGATCAACGCCGCCGATGCCGGCGCGTTTCGGGGTATGCAGGACGGGCTTGCGTGGAATTCCCTGTCGCGTCCGGCAGATTGCTCCCATATACGGGCGACATCGTGCAGTTTCGGACGCTCCATGGCGGGTATCTCGGTCTCCCTCGAAGGTTCCAACATCCAGCTCTCGTTCCAGAAGGACGATCAGGCCACCGCGGTCATCATGGATGCCAGCGCGGCCCGCGCCCTCGTGCGCGCAGTCGGCCAGCTCCTCACGGTCATGCACGAGCCGGACGAGGCCGACATGGACGACCTCGGCGACGAGGAGGCGGCGATGCTGGACGTGACCTCCGCGGCGATCGAGGTCGGCACCGACGAGCAGGGCCAGGCCGTCGTCGCCCTCCAGGCCGGAGGACTGCCCCCGTTCCAGCTCCGCCTCACCGACGAGGAGGCGCGGCACGTCGCCACCAGCCTCAACGAGATCCTGAACGCGCCGCGGGATGTGCGCAGCTCGCACGGCGGCCACTGACGACGGGACCCGACAGCGAGAAGGGCGCCCCGAGCGGGCGCCCTTCGTGCGTCTCATCCCGGAGCGCTCACGCGTCGACGCGTGAGCGCTCGGCGCCCGTTCAGGCTCATCCCGCGCCGCGGAACGGCTCCGTTCGGCGGCGCAGCAGACTCAGAAGCGTGTGCCGGGATTGGTCGGGCCGCCCGGCAGGTAGTCCGGCTCGGAGCCGGGCCCGGTCGGGTCGGTGATGCCCGGATCGTTCACCGGATAGGGCGAGCGCGGCCCGGTCGGGCCGGTATCGGGCAGCTCGTCGGGTGCGACGGGCGGCGGGATGTCGCCCGGAATGCCGCCGCCGGGGTTCGGCTCGTGCCCGGGCATGCCTGGATTGGCCATGGTCGTGCCTCCTCTCGGGTTGGGGGTATGAGAGTCAACCGGCCCGGCGCGGCGCAGTTCCGTCGCGGCAGGCGGCCGGAACCGGCCTGACCCAAGGTCGTTGCCAGGGCATCCCATACTCCCGCGGAGAATAAGCCGATGCCCAGCATCACGCAGGCGAAGATCCTCATCATGGCGACCGACGGCTTCGAGCAGGCCGAGCTCGAGGTCCCGAAGGCCAAGCTGGCCGAGGCCGGCGCCCAGGTGACCGTAGCGGCGCCGAGATCGCGCCAGAAGCCGGAGAGCATCCGCGGCTGGGACAAGACCGACTGGGGCCGCCCGGTGACGGTCGACGCCGACATCGAGAGCCTCGATGCGGCCGCCTACGATGCCCTGGTGCTGCCGGGCGGGCAGATCAACCCGGACAAGCTGCGCCTTGAGCCCAAGGCCCTCGAGATCCTGCGCGGCTTCCTGGCGAGCGGCAAGGTCGTCGCCGCGATCTGCCACGCGCCCTGGCTGCTGGTCGAGGTCGGTGCCGCCAAGGGCCGCAAGATGACCTCCTTCGCCTCGATCAAGACCGACGTCATCAATGCCGGCGCCGAGTGGCACGACCAGCCGGTCGTCACCGACAAGGGAATCATCACGAGCCGCAACCCGGGCGACCTCGACGCCTTCTCGGCCAAGATCATTGAGGAGGTTCAGTAAGGCCGCCACGACCGCGCGGCGGCGTGACGGCGAAGGGCGGGACGCTTGGCGCCCCGCCCTTCGCTCGCATCCCGGTTGCCGTGTGCTGTTTACCGCGTGCCCCCGGACGCCGGTTCGGGGGCACGTTTCGCCTGGTGATCAGGCGGTGGCGAAGGGATCGATCCGGGCGTCGTTGAAGGCCTGACGGCCCTCCACGGCGCCGAACATCAGGTAATGCACCATCGGGTCCACCTTGGCCGACGCCACATCCGGGTTCGCCGCCAGGTAGTCGGTGGTGTCGAAGCCGGCGGAGGGGTCGCGGCCCTCCTTGTAGCCGTACAGGTCGTAGTGCAGCAGCGGGTCGACGTTCGCCTTCGCCACGTCCTGGTAGGCGTTGAGGTAGCCCTTGGTGTCGAACACTGCGTTCGGGTTGCGGCCCTCCTTCCAGCCATACAGCTGGTAGTGCTGGCGCGCGAAGGTCGCCCCGTCCGCCCCCAGCACCAGTGCCGCCGCCGCCACGTCGGTGTTTGACAGCAGGTAGTACTCGGCGTCGAAGCCGCCGGCGGTGCCGACGTCGGCGGCCTTGCCGATCGCGGCGTAGGCCTGGCGTCCCTCGTCCTGGCCGTAGGTCAGGAAGTGAGCGAGGGGATCGACGCCGGCGGCGCGCACGTCGGGGTTGCGGGCGAGGTAGAGCTCGTTGTCGAAGGCGGCGGAGGGGTCGCGGCCCTCCTTCCAGCCTGACTGGTCGTAGTGCTCGAGCGGGTTGACGCCGGCGGTGCGCACGTCGCGGTTCGCGGCGAGGTAGCCGGTGGTGGAGAAGAAGGCGCTAGGGTCGCGGCCCTCGCGCCAGCCGAAGGCGGCGTAGTGGGCGTCGGCATCGACGCCGGCGCGGAACACGTCCTGGTTCCGGGACAGGTAGTGGAGGTCGTCGACCAGGCGGTTGGCGTCGTCGACCGCGATGGTGGCGTCGTTGAAGCGGAAGCGCTCGAAGCCGCTGACCAGGTCACGGCCCTGCGGTCCGCTGATGAGCGTCAGGCTGTTGGCCTGCGAGACCGTGACGTCGGCGAAGTTGGCGTTGATCACGAGGGTGTCCGTGCCGCCGCGGCCGGACAGGCGGTCGTCATACGGCGTGCCGGTGATGACGTCGTCACCGTTGGTACCGACCCGGTTGATGCCGCGGGCCAGCACCGTGTCGCCGCGGGCGGCGACGTTCTGGATCCGGGTGTCGCCGGCCGGCGTAGTGTCGGCGGTGCCGAACGGCGTGGTGGCGTAGAAGGCGCGCAGGTACTCGGCCATCGCGTCCTGCTCGGTGCCCTGCGCCGCGAAGGTCGCGGAGTTCGGCAGCGAGGAGCCCGGGGTGGCGGAGGCGAGCGCCACCTTGTTCTCGCCGTAGGCCGGGAACGGGTAGTTGTCGCCGCCCAGGCCCGGCGCGGCCGCGGTGCCGGTGGCCAGGAAGTCGAGGGTGACGGTGCGGATGCCGCGGTTCGGGTCGCCGACGAGCTGGCCGTTCTGCACCAGCGTGTCGAGGATCCGGCCGTTCTCGTCGACGATCGCCGCGTTGAGGATGCGCTGACCCTCGCGGGTGACGTTGCCGTTGGCATCGACGGTCTGCGACTGCTTCGTGGCGTCGAAGGAGAAGCTCAGGCCGCCGATCTGCGGGAACTGGCCCGGGGTCGCGCCGGCGGCGGTGGCCGAGACCGCGTGCTCGAGGATCCGCTTCATCTCCAGCGCCGAGACCGTGGTGACGGCGAGCGCGTTGTTGAAGCGCAGCGAGTTGGTGACGTCGAGCTGGGAGATGTCGCCCGCCTGCTTGCCCGCGGAGGGATTGGCGGCCGGGGGCAACTCGGCGGTGCCGCCGCCGGAGGTCGAGAACGAGCCGATCGAGTCGCGGATGCCGCCGCCGTTCTTGATCGAGACAGCGACCGAGCTGTCGTACTGCTTGGCGTACCAGAGGTTCGCGTCGGCGCTGAGGTCGCCGAGGTTGGTCTCCTCGGTGCGGACCTCACCGCGGCGTCCCTCAAGGTAGACGCTGGTGCGGCCCAGGATGTTGCCGTCCTGCTGGCGGATGATGTCGGCGACGCCGGCGGTCTCCTGCACGCCGTCGTTGTTGACGTCGAGACCCTCGATCATCTCGCGGACGAGGAAGCCCTTGCTGCCGGGGGTGAAGGCCGCGGCGGTGGACCCCCAGAGCTGCGCCACGGAGGTGTCGTCGACCGCGACCGCGCCCGAGTTCTGCGGCGTGACCGAGTCGCGGATGACGTTGCCCTGGTCGTCGAAGGTGACGGTCAGGCGGCCGACATAGGAGTACTCGGAAGCCGTGTTGACCAGGGCCAGGGTCTGGCCGGTGGCGTTGGTGAAGAACTGCGGGTAGGCGCCGCCCGAGGTGTCGCCCGGCAGGAGCCGGTCGTTCGAGTCCGACAGCAGGGTGTGCGAGCCGCCGCCGATCAGCACGTCGACGTTGCGCAGCAGGGGAGCGAGCGCCTGCTCGTTGGCGAGCTGCTGCAGGTGGGTGCCGACGATGACCTTGTTGAGGCCCGGATTGGCCGCGAGCACCCGGTCGACCTCGGCGTTGATCTGCTGGGCGAGCAGCGCGATCTCGTCTTTGCCGGTGAAGCCCTCGAGGGTGACGTTGCCGAGCGTCGTCAGCAGCGGCTCGAGCTGGGTGGTGGCGCCGATGAAGGCGATCTTCTCGCCGTTCTCGGTGATGATCGTCGACTTGGCGATCTTGTCGGCGCCGGTCCCGGTCTGGGTCGAGGTCGGGCCGGTCTGGGCGAAGGTGGCGGCGTCGCCGTCGGCGTGGACGAGGCCCGAGAGGGCCGATTCCTTCGAGAAGTTCAGGTTCGCCGACAGGTAGGGGAACTGCGCCCCGACCCAGGTATCGTCCGCCGCGCCGGCCGCGGTGCCGAGGTTGGCCCCGATGATGTTGGCGACCTCGGTCGGGCCGGAATCGAACTCGTGGTTGCCGAACACCGCGGCCTGGACGCCGATGATGTTCTGGATCGTGATGTCGGCCCGGCCCGGCGAGGCGGTGAGCCGGCTGTAGGCGCCCGCGCCCGACAGCCCGTAGAGCTGGTTGTAGACGCCGTTATAGGTCGCGTTGAGCTGCGGGTCGGCGCCGGCGATGAAGAACGGGCTCGGGATCCAGCCGTCACCGGTCGAGAGAGTAATCGAGTTCGGGGTCGCGTCCTCGAGCTTGTCGACGATCGCCGCGAAGTTCGCGGCGCGCTGGGTCGCCAGGAGGCCGGCCTCCCAGTCCGAGGCGTGCAGGATCTGGAGCGTGTAGGTCATCGGGGCAGCCTGCTGCGTGGTGAAGTCGAGCTGGTCCTGCGCCAGGCCCGCGAAGGCGTTGCCGGCCGCGTCCGTAATCGCGCCCGTCGGCACGATGACGTCGTAGGCCTTGCCCGCCCCGAGGTCGGCGCTCGGGTTGATCGTCACGGTGTCGCCGCTGACGGCGACCTGAGCGGTATCGGAGACCGCAATGGTGCGGGTGTCGCCCGCCCCGTCGGTGATGGTGATCGAGCCGGTGCCGGCCTTCACCGCCTCGCTGAAGCGTAAGGTGATGTTGGCGCCGGGTGCGACCCCGGTGGCGTTGTCGGCCGGGGTGGCCGAGACCAGCGTCGGCGCGGTCTGGTCGAGCTTGAGGCCGACCAGGATCGGGTCGTGGTCGGATTCGCGCGCCGCGACCCGGCCGTCGAAGTACGAGGGGGACCGGCCGAAATCGAGGTTGTAGTCGATCGCGTCCGCCTCGTCGGCGTTGACGTGCCACTCGGTCACGCCCGTCACCTGGCCGTTCAGGCTGCCATTGGCGAAGGCGTGGTCGAGGGCGCCGTAGGCCCCGTCGAAGACGTAGGAATACGGGTCGGCGAGGCGATCCTCGGCGAGGTTGGTGAAGCCCCCGGCCTTGATGGTGTCGAGGGCGTCCTCCTTGATGTAGGCGTTGAAGTCGCCGAGCAGGATCGTGTCGGAATCCTGAGTGCCGGTCGGCTTCGTCGCCACCCACTCGGTCAGCGCCTTGGCGGCGAGCTCGCGCTGCTGCTGCCAGGCGCCCTGGCTGTCGCCCTGGTCGGCGTCGGCCCCGGTGCCGCTGCCGCTCTTCGACTTCAGGTGGTTGATGACCGCCGTAAAGTCCTCGCCCGTCGCAGTCTCCCGGAAGGTCACCGCCAGGGACGCGCGGCTGGTGTTCACCCCGTTGAAGATGTGGCCGACCGTGCTCTGCTGCAGCAGGGCGGGGTCGATCTGCGCCACGTCGGCGTCGTCGAGCTTCTCGATCGTGGTGTTGAGCGCGACGCTCACCTTGCTCGGCTTGTAGATGAAGCCGACCGCGATGGCGTCGCCGCCGAGGAACTGGCCCTGGTCGAGCTGGCTGCCCGGATTGACGTGGGCGTAGGTGCCGGCACCAGTTCGGGCGTTGAGCTGGCCGACGAGGTATTCGAGCGCGTTGCCCGGGTTGCCCGGCTGGAACTGGTTCTCGAGCTCGGTCAGGCCGAGGACGTCGGCCCCGGTGCCGATCAGCGTCGTGACGAGCTTCTCGGTCTGGCGCGCCAGCTCCTCGCTCGTGTTGGCGCCCCGCGGCGCCTGGCCGATCGCCGTCAGCGAGCTCGACGAGGCGTTGAGCGTCGTGAAGTAGTTGAGGACGTTGAGGCTGCCGACCTTCAGCGTGCCGCCGACCGCGTCCGGGGTCGCCGGGCGCGGGTTGGCCTTCACGAAGGTGTTGTCGCCGTCGTTGATCGCCCGCACCCGGAAGGCGCCGGTCGGGCCGTAGCCCAGGGTGCCGGTGAGCCCGGTCACGGTGTCGCCCATCCGCGGCGCCGTGGCGGTGGAATAGGTCGGGCCGAAGCCGTCGAGGTTCTCGATCGGCAGGTTCTGCGAGTTCTGCCCGTCGTCGTAGGTGATCGAGCGCGCCGCGGTCTGCGCGAGGTAGGCGGCGTAGTTGGCCGCGTTCGGCTCGAACGCGTTGGTGAAGGTCTCGGGCCGCCCGCCCGCGGCGAGGCGGATCTCGTTGAAGCGGTCGAGGTTGAACTGCTCGGTGATCGAGAGGGTCTGGGGCAGGCGGACCAGCATGCCCTCGTAGCGCTCGAGGTCCGGCTGCGCGGTGGTGCCGGTGCCGACGACCCCGGCGGCCGTCAGGGTGACGTCGACCGCCTGCGCCTTGACCTCGGCGGCGGACAGCGCCCCGGCCTGCACGACCTGGATGCCGGAGGCGGCGTTGACGGTCACCTGCGTCTCGCCGTTGAACTCGGTGACCGTGCCGGTGACCCGCACCCGGTCGCCCTCGTTGACGTCGACGAGGCGGTTGCCGGTGCCCTCGTAGACGAACACGCCCTCCGAGGTCAGCGGGTTGGAATCCTGGTCGGCCCGCTCCTCCTGCAGGTAGAAGCCGCCGATGCTGCGCTTGGCGTCCGCGTCGCCGTTCTGGAAGTCGCCGACGACGAGCGCCTCGATCGTGACGGTCTGGCCGACGAGCAGGCTGGCGCTGCCGGTGCCCTGCACCGCCGAGATCAGCGTGACGTCGTCGTTGAGGATGGTGCCGGTCGCGGTGCCGGCGCTGGTGCTCACCGCCGCGGTGACGCCGGCCTGGTTCGAGGTGGCGCTGCGGAGCGTCAAGCCGAAGGTCTCGTTCGGCTCGGGGGTCGCGTCGCCCTGCACGGTGACGTTCACCACCGCCGAGGCGGCGCCCGCCGGGATCGTCCCGGTGATGGTCAGCGGCAGGCCGGGAGCGCCGGCGAAGTCGGCGGCGTTCGCTGCGCTGGGGCCGGTGCCGGTGAGCTCGGCGGTGAAGGTGACCGCGCCGAGGGTGCCGTTGCTGCGCTGGACCGTGAAGCTGACGGTCGTGGTGCCGCTGTTGCCTTCCGCCTGGCTCACGTTCAGCGAGTTCGGGGCGAAGGAGATCTCCTGGGTGTAGCCCTGCGGCAGCGCGGCGTAGAGCGTGGCGCCGCCATTGGCCACCTCGTTGGCCGAGATCACCAGGGGCGTGCCGGTCGGGTTGCGGTCGGCGGCGATGAAGGTGAGCACCTCCGGGCCGAGATCCGCGGGGGAGCCGGCGAGCGGCGGCACGTAGGAGACGTAACTGGCGTTCGCCGGATCGGTCACGTCGTAGACGAGGACGCCGCTCTGGCGCTCGAGGCCGACGAAGGCGTAGGTTCGGCCGTTCACCGTGCCGACCGTGATGCCCTCGGGCTCCGGGCCCTTGTTGTCCGAGCGGTCGTCCGGCGTGTTGGCGACGGTCTGGTCGTTGTTGAAGCGCTCGGGGGCGATCTGGGCGAAGATCTTCTCGAACTCGCCGCCGGTCTCGCGCACCTTGGTGATGGTGCCGTCCTGGTTCTGCCGGAAGATCGAGATGCCGCGGCCGCCGAGCGTGTTGAGCTGGTCGATCACCCCGTCGCCGTTGGTGTCGCCGGTGCGCAGGAGCACGTTGAGGCGCGCATAGGCCGGATCGGCCTTGAGCGCCTGCAGTTCGGGCGTCAGCCGGCTGTTGGCGATCGTGCTCAGGCGGGCGACGTCGCCCGTGTCGTCGGCGCCGCCGATGACGCGCTGGTCGCCTTCGTTCGCCGTGACGAAGTAGGTCGCGCCGCCGGCGGTGAACGAGGCCACCGCGTCCGGCTGGAGCAGGCCGTAGATCGGGGCGTTCGCCGGCGTCGAGGCGATGCGGATCGAGGCGGTGCCGCCCGTGCCGTCGCGGTCGGAGGCGTCGAACTCGTTGCCGGGCAGCGAGTGGTTGACCGCGCCGAGCGGCTGGATCGCGATCGGCGCCGTGCCCGGGTTGGCGAGGTCGATCACCGCGACGCCGTTCACCTCCTGCAGGGTGACGTAGGCGAAGCGGTTGTCGGGTGAGATCGCGATGTATTCGGGCTCGATGTCGGCCGCGGCCGCGTTGCCGGGGGTGATGGCGAGGCCGCGGGCCCGCAGGGTCGCCTCGGCGCCGTTCAGCCCCTCGAACCCGACCGTCCCGGTGACGGCCGCCGAGGCGGCCCCGCCCGAGACGTCGATGATCGAGACGCTGCCGACCGGGTTGCTTCCGGCGCTCGCCTGCTCGCCCTCGTTGGCGACGAGGAGGCGGCTGCCGTCGCGGGTGAAGACGATCTGGTCGGGGCCGACCCCGACGGTGAGCGAGCGCAGCAGCGTGCCGTCGGCGTTGAACAGCGCGACGCGGCCCGCCGCGTCCCCGGTCGTGTTGGCGTAGGCGACCGCCACGAGGCCGTTGAAGACCGCGACCGAGTTCACCGCGCCGTACTGCTCGAGGCCGGAGAGCAGGATCTCGCCGGTCTTGGTGAGGGCGCCGGCGGCATCCAGCGCCACGATCTCGATCCGGTTCTCGTTGGTGTTCTGGACGTAGAGCCGGCTGGTCGTCGAATCGTAGGCCACGACCTCGGCGTTGGGGGCGGCCGACGTCGCCGCATCGTTGGTGGTCGCATAGGCGCCGAGCCGCACGAGCTGGAGCGCGTTCGTCGCCGTGGGCGGCGTCGTGGCGGTGGCGCCGGACAGGCCCTGCAGCGAGGGCGCCACGTCGTAGATCGCGGTGCCGTTGATCCGGGTGCCGGCATCGTCGTTGAGGATCGTGCCGGTGCCCTGGCCCTTCGCCACCGTGGCGCCCGAGACGTTCGCGACCGTCACCGTGAAGGTCTCGGTCGGCTCGACGACCGTGTCGCCGGCGACGTCGACCGCGAAGGTGGCGCTGGTCTGGCCGGCGGCGATGGTCTGGCGGGTCAGGCTGCGGGCGGTGTAGTCGCTGCCGGCCGTCGCGCTGCCGTCGGCGGTGGCGATGTCGAAGGTGACGCCGCCGGCGGGGGCCGCAGCGCTCAGCGACACCGTGAAGGTGAGCTGCCTGGTACCGGAATCGCCCTCGGTCGCCTGGACGTCGTCGATCGACAGGGTCGGCAGGGGCTGGGCTGCGGTCACCGTGAAGCCGTCGTAGCTGCCGGCGCCGATGCGGGTCGTGTTGTTCTGCGTCCAGGACGAGGTCGACCCGACGGAGGCCAGGATCTGCTCGCGGGTGCCCGAGGTCGGGCCGGCGTAGCGGCCGTTGGTGGAGGGGAGGGCCACCGCGGTCTGGCCGAGGGTCAGGCCCGGCGGCAGGGCCGAGGTGCTGGCGGTGGTGGCATTGGCGGCGAACGTGGTGCCGCCGTCGGCGAAGTTGATCGCGTACAGGAAGGTCGGGCTCGCGGCCGTCCCCTGGTAGGCCAGGATCTGGTCGCCCGAGGCGTTCAGCGCGAAGTTCGGCGCCGTGAACACCGGCGAGTTGGTGCCGCCGGCGGCCGTGTCGGTGGTCGGCCGGATCACCGTGCCGGCGGCGAGCGCCGTCGGTGCCGTGTAGGTGTAGGTGCCCTCGCCGGTCCGGAACGCGTTGGTCGCGGAGTTCCAGCCGTTGTCGGTGAAGCTGATGGCCGTGCCGGCCTCGACGTCCCTGAGGACCACGAAGGCGAAGTCGTCGGGGTTGGTGGCATCGTAACCGACGATGGCGATGTCGCCGGCGGCAAGCGTCGTGGCCATGTGTTCCAGTGTCTCCGGGCGCGCGTGAACGGCGGCGGCGCCAAGGCGGGCGCCACCCTTCAGCGCGAGGGCTGTTAGGGCTTGTCGGTTCAGGGAGGCGCGCAGCGGCATTGGGCTCGCCCGCGATCGTTCGACGTGTCGGATCGGACCGGGCGAGACTGCCTTGTTACAGCTTGTTTCGGACTGTGATCGCTCTGTATGGGCGTTTTGCGACAGTGCTGTGAAGGTTAGCGGGCAGGCCCCCGGGCCTGGGCCCGATCACGCGTCGCGCCTCCTCGCGACCGCGCCGGTCGGGACGGGTGGCTCCAACGCGAAGCGCCCCGCCATCGGGCTGTCGATGGCGGGGCGCGGTCGTGCGGCAGGTCTGTGGGGCGGCTTGCGGTGCGGCGCCTACTGCGTCCCGCCCTTCGCCTCCTTCTGGAACTCCTCGATCACGTCCTTGCCGACGCGCTTGGCCATGTCGGCGGTGACGGGCTCGAGGGCCGCCTTCCAGGCCGCCTTCTCGTCGGCGGTCAGCTCGATGAAGGTCGTCTTGCCGGACTTCTTCATCTCGTCGAGGGCGTCGGCGTTGTCCTTGCCGGCGACCTCGTTGGCGTAGGTCGTCGCCTCCTTCATCGCCTTGTCGAGCTCGGTCCGGACGTCGGCCGGCAGTCCGTCCCAGAACTTCTTGTTGGTGATCACTGCGTAGCCGATGTAGCCGTGATCGGACAGGGTCACGTATTTCTGCACCTCGTGGTGCTTCTGGGTGAACATGTTCGAGGGCGTGTTCTCCGAGCCATCGACCACGCCGGTCTGCATGCCCTGGTAGACTTCCGAGAAGGCCATCACCTGCGGGATGGCGCCGAGCGCCCGGAACTGCGCCTCGAGAACCTTCGAGGACTGGATCCGCATCTTCAGGCCGCGGAAGTCGGCCGGCATCCGCAGCGGCTTGTTGGCGCTCATCACCTTGAAGCCGTTGTCCCAGTAGGCGAGGCCGGTGATGCCCTTCGACTGGAGCTTGTCGAACAGGCGCTTGCCGAGCGCCCCGTCCGTGACCCGGCGCAGGGCCGCCTTGTCGGGCAGGATGTAGGGCAGGTCGAAGACCTCGAACTCCTTGGCGCCGAGCGGCCCGAACTTCGCCAGCGACGGCGCCAGCATCTGCACGGCACCGAGCTGGAGCGCCTCGACCTCCTCCTTGTCCTTGAACAGCTGCGAGTTCGGGTAGACCTCCACCTTCACCCGGCCGTTGGTGTACTTTTCCGCCAGCTCCTTGAACTTGTCGGCGCCGCGGCCCTTCGGCGTGTCGGGGGCCACCACGTGGCTGAACTTGATCAGGATCGGCGCTCCCTGCGCCAGGGCGGCGCCCGACAGGAGCAGGAGGGCGGCGCCGGCCGAGAGGGCGCGGCGGGTCAGCGCTCGGGCGGCGCGGGACGACTTCGTCATGGCGTTTCCTCGGTGTCGTTTCTCGTTGGCTCGGTCGCGAGCCTGACAGCTCGGCCCGGCTGCCGCAAGGCGACGATCGCCTAAGTCCCGCTCGCCTCCGCCTCCATGTGAACGGCGCCCTCGGCCTCGGTCCAGGCGCGGACGCCGTCGCCCTCGCGCCGGCCCGCCACCGTGAAGCGCCGGCCGGCGGTCATCGGCGCCACGCCCCGGTAGCGGAAGCGTCCCGGCGCCCGCCCGAGGCGCACGGCGGCGAGGTTGAGGAGCAGGCTCGCCTGCATCGGCCCGTGCACCACCAGGCCGGCATAGCCCTCGACCCCGGTGGCGTAGGGGTGGTCGTAGTGGAAGCGGTGGCCGTTGAAGGTCATGGCCGAGTAGCGGAAGAGCAGCACCGGGTTCGCCTCGACCGACCACGCCGCCTCCGCCTCCGCGGGGGCCATCCTCGGCGCAGGCAGCGCCTCCCCCGGCCGGCTCGCCTCGCGGTAGACGATGTCCTGCCGCTCGCGGATCGCCGGTCCCCGTTCCGTCAGGTACTCGTGCCGCACGGTGACGAAGCACAGCGTGCCGGTGCGCCCCTCCTTCACGGCGACGTCCGAGACGGTCTCGCGCCGCGCGACCCGGTCGCCGAGGCGCAAGGGGCCGAGGATCTCGACCTCGCCACCGGCCCACATCCGGCGCGGCAGCGGCACCGGGGGCAGGAAGCCGCCCTTGGCGGCGTGCCCGTCGGGGCCGAGCGTGTCGGCGGGCGGGGTCTCGGGGGCGAGGCACCAGTGCAGGGCGAGCGGCGCCTCGCCCTCCGGCACCGGGGCGAGGTGGGGCGCGAGCGTCGCCCGGTACTCGGCCACCAGGCGGGGCGTGACCAGGTCCTCGACCTCCCGGGTGCGGCCGATCCAGCCGCGCAGATGGTCGATGTCGATCGGGGGCATCGAAGGTTCCCTGTCGTGTCTCTCGCCCCATCATGCCGGGCCGGTCGCCGCAGGTCCAACGCGCGGACGGACCGTCACCGGTGCCCAGCCGGCATGGATGCCCCGCCGGCATGGCACGCCTTCGCGCCCGCACACCTGCCGCCTGGACCGCGCCCCGGCCCGGTGCTTAACTCGCTGTCAACAAAGACAGGGTGGGAGACGTCACGTGGCTGCGCAGCACAGGTGCATCGCGATCGTCGGTCCGTTCCAGAGCGGCAAGACCGCCCTGCTCGAGGCCATCCTCCACCGCACCGGCGCCATCGACCGGCCCGGCCGCGCGGGGGCCCGCGTGGGAGACACCTCCCCCGAGGCGAGGGCCCACGGCATGAGCGTGGAGCCGGCCTTCGCCACCACCCGGTTCCTCGGCGAGTCCTTCACCTTCGTCGACTGCCCGGGCTCGATCGAGTTCGCCCACGACCTGCGCGCGATGCTGCCTGCCTGCGACGCCGCGGTCGTGGTCTGCGAGGCCGACGAGCGCAAGCTGCCGGCCCTGGAGCTGACGCTGCGCGAGCTCGAGGCCGCCGGCCTGCCGCGCCTCCTCTTCATCAACAAGGCCGAGACCGCGCCGGGCTCCCTGCGCGACGCCCTGGCCCTGCTCCAGCCCGCCTCCCGGGTGCCGCTGCTGATGCGTCAGATCCCGCTGATCGAGGGCGAGGCGGCGGTGGGCTTCATCGACCTCGCCCTTGAGCGGGCCTTCATCTGGCGCGAGCAGGCGCCCAGCGAGGTGGTGGCGCTGCCGACGGGCGAGCTGCCGCGGGAGAAGGCCGAGCGCTTCACCATGCTGGAGCGCCTGGCCGACCACGACGACGTGCTGATGGAAGACCTGATCGCCGAGGTCGAGCCGGCGCGGGACCGTGTCTTCGCCGACCTCGCCCGGGAGCTGCGCCAGGGCCAGGTGGTCTCGGTGCTGTTCGGCTCGGCCGAGCACGGCCACGGCGTCACCCGCCTGCTGAAAGCGCTCCGGCACGAGGCGCCGGGCCTCACCGAGACGCGGGCGCGCCTCGGCGTCGCGGCCGAGGGCGGGCCCCTCGTCCAGGTGATGAAGACCCTGCATACCGGCTTCGGCGGCAAGCTCTCGGTCGGCCGGGTGCTGCGGGGCGCCGTCCGCGAGGGCGAGTCGGTGACCGGTTCAGGCAGCGGCAGCGCCCGGGTGGCGGGGCTGACCCTGCTCACCGGCGCCTCCGGCAGCCGCCTGCCGGAGGCGCGGGAGGGCGAGGTCGCGGGCTTCGCCAAGCTCGACCCGGTCGCCACCGCCGAGACCCTGGCGGTGGGCGCCGAGGCGCCGCCCGCCCTCGCGGCCCTGCCGCCGCCCGAGCCGGTCCACGCCCTCGCGCTCCGGGTACGCGACCGCAAGGACGAGGTGCGCCTCTCGGCGGCCCTCGCCAAGCTCGCCGACGAGGACCCGGCCCTCGCCGTCGAGCAGCGGGCCGAGCTCGGCGAGCTGCGCCTGTCCGGCCAGGGCGAGATGCACCTGCGCGTGGCGGTGGAGCGCCTCGCCTCCCGGTTCGGCATCGGCGTCGAGACGGAGCCGGCCCGGGTGGCCTACCGGGAGACGATCCGGGGCCCGGCGGAGGCGCGGGCGCGGCACAAGAAGCAGACCGGCGGCCACGGCCAGTTCGCCGACGTCGCGCTCGCGGTGCGGCCGCTGCCGCGGGGCGAGGGGTTCCTGTTCGAGGACGAGGTGGTGGGCGGCGCGGTGCCGCGCCAGTACATCGCCTCCGTCGAGGCCGGCGCCCGGGCGGTGACGGCGAAGGGGCCCCTCGGCTTTCCCGTCGTCGACATCGCGGTCACCCTGAAGGATGGCGCCGCCCACGCGGTCGATTCCTCCGACGCCGCCTTCCAGGCCGCCACCCGCCTCGCCCTCGAGGAGGCGCTGACCAAGGCCGGGCCGGTCCTGCTCGAGCCGATCCTGGCGGTCTCGATGGCGGTGCCGAGCGGCGCCACCGCCCGGGCCACCGGCCTCGTCACCGCCCGCCGCGGCCAGATCCTCGGCTTCGACGCGCGGCCCGGCTGGGCCGGCTGGGACGTGGTCGAGGCCCTGATCCCAGAGGCCGAGATGACCGACCTCATCGTCGAGCTGCGCTCGGCCACCGCCGGAGTCGGCACCTTCACCACCCGCTTCGACCACCGGGCCGAGCTGACCGGCCGCGCCGCCGACGCGGTGCTAGCGCGCCAGCCGGTGCGCAAGGTGGGGTGACGGCGGATCACTCCGCCGTGGCGGTGACGGTCAGGCGGTCGAAGATCTTGCCCGGGCTCGGGGCGGTGCTGAAATCCACGAGGCCGAGCCCGGCCGGGTCCTTGGCGGCGGCGCTGACCGAGAGTCGGCCGGGCTTGACCACGAACCGGGACACCGCCTGGCCGAGGGCCTTGGCGGCGGGCGAGTTGCCGAGCACCGCCGGGATGCCGAGCAGCGCGGCGGTGCCGTATTCCCGCTGCAGCTCCTCGGGCTTGAGGCTCTGGGCCTTGGCCTGCTGGTCGACGAAGCGCTGGAAGAGGCCGCCATTCTCCAGGGTGAGGGCCAGGGACTTGGCGCTGGCGCCGAGCAGCGCCAGGGACGAGATCATCGGCTCGGGGTCGAACACCTCCTTGCCGATGCCGCCGATCGTGCCGGTGATCCGGGCGGTGCCCATGTCCTTGCCGGAGAGCGTCACCTCCCGCAGCGTCACCTCCCGGGCGGCCTCGTTCCAGCGGGCGTCGATCAGGCCGGAGAGGTCGAGGGCGGTGTAGCCGAGCCCGGCGAGGTCGGCGAGGACCGGCGCCGTGGTGCCGGGCGCGACCGCGCAGGTGAAGCCGTCGACGGCGAGGCGCGAGGCGGTCGGCACGCCGTCGCGCGGCTCGCTCATGTCGAGGGCGCTGCTCCGCACGGCGAAGCGCAGCGGGCCCGAGGCCGCGAGCGGGTCCGGGCCCGGGGCCTGCGCCGGCAGGTCGACGTCGAGGTTCTCCAGGGCGATGCGGCCGAGGGCGGGGGCGTAGCGGCGCAGGTCGGCCCGGTCGAGCGGGCCGGCGGCGGCGCGGCGCAGGCCCTCCAGCACCGGCTTGAGCGAGAGGCCGGACAGGGTCAGCCCCTTGAGGGCGAAGCGGCCGGCGGGAGCGTCGACCGCCAGGCCCTCGGCCCGCACCTGGCCGCTCCCGGCCTCGGGAGCGTAGGTCAGGCGGGCGAGGCTCGCCTGGACCGGCGCCGGCCGGGCGCCGGGCCCTCCGGGCGCCGCGAGGGTGAGGCCGCTGATCTCGAGCCCGCCGACGCTGATCCCGTCGATCAGGTCGGCGGCCAGGGCGGCGCGGCGGGCCCGCTCGGGCCCCTCGGCCGGGCCAGGCCCCTCGGCGAGGACCCGGGCCGCGTCGCCCCAGGGCGTCGCGGTCGGCCGGCCGGTGAGGTCGCGGGCGTCGATGCGGGCGATGCGGAAGGCCGCCCCGTCGGGGCCGGTCAGCGCGATGTCCTCGGCGGTGACGCCGCCATAGACCCGGACCGGCACGGCGTCCGGGCCGCCGGCCTCGGTGAACAGGCGGGCGAGGCCGGGCAAGTCGATCTCGCGGACGCTCAGGCGGCCGTAGGCGCCGGCGGCGTCCGGGCCCGGCCCCTCGACGGTCAGGGTGGCGCCACCGGCCTCCACGATTCCGATGCGGCCCGCGGCCACGTCCCGGGCGGCGACGTCGTGGTAGACCGCGACCTGTACCCGCCCGCCCGACGGCTGCTCGACCCGCAGCACCGGGATCACGATCTCGCGGGCGGAGAGCCGCTCGAGCCGGGTCCGCCACGGCGCCGGCCCGGCGGGATCGAGGATCGCCCGCGCCTCGTCCCGCGACAGGGCGGTGCCGCGCAGCTCGAGCTTGGGCGCCTTGAGGGTGACGGGGCCGAGGGGCAGCACCACCTCGTCGAGGGCGACCGTGGCGTCCTGTGCCAGCGCCGGGCCCGCGAGAAGCGGCAGGCCGGCCGGCAGGGCGGCGGACAGCGTCGCGCAGGCGAGAACCCCGAGCGCAGCCCGGGCCACGCCCGTTGTCGAGAAGCGGGTCATGGCGGAGCGTCCCGGATCGTGAGGAGCTGGAAGTCTACAGGGAGAACGAGGTGCCGCAGCCGCAGGAGGCGGTCGCCTGCGGGTTCTCGATCTTGAAGGACTGGCCGATCAGGTCGTTGACGAAGTCGATCGTCGCGCCCTCCATGTACGGGAGGGACATGGGATCGACCAGCACGGTGGCGCCGTCCTGCTCCACCGCCAGATCGTCCTCGGCGCGATCCTGAGCGATGTCGAAGGCGTACTGGAACCCGGAGCAGCCGCCGCCATTCACGCTGATGCGCAGCATCGAGCCGGGCGGCTCGGCGCCCATGATCTCGTTGATGCGGCGGGCGGCGCGGGACGTCAGGGTGATCGGGGTCATCGACGGCTTCTCGGGTAGGGGTCCGGCGTGCGATGGCAACATAGGAATGGACGGCCTGCGCTGCAACAGCCGCGGCCGGCCGGGGGATGGCAGGGGGGATCTGGAACGTGAGACGGACAGGCGAGCGCTGGCGGGCCCCCTACGGCAGCGACCCCTTCGCGTCGCGCGGGCGGCTGATCCCCGAGGACGCCTCGCCGACCCGCACCGACTTCCAGCGCGACCGCGACCGGATCGTGCACTCGGCCGCCTTCCGGCGCCTCAAGCACAAGACCCAGGTCTTCGTCCACCACGAGGGCGACCATTACCGCACCCGCCTGACCCACACCCTGGAGGTGAGCCAGATCGCCCGGGCGCTGGCCCGGGCGCTCGGCCTCGACGAGGACCTCGCCGAGGCCCTGGCGCTCGCCCACGACCTCGGCCACACGCCCTTCGGCCATACCGGCGAGGACGCGCTCCACGCCTGCATGGCCGACCACGGCGGGTTCGACCACAACGCCCAGGCCCTGCGGCTGGTGACCCGGCTGGAGCGCCGCTACGCCACCTTCGACGGGCTCAACCTGACCTGGGAGACCCTGGAGGGTCTGGTCAAGCACAACGGCCCGCTCCTCACCCGCGACGGCCGGCCTACGCCGCACTACGAGGCGAGCGGCATCCCGGTCGCGATCACCGAGTACAACGCCCTCAACGACCTCGAGCTCGCGACCTTCGCGGGGCCGGAGGCCCAGGTGGCGGCGCTCGCCGACGACATCGCCTACGATGCCCACGACCTCGACGACGGGTTGCGGGCCGACCTCTTCGGCCTCGACGACCTCCGCGAGGTGCCGTTCCTGCACGGCCTCCTCGCGGAGATCCGGGGCGCCTATCTGGGCCTGGAGCGCTCGCGGGTGGTGCACGAACTCGCCCGCCGGGTGATCACCCGCTTCGTCGAGGACGTGATCGCCGAGACCGAGCGGCGCCTCGCGGCGCTGCAGCCCGCGGACGCCGCCGCGGTGCGGCACGCCCCGGGCCCGGTGGCGGCGTTCTCCGAGGCGATGGCCGCGGCCGACCGGGACATCAAGACCTTCCTGTTCGCCCGGATGTACCGCCATCCCGGCGTGATGGCGGTGCGTCGCCGCGCCGCCTCGATCGTCGAGGACCTGTTCGCCACCTTCCGGCGCGACCCGAACCGGATGCCCGAGGAGTGGAGCGCCGGCCTCTCGGGCCCGGACGACCCCCGCACCCCCCGCCGCGTCGCCGACTACATCGCCGGCATGACCGACAACTACGCGGTGAGCCAGCACCGCCGGCTGTTTCCCGAGACGCCGGACCTGCACTGGGTGATCTGGCCGGGGCTCGACGGCTGAGGGAGTGTCACGCCTTCGCGATGACCTTCTGCAGGCAGACCGAATTGGTGTCGCGGTAGCCGAGGTGGTCGTAGAAGCCGAGCACGGCCTCGTTCTCCCGGCGCACCAGCAGCTGCACCTTCCAGACGCCGCGCGCGGCGAGCCACGCCTCCGCCGCCTCGACCATGACCCGCCCGAGCCCGGTGCCCTGCTGCGCGGGCGCCACCGCCACGTAGTAGAGCCAGCCCCGGTGGCCGTCCTCGCCGGCCATCACGCTGGCGACGACCTGCCCCGCGATCTCCGCCACCAGCACGGTGCCGTGCGGCCCGCGCCGGGCGAAGGCGATGTCGGTGGCCGGATCGTTCCAGGGGCGCGCCACCCCGGCCGCGTGCCACAGGGCGATCACCGCGGGCACGTCGGCATCCCGGATCTCGCGGATCGTCGGCGTCATGCGGGCTCCTTCTCCGGTGCGCCGTCCTGCCGGTGCACTGCCTTGCCAGAGCGCCTTCTTGCCACGCCGGCCCGGCGGGGCGAACCATGCCGCACCATCATCCGAGGAGCCGCCGGAATGCCCCGCCTGATCGACCTCTCGATCGCGATCGACAACGACGTGCCGGCCGACCCGCCGTTCCAGCGCCCGACCGTGACCTACGTCGATCACGCCGCCTCGGCGCCGATGGTCGCCGGGCTCTTCCCGGGCCTCAGGCCGGAGGACCTGCCGGAGGGCCAGGGCTGGGCGGTCGAGAGCGTGCAGCTCTCCACCCACAACGGCACCCACCTCGACGCGCCCTGGCACTACCACCCGACCATGGATGGCGGCGCCCGGGCCATCACCATCGACGAGGTGCCCCTCGACTGGTGCTACCGCCCCGGCGTGAAGCTCGACTTCCGCCACCTGCCCGACGGCCACGTCGTGACCCCCGACGAGATCGACCGCGAGCTCGCCCGCATCGGCCACGCCCTCCGGCCCCTCGACATCGTGCTGGTGAACACCCGGGCGGGCGCCCGCTTCGGGCAGGCGGACTACGTCGACAGCGGCTGCGGCATGGGCCGGGCCGCGACCCTGCACCTGACGGGGCAGGGGGTGCGCGTCGTCGGCACCGACGGCTGGAGCTGGGACGCTCCGTTCTCCCACACCGCCCGGCGCTACGCCGAGAGCGGCGACGCGAGCCTGATCTGGGAGGGCCACAAGGCCGGGCGCGAGGCCGGCTACTGCCAGATCGAGAAGCTCGCCAACCTGGACGCCCTGCCGGCGACCGGATTCACGGTCGCGTGCTTCCCGGTGAAGATCAAGGGCGCGTCCGCGGGCTGGACCCGGGCGGTGGCGATCCTGGACGACTGACGCCAGGCTCTTCTCACCCTGCGGGCGCGAACAGCTCCCGCTCCGCCTCGACCGTCGCGTAGATGTGCTCCGCCACCGCGCGGATGCGGGCGAGGTCGCGGCTGTCGGCGTGCATCATCAGCCAGAAGCTGCGGGTGAGGGTGACCTCGTCCGGCAGCACGCAGGTGAGGTCGCGGCGCCAGGAGGCCATGAAGCAGGGCAGCACCGCGAGGCCCAGCCCCGCCACCGTCGCCTGGAGCTGGGCGTTGAGGTTGGCGCTGCGCAGGCGGGCGCCGGCGCCCGGCGCGACCTGGTGCAGGTAGTCGAGTTCCGGCGAGTAGAGCAGGTCGTCGATGTAGCCGACGAAGCGGTGGCCCTCGAGGTCGCGCCGGTGCCGGATCGGCGCGTGGCGGGCGAGGTAGGACGGGGCGGCGTAGAGCTTGAGCGCGTAGTCGGTGAGCTTGCGCCCGACGATCCGCCCCTCCGGCGGCAGGCTCAGCCCGATGGCGATGTCGGCCTCGCGCTTCGACAGGCTGAACAGCCGGGCGGTCGCGACGAGCTCGATGTCGAGTTCCGGGTGGCGCTCGACCAGGCCGGCGAGGCGCGGGGCGAGGAAGTAGCTGCCGAAGCCGTCCGGCGTGCCGATCCGTACCGTGCCGACGAGCTGCGACGCCGCCCGGCCGACCGCGGCCTCGCCGTGGATGATGGCCGATTCGACCGCGTCGGCCGTCGCGGCGAGCGCCAGGCCGGCCTGCGTCGCGGTGTAGCCGGTCGCCCGGCGGTGAAACAGGCGCTCAGCCAGCCGCCGCTCCAGCCGGTCGATGCGCCGGATCACCGTGGCGTGGTCGACCCCGAGACGGCGCGCCGCCGCCGAGACCGTGCCGGCCCGGTGCACCGCCAGCACGAAGCGGTAATCGTCCCATCCCGCGCTATCCGGTTCCCGCATCCGCGCACACCCGTTCCGCTCTCCCGCCCCTTCCGCTATGTGGGCCGCCAGGGCAAGGTGGCCCCAACACAGATCTGATCCAGGGAGGATCCCCCATGGCGCGCGAAGTCGGGCACTTCATCGGCGGCGAGCACGTCCCGGGCCGCTCGGGCCGTTATTCCGACATCTACCAGCCGATGACCGGCGAGGTGATCGGCCGCCTGGCCCTGGCGAGCCAGGCCGAGATGCGCGCCGCGATCGAGAACGCCGCCAAGGCGCAAGTCGCCTGGGCCGCGACCAACCCGCAGCGCCGGGCGCGCGTGATGATGCGCTTTCTCGACCTCGTGGCGCGGGAGATGGACAGCCTCGCGGATCTCCTCGCCCGCGAGCACGGCAAGACCATTCCCGACGCCAAGGGCGACATCCAGCGCGGCGTCGAGGTGGTGGAGTTCGCCTGCGGTGTCCCGCACCTGCAGAAGGGCGAGTACACGGAAGGAGCGGGCCCCGGCATCGACATCTACTCGATGCGCCAGCCGCTCGGCGTCGTCGCCGGCATCACGCCGTTCAACTTCCCGGCGATGATCCCGATGTGGAAGTTCGCCCCCGCCATCGCCTGCGGCAACGCCTTCATCCTCAAGCCCTCGGAGCGCGACCCGGGCGTGCCGATGCGGCTCGCCGAGCTGATGATCGAGGCAGGCCTGCCGGCCGGCATCCTCAACGTCGTCAACGGCGACAAGGAGGCGGTCGACGCGATCCTCGACGACGACATCATCCAGGCGGTCGGCTTCGTCGGCTCCTCCGACATCGCCCAGTACGTCTACGCCCGGGCGACCGCGACGGGGAAGCGCGCCCAGTGCTTCGGCGGCGCCAAGAACCACATGATCATCATGCCGGACGCCGACATGGACCAGGCCGTCGATGCCCTGATGGGCGCCGGCTACGGCTCGGCCGGCGAGCGCTGCATGGCAGTGTCGGTGGCGGTGCCGGTCGGCGAGAAGACCGCCGACGCGCTGATGAGCAAGCTGATCCCGCGGGTCGAGAGCCTCAAGATCGGCCTCTCGACCGACCCGAGCGCCGATTACGGCCCGCTCATCACCAAGGCGGCGCTGGAGCGGGTGCGCAACTACGTCGAGATCGGCATCAAGGAAGGCGCCAAGCTCGCGGTCGACGGCCGGGCCTTCAAGATGCAGGGCTACGAGAACGGCTTCTACATGGGTGGCTGCCTGTTCGACCACGTGACGCCGGAGATGCGGATCTACAAGGAGGAGATCTTCGGCCCCGTGCTCTCGGTGGTGCGGGCGAAGGACTACGCCGAGGCCCTGCGCCTGCCCAACGAGCACGAGTACGGCAACGGCGTCGCGATCTTCACCCGCGACGGCGACGCGGCCCGCGACTTCGCCGCCAAGGTGCAGGTCGGCATGGTCGGCATCAACGTGCCGATCCCGGTGCCGCTGGCCTACTACACCTTCGGCGGCTGGAAGCGCTCGGGCTTCGGCGACCTCAACCAGCACGGCCCGGACGCGGTGCGCTTCTACACCAAGACCAAGACGGTCACCCAGCGCTGGCCGTCGGGGGTGAAGGAGGGCGCGCAGTTCTCGATGCCGGTGATGCAGTAGCGCTGTCTCCCCACTCCCGCACGGGAGAGGGGATCCTGCACCCGTGAAACAGCGGGGATCAGACCTAAGAATCAGAACGGGAGGAACCGCCGCCATGACCCTGTTCACCCTCCCCGAGGACCAGGTCGCCATCCGCGACATGGCGCGCAGCTTCGCGGCCGAGCGGATCGCGCCGCACGCCCTCGACTGGGACGAGCGCAAGCACTTTCCGGTCGATGCGCTGCGGGAGGCCGCGGGCCTCGGCATGGGCGGCATCTACATCTCGGAGGAGCACGGCGGATCCGGCCTGACCCGGCTCGACGCCGCCCTGATCTTCGAGGCCCTGAGCCTCGGCTGCCCGACGGTGGCGGCCTTCCTGTCGATCCACAACATGGCCGCCTGGATGATCGACAAGTTCGGCTCCGGCGCCCAGCGCGAGCGCTTCCTGCCGTCCCTGTGCCGCATGGACATGATCGCGGCCTACTGCCTGACCGAGCCCGGCTCGGGCTCCGACGCCGCGGCCCTGCGCACCACCGCCCGGCGCGAGGGCGACCATTACGTCCTCAACGGCGCCAAGCAGTTCATCTCCGGCGCCGGCGCGGCCGACGTCTACGTCACGATGGTCCGCACCGGCGAGGCCGGACCGCGGGGCATCTCGACCCTGGTGGTGCCGGCCGACGCGCCGGGACTGTCCTTCGGCCCGAACGAGCGCAAGATGGGCTGGAACGCCCAGCCGACCCGGGCGGTGATCTTCGAGGAGTGCCGGGTCCCGGTCGAGAACCGCCTCGGCGAGGAGGGTATCGGCTTCCGGATCGCCATGGCGGGGCTCGACGGCGGCCGGCTCAACATCGGCGCCTGCTCGCTGGGCGGGGCGCAGGCCGCCCTCGACAAGAGCCTCTCCTACATGGGCGAGCGCAAGGCCTTCGGGCAGCACCTCGATCAGTTCCAGGCGTTGCAGTTCCGCCTCGCCGACATGGCGACGGAGCTCGAGGCCGCCCGCGCGCTCCTCTACGGCGCCGCGGCCAGCCTCGATCGCGGCGATGCCGATGCCACTCAGCGCTCGGCCATGGCCAAGCGCTTCGCCACCGACATCGGCTTCCGGGTCGCCAACGAGGCGCTCCAGCTCCACGGCGGCTACGGCTACCTGTCGGAATACGGGGTGGAGAAGATCGTCCGCGACCTGCGGGTGCACCAGATCCTGGAGGGCACCAACGAGATCATGCGGGTGATCGTGGCGCGGGGACTCGTCGCGGGCTGAGCGCCGCGCCTCCGCCCCCGACGCGAAACCAGACACCAACGAAGGAAACGCTGAGCCATGACGCAGATCGCCTCGCAGATCGCCTTCCTGGGCCTCGGCAACATGGGCGGCCCGATGGCCGCCAACCTCGTGGCGGCGGGGCACGCGGTCTCGGGCTTCGACCTCGTGCCGGAGGCCCTGGAGGCCGCCCGCGCCGCCGGCGTCGCGGTGGCGGAGAGCGCCGAGGCGGCGGTGAAGGGGGCCGAGGTCGTCGTCACCATGCTGCCGGCGGGCAAGCACGTGCTGTCCGTCTACGACGCGGTGCTGCCGCACGTGGCGGAAGGCGCCCTGCTGATCGACTGCTCGACCATCGACGTCGCGAGCGCCCGGGCGGCGCACGAGAAGGCGCGAGGCCGAGGGCTCGCGAGCCTCGACGCCCCGGTCTCCGGCGGGGTCGGCGGCGCCAAGGCCGCGACCCTGACCTTCATGGCGGGGGGCACGCCGGAGGCGTTCTCCCGGGCCGAGCCGATCCTCGCCCGGATGGGCCGCAAGGTCGTGCATTGCGGTGAGGCCGGCGCCGGCCAGGCGGCCAAGATCTGCAACAACATGATCCTCGGCATCTCGATGATCGGGGTCGCCGAGGCCTTCGTGCTGGCGGAAAAACTCGGCCTGTCGCACCAGGCCCTGTTCGACGTCGCCTCGACCTCGTCGGGCCAGTGCTGGTCGCTCACCACCTACTGCCCGGTCCCGGGCCCGGTGCCGGCCTCGCCGGCCAACAACGACTACAAGCCGGGCTTCGCCGCCGCCCTGATGCTGAAGGACCTGCGCCTCGCGCAGGAGGCCGCCGCGAGCGCCAGCGCGGCGACCCCGCTCGGCGCCCATGCGGAGGCGATCTACGCCGCCTTCGAGGCGGCCGGGCAGGGCGGCACGGACTTCTCCGGCATCATCCGCCACCTGCGCGAGGCCGGGCGCGAGTAGGTCCGGTCCCGGCCGGGCTCAGCGACCGGCCGGCTCCCGACGGGAGCGGACGCCCTCCGATCGGGCGTCCGGCCGGCTGCCGCTCAGAAGCCGAAGCTGACCTCCCGGCTGTTGCCGCGCTGCAGGTTGTGGAAGCGCGACAGGGCGAAGAGCGGGAAGAACAGCCGGTAGCCGTGGTACTTGAGGTAGAAGACCCGCGGGAACCCGACCGCGTTGTAGGCCCGCTCCTGCCACTCGCCGTCCGCGCCCTGGCTGCGCTGCAGGTAGGCGGCCCCCCGCAGGACCGCCGGATGGTCGGCCCGCCCGACCGCCATCAGGCCGAGCATCGCCCAGGCGGTCTGCGACGGAAGGCTCTCCGGGTTCTCGACGTAGCGGCCGACATCGTAGCTGCGCTCGTCCTCGCCCCAGCCGCCATCCGCGCGCTGGATCGACACCAGCCAGTCCACGGCCCGCCGCACCATCGGGTCGTCGTGCGGCACGCCGGCGGCGTTCAGGGCGCAGAGCACCGACCATGTCCCGTAGATGTAGTTGGTGCCCCAGCGGCCGTACCAGCTGCCATCCTGCTCCTGCTCGGCCCGCAGGTAGGCCAGGGCCCACGCGATGGCCGGCCGGTCTTCCGCGTGGCCGAGCTGCGCCAGGAACGAGATGCAGCGGCCGGTGACGTCGGCGGTCGGGGGATCGAGCAGCGCGCCGTGGTCGGCGAAGGGGATGTGGTTGAGGAACTCGCGGTCGTTGTCCGCGTCGAAGGCGCCCCAGCCGCCGTTGCGGCTCTGCAGGCCCAGAATCCAGCGCCGCGCCTTCTCGACCGCCCCGGCATGCTCGGGCCGGCCGTTGCGATGGAGCAGCATGCCGACCACGGCCGTGTCGTCCACGTCGGGGTAGTGGTCGTTGCGGTACTGGAAGGCCCAGCCGCCGGGCTCGGCATCCGGCCGGACCTCGGCCCAGTCCCCGCGCACGGCCGTGACCTGGCGTGCCACCAGCCAGTCGCAGGCCGCGTCCAGGTTCTTCTGAGCCTCGGCGCCCGCCGGCGTGTCGCCGCCGCCGCTGCGCAGCGCCTCGATCATCGCATGGCCGGACAGGCTCGTGTCCCAGACCGGCGAGACGCAGGGCTGGCAGTAGACCTCCGCGTCGGTCTCGACGAGCAGCTTGTCGATGGACTTCCAGATCGTGACGCAGCGCGGGTCGTCCGCCGGACAGCCCAGCACGTCGTACATCATCAGGGCGTAGGCCATGGCCGGGTAGATCGCGCCGAGCCCATCCTCGCCGTTCAGGCGCTCCTCGACGAAGGCGACGGCCTTCGCGATGGCGCTCTCGCGCGCGACCTTCGAGAAGGCCGGCTCGGTCCAGCGCAGCAGCGTGTCGAGGTGCTTGAACACCACGCCCCAGCGCGAGCGGTAGGGGCCGCGGATCCAGTCCCGCACCTGGTCCGGCGGGGTCCGGAAGATCTCGTCGAAGGTCACCCGGCGCGGGTTGCGGGCGCGGGGCTGGCGTGCCTGCAGCACGAGGAGCGGCACCACGCAGGTGCGGGCCCAGTAGGACATCGCCCAGATGTTGAAGAAGAATCCCTTGGGCAGGTGCATGATCTCGACCGGCATCACCGGCACGCCGCGCCAGGGGAGGGCGCCGAACAGGGCGAGCTGGATGCGGGTGAAGACGTTGGCGCGCTCGGCCCCGCCGTGATCGAGGATGGCCTGGCGCGCCCGCGCCATGTGCGGCGCGGAGGGATCGTCGCCGATCGCCTTGAGGGCGCAGTAGGCCTTCACGCTGGCCGAGAGGTTGAACTCACCCGCATGGAACATCGGCCAGCCGCCGTGCTCGCCCTGGATGCGCCGCAGGTACACGCCGATCTTGGCCTGCCGCTCGGGCGTGATGCGGTCCATGTAGTGCTCCAGGAGCACGTACTCGGCCGGGATGGTGGCGTCCGCCTCCAACTCGAACACCCAGTGCCCGTCGCGGTTCTGGCGACGCTGCAAGGCGCGGCCGGCGCCGGCGATGCTGTGCAGGATGTCAGTCGCGGAGAAGCGGGGCTCCGTGTTCATGGTCATGCTCGTGAGGGTGGCTGGAACTGACTTGGACGGGGTGGCCTCAGGCGCGCGTCATGGCGAGAAGCCGCTCGACCACGGCGCGGCGCTGCTCCGGACCCATGGGGTAGAGGTCGAAGGCGTCCGAGACCCAGAGACCGTCCGCCGCGAGGCGCAGGATGGTGGCCTGGACCGGGTCGGCCTCGGTCAGGTCCTGCTCGAGCCACCGGGTGGCGACGTCCTGCCACCGGCGCATCAGGGCCGGATCGAACAGCAGGGCCGCCGCGATGGCGACGCCGAGGCGGTTCTCGTCCGTGGGGGAGTTCGCGGACGCGTTGATGAAGGCGCGGGTCTGTCGCCCGCGGGAATCCGGGTCGGCCTGGGCGAAACGGCTCAGGTCCGCCTCGAAGCGGGCGATGAGATCGTCCATCAGCGCTTCGAGCAGCTCCGACTTGCTGCGGAAATGATGCAGCAGGGCGCCCTTGCTGGCACCGGCTTGCTTCGCGACGGCCTCCAGTGTTAGCGCCTGCACGCCTGCCCGCAGGATGATCTGCGCCGCGGCGCGAAGCAGGCTCTGCTTGAGATCGGCTGCCTTCTGGATCTGTGCGGCGGAGAGGCCCATGGAGGCTCACTACCGTCCAGACGGTCTTTCGTCAAGCGTAGCCGGACGTCCGGGGCCGTCCGTGGACGCGAGCAAATTGGCGCCCTCTCGACGATCCATCCCACCGCCGTGGGCGATCCCTCGCCGGTGGCGCGCGGCTGGCTGCCCGGTACCGGAGGGGCTCACGCGTCCGGTCCGGCCGAGCGGGTCGAGCCCCGCTCACTGCTGGGAGGATCGGCAACGAAAACGGCCGCCGGGCGGGTGCCCGGCGGCCGTGGAAGGGGGCGGGCCCGTGAGGCCCGCCGGTCCGGCCAGCTTGATCGGTGGATCAGAGGCCGTTGAACTTGTAGCTGAACCCGGCGCGGACGAGGTTGCCCTCGGTCTGGAAGCGCGAGGTGTAGGAGCCGCGCGGCTGCGGGCCGACGCCGCCGGCGACCACGAGGCCGGTGTTGTTCACCAGCACGTTGCGGCTGCCGAGGTCGTAGTGCAGGTACTCGGCCTTGATGGTCACCGCCTCGGACTTCACGCCCAGCAGGTTGAGCAGGCTGAAGCGGGCCAGGAACGAGTCGGTCGGCAGGGCGTACTCGATGCCGCCGCCATAGGCGTAGCCGGTCTCGAGGTCGTTGTAGCGGCCCGTATAGGCCAGTGCGCCGGCCGGGGTGTAGAAGTTGGCGCGGTAATCGACGCCGCCATAGGCGAAGCCGCCCATGCCGTAGACGAAGACGCGGTCGAAGGCGTAACCGACGCGGCCCACGACGGTGCCGAGCCAGGACAGCTCCTGCCGGAAGGCGCTCGGGTCGGGCGTGAAGCCGTTCGCGGCGAGACGCGGCCCGAGGTAGAAGGTGTTCTTGTGGATGTCGGTCCAGGCCCAGTCGGCCTGGACGCCGACCACGAAGCCCGAGCCCGGCGTGAACTGGTAGTTGTAGCCGAAGCCGCCGCCGATGTTGGCGAGGCCGTCCTGCTCGTTGCGCACGGACGGCGGACGGCGCAGGCTCGTGACGTTGCCGATCGTGTCGGTGGTGCCGCTGAACGGGCCGTTGTTGCCGCGCGTGATGATGCGCTGGCGGTCGGTGAAGGTGTAGTCGGTGTGCAGGCCGGCGTAGAAGCCGGTCCAGGTGAAGACCGGCACCGGCGTGAACACCGGCGGCGGGGCGACGCGGCGCGGCAGGTCGGCGGCGAGGGCCGAACCGGCAACGACGATGCCAGCGAGGGCGGTAGCGCTCTTGAGAAGCGACTTCATGGAACTGGTCCTTCCTACTATGCGGCGGCGATCGCGCCCGTTTGCGGGTCGGCGACCAACCGAAGCAGTGTCTCCGACATACCCCGGCAGCCTTGTGAAAGCTGTGTCCTCGCGACAACGCTGGTGAGTTTCACCGCAGCCTTAACGGCTGTTCATCGCGAGCATTCCCCTTGGCTCCTTAACCCCTCAACGCATGCGAACGGCCAAGGTTCACGAACGCACGAATTTTTTTGCTACGCTTGCCTGGCGAATCCTAACGAATGTCGAACGGCGCCCTAAAGGGATGATTCGGGCCGCCCCGAACCGGTCCGCGGGTCAGCCTCAGGGCGTCAGGGCGATCGCCGAGACGAGGCGGCCGTAATCAGTCTCGGCCCGGTGGGTGGTGCGGCGGTAGCTGAAGAATCGCTCGGGGTCGCCGTAGGTGCAGAGGCCGAGATCCGCGACCTCGCCGATGCCAGCCCGCTCCAGCCGCGCGACGATGTATGCCGGCAGGTCGAACAGGCTGTGGCCGTCCCGCTCGCCGCTCGGCACGAAGTAGCGGGCGTTGTCCGGGTCCGCCGCCTCGAAACGCTCGCGGAATTCCGGGCCGACCTCATAGGCGGAGGACCCGATGGTCGGCCCCAGCACCGCCACGATGCCGCTGCGCGCGGCGCCCAGATCCTCCATGGCGGAAAGCGTCGCCTCGATCACGCCGGTGAGCGCCCCCTTCCAGCCCGCATGGGCCGCCCCCAACACCTGGTTCGCGGGATCGGCGAACAGGATCGGCCCGCAATCGGCGGTGAGGATGCCGAGGCCCAAGCCCGGTACCCGGGTAACCATGGCATCGGCCCGGGGTCGCTCGGCGAAGGGCGCCTCGACCACCACCACCTCGGCCGAGTGGATCTGGTAGAGGCTGACGAGGTTTTCCTCCGGCAGGCCGAGCTGCGCCGTCATGCGGCGGCGGTTCTCCCGCACCCGGGCGATATCGTCGCCGGAGCCGAGGCCGCCGTTGAGGGAGGCGTAGAGCCCCTCCGACACCCCGCCCCGGCGGGTGAAGAAGGCGTGGCGGATGCCGGGATGGGAGCTCAGCTCTGGTGCTTCGATGAACATCGCGGGGTCGTCCTGACGGCCAGGGAGGGGCGTCCCGCAGGATCGCCGGGAAATCGTGTCGAAAGCGCGATCAGGGATGGGGCGCCGGGGGCAGGCCGGGCAGGTCCGGCTGGCCAGGCCCCGTCAGGGCCATGACCTTGAACAGGTTGCCCATGCCGCGGGTGGTGCGGTCGATCAGGCGTTCGGCTCCCGCCCTCACGGCGGCTGCCTGCGCCGGGCTCGCCCGGGCGGCGAGGCGCTCGGTTCGCTGGGCGAGCCCCAGCGCGAGGAGGAAGTCTGCTTGCGGCACAGGGCCGTGCACCACGGCACCGGCACCTGCAGCGGCGCGGGCCAGCGCCCCGAAGTCGACCTGGGCGGTGAGGTCGGTCTCGCCCGGGGCGGCGAGGGGATCGGCGAAGCGGTGATGCGCCACGGCCTGGAGCGTGTCGGCGGTGCCGCCGTAGAGATCGCCGTAATCGATCGCCAGCAGCGCGCCGCCCTCGCGGGCGAGGCGTCCGGCGAGCCGCCGGGTGAGGTCGAGGGCAACGGCCGGCAGGGTCAGGATCGCGCCGGGCGCGCCTTGCGCGGTGATCTCCGGCGTCGGGTCCGGGCTCAGGCCGAAGGCGAGGGCGTCCTCGGCCGAGAGGCCGACCCGGCGCTCGCACCAGCCCCGGTCGGTGCGCTGGTACTGGCGCACCGGCAGGGCGTCGAAGAACTCGTTGGCGAGGATGATCGCTGGGCCGCCCGGCAGGGTGTCGATGCCGTCGTGCCAGGTCGGGATCGCAGCGGCCGGGGTCACGGCCGTCGGCGCGGCGCCCGCGAGGGCCCGCGCCTGCGCGGCCCGCAGCACCGGGCTGGTCTCGACGAGGTGGAGGTCGGCCGCCGCCAGGCAGCCGGGCGCCGCTGCCCGGAGCGCCCTGAGCGCGTCCGCCATCAGGGTGCCGCGGCCGGGGCCGAACTCGACGAGGCGAAACGAGGCCGGGCGCCCGAGCCCGTGCCAGACCTCGGCGGTCCACAGCCCCAGGAGCTCGCCGAAGATCTGGCTGATCTCCGGCGCGGTGGTGAAGTCGCCGGCCGCCCCCAGGGGGTCGCGGGTGCGGTAGTAGCCGTGGACCGGGTGGCCGAGGCAGAGCGCCATGTAGCGCTCGATGGTGATCGGCCCCTCGACGGCGATGAGGCGCCGCAGCTCGCCGAGGAGCGGCGTCTCGCTCACGCCGGCCCAGCCCCGGAGGTCGCCTCGGCGGCGGGACGCTCGTCGAGGCGCGGTCGCGGCCGGGTGTCGCCGCGCAGGGCCCGCACGATGAAGACCGCGCCGACCACCAGCATCGGCACGCAGAGCAGCATCCCCATGGTGATGCCGCCGCCCAGCGCCCCGACCTCGGTGCCGAACAGGAAGCCGAGCTGCGGGTCGGGCTCGCGGAAGAACTCGCAGGCGGTGCGGGCGAGGGCGTACCCGACCACGAACAGGCCGCCGAGGAGGCCGGGGCGGCGGAAGCCGAAGCGCCGGACGGCGAAGGCCATCAGCACGAACAGCACCAGCCCCTCGGCCACCGCCTCGTAGAGCTGGCTCGGGTGGCGCGGCAGGGGACCGCCATGAGGAAACACGATGGCGTAGGCGAAGTCCGGCGCCGGCCGGCCCCAGAGCTCGCCGTTCACGAAGTTGGCGAGCCGCCCGAAGAAGAGCCCGATCGGCACCACCACGGCGGCGAGGTCGAGCATCGCGTAGCCGTTGAGGCCGCGGCGGCGGGCGAAGAGCAGCAGCGCCAGCACCGCGCCCAGGAAGCCGCCGTGGAACGACATGCCGCCGCGCCAGATCGCCAGGATCTCGGCCGGGTTCGAGAGGTACGCGGCGAGGTTGTAGAACAGCACGTAGCCGATGCGCCCGCCCAGCACGACGCCGAGCGCCACCCAGACGATGAGGTCGTCGATGTCGGCGGCGGTTGGCCGGCGCACCGCGCCCCACAGCGACGGCGCGGCGACGAGGCGCTTGGCATAGTACCAGCCGCCCACCAGCCCGACGATGTAGGCGAGGGCGTACCACTTGATCTGCAGCGGCCCGATCGCGACCGCGACGGGGTCGATGGCGGGGAAGGGCAGGGCGAGGAGCAGAGGCATCGGGCGCGAGAGGTGAACCGGCGGCGGGGTGGCGTCAAGCCGGCATCGGGCACCGGGCCGTCATGCCCCGGCGGGACGACGGCCCGGCGCCTGCGCCGTCACGCCGCCGGCGCGACCGCGACCTGGCGGGGATGGCCGTCGAGGAAGAGCCGGTAGGCGGCGTTGTCGGTCTCGTCGTGGTGCTCGTAGCCGAGTTCCGCCAGCGCCGCGGCGAAGCGGCCGCGCTCGGCCTCCGGCACTTGGATGCCGGCGAGCACCCGGCCGTAATCGGCGCCGTGGTTGCGGTAGTGGAACAGCGAGATGTTCCAGGCGACGCCGAGGCTGTCGAGGAACTTGAGGAGGGCGCCCGGACGCTCCGGGAACTCGAAGCGCAGGAGCCGCTCGTCGGCGAGGCCCGGCACCCGGCCGCCGACCATGTAGCGGACGTGGACCTTCGCCATCTCGTTGTCGCTCAGGTCGACCACCGGGTAGCCGAGGCCGCGCAGGGACTCGATCAGCGCCTGCTTCTCCGGGGTGCCGCCGGCGAGCTGGACGCCGACGAAGATGTGCGCCTCCGCACCCGGCGCGTAGCGGTAGTTGAACTCGGTGATGGCGCGCCGGCCGAGCGCCCGGATGAAGGCGCGGTAGCTGCCCGCCCGCTCCGGGATGGTGACGGCGAGGAGGGCCTCGCGGCGCTCGCCGAGTTCGGCCCGCTCGGCGATGTGGCGCAGCCGGTCGAAGTTGAGGTTGGCACCGCTGTTGATCGCCACGAGGGCGCCCGCGCCGGTGACGCGTCCCCGCGCGGCGTACTCCTTGAGACCCGCCAGCGCGAGGGCCCCGGAGGGCTCGGACATCGCCCGCGTGTCGTCGAACACGTCCTTGACGGCGGCACAGATCGCGTCGGTGTCGACGGTGATGACCTCGTCGAGGTGTTCGCGGCAGAGCCGGAAGGTCTCGGCCCCGGCCTGGCGCACCGCGACGCCGTCGGCGAACAGGCCGACCGAGTCGAGCACCACCCGCTCGCCGGCCGCGATGGCGGCGGCCATGCTGGCCGCGTCTGCCGGCTCGACGCCGATCACCCTGGTCTGCGGGCGCATGAACTTGATGAAGGTGGCGACTCCCGCCGCCAGGCCGCCGCCGCCCACCGGCACGAACACCGCCTCGATCGGGTCGCCGTGCTGGCGCAGGATCTCGAGCCCGATCGTGCCCTGGCCGGCGATGACGTCGGGATCGTCGTAGGGATGGATGAAGGTCAGGCCCTGCTCGGCCTCAAGGGTCTTGGCGTGGGCGTAGGCCTCGTCGAAGGCGTCGCCGTGCAGCACCACCTGGCCGCCGCGGGACTTCACGCCCTCGACCTTGATCGCCGGGGTGGTGCGCGGCATCACGATCACTGCGGTGACGCCGAGGCGCTTGGCCGCGAGCGCCACGCCCTGGGCGTGGTTGCCGGCCGAGGCGCAGATCACCCCGCGGGCGAGCGCGTCCGCCGGAAGACCGGCCATCTTGTTGTAGGCGCCGCGCAGCTTGAACGAGAAGACCGGCTGCAGGTCCTCGCGCTTGAGCAGCACCTTGGCGCCGAGGCGCTGCGTCAGGCGCGGCATCGGGTCGAGGGGGCTCTCGATGGCGACGTCGTAGACGCGGGCGCCCAGGATCTTCTTGATGTAGTCGTGCACGGCTTGAATCACGTCCGAGGGGCGGGCGGCGCCCCCGGGGAGGCGTCGCGACGGCTTTGCGCCGGAGGCGCCGGGATAGCGGGTTTCGCTGCGGAACGCGAGCTTGACTGGTGCCGAATCGCCTCAGCGGGCGGCGTCGCGGACGCTGCGGGAGATCCACTTCGCCACCAGGGGACCGGTGATCAGCACCACGAGGAGGCGCAGGGTCTGCACCGCGAGGACGAAGGACACGTCGGCGTGGGAGCCGACCGCGATGATCGCGACCGAATCGAGCCCGCCCGGGCTCGTCGCCAGGTAGGCCGTGAGGAGGTCGATCGGCAGCAGGAAGGTCAGCCCCCAGGCCCAGAGGCCGCACAGCGCGATGAGCCCGAAGGTCGCCACCAGCACGCCCGGCAGGGCGAACAGCGTCGCCCGGACGGTGGCGGGGGTGAAGCGCAGGCCGACGCTCCAGCCGATGCCCGCATAGGCGAGCGCCAGGAGCCAGGACGGCAGCGCCATGCCGGCAAGGCCCGTGGCGTGCAGGGTCGCTCCGATGACCAGCGGGCCGATCATCGCGCCGGCCGGGATCCGCAGCCGCAATCCGAGCCAGGCCCCGCCGGCCGCGACCGCCAGCGTGCCGAGGACGGTGAGCGGCGCCGGCTCCATGCCGGCGCCCGGGGCCGCCCCATCACCGACCGCGAGAAAACGGGCGACCACCGAGGCGGTCAGCGCCACGCAGGCGACCCGGACGTACTGCATGAAGGCGACGAGGCGCGGATCAGCTCCGAACTCCTCCGCCATCGTCACCATGGCGGAGGCGCCGCCGGGGGAGGAGCCCCAGGCCGCGGTGGTGCCGGGCAGGAGGCGGATGCGGGTCAGGATCCAGCCGGTGAGGGACGCCGCCACCACGGTGACCCCGACCACCGCCAGGATCAGGAAGCCGTCCTCCAGCAGCGTCGCGGCGATCGAGGCGTTGACCGCGTGGGCGACGAGGCAGCCGATCAGGGCCTGGGAGGCCTGGAAGCCGAGCGCCGGCACCCGGATCGGCGCGCCGCGCACGCCGAAGACGATGCCGGCGAGCATCGGGCCGAGCAGCAGGGCGGCCGGGAAGCCGGCGAGGTGGAACAGGGCCGCGAGGGCGACGGAGGCCAGCACGAGGCCTGCCCACAGCGCCCCCGCGCGGGTGAGCGAGCGGCGGCGATCCGTCGAGGCGGGGTGCATGGCGTCCATGATCTCGGGGCGGGCGAGGCTTTCTCGCCCGCGTCGCTACACGGGAATCGCGCCGCTGTCGCGACGCGCGACCGCCGTGCCGCCCTCGGCCGGCTGACGGCGGGGCAGCGTTGCGTGCGGAGCATGGCGGCGGAAGAACTCGGCGAGGCCGGCGAGACCCTCGCCCCGCGGGTCGCTGGCGCGCCAGGCCAGGGCGATCGTGCGGCTCGGCCCGTCCGGTCCGAAGCAGCGGCAGACGGTGAGCCCGGTCGGATCGGGGCCCGGCGGTGCGGCGAGCGCCGGCAGCAGGGTGTACCCGGCGCCCGCCGCCACCATCGAGCGCAGGGTCTCGAGGCTGGTCGCGTGGCGACCGCTGGCCGGGCCAGCCCCGCAGGCCGCTACCGCCTGGTCGCGCAGGCAGTTGCCCTCGTCGAGCAGCAGCAGGTCGGGACCTGCGAGGTCGCTGGCCCGTGGCGCGGGCCCCGCCGCGAAGGCATGCTCGGCCGGGCAGGCGAGCAGGAACGGCTCGTCGAACAGCGGCACCACCGTCAGGCCCGAATCGGGGATCGGCAGGGAGATCAGCGCCGCGTCGGCACGGCCCTCGCGCAGGGCATCGAGGATCTCGGCGGTGCGGCCCTCGCTCAAGCTCAGGGCGAGGTGCGGGAAGGCCTGGCGCAGGCCGCGCAGCACCTGGGGAAACAGGTAGGGGCCCAGCGTCTGGATCGCCGCGAGGACGAGACGGCCGCTCAAGCCGCTGCCGCCGCCCTCGCGGGCGAGCAGCAGCAGGCGCTGCGCCTCGGCCAGCACCGCACGGGCCTGGCGCACCACCGCCTGGCCGCTCGGCGTCAGCAGCACCCGGCGGTTCGTGCGCTCGAACAGCACGAGGCTCAAGGACTCCTCGAGCTTGCGCACCTGCACGCTCAGGGTCGGCTGGCTCACCGCGCAGCGCTCGGCGGCCCGGCCGAAGTGACCCTCCTCGGCGACGGCGACGACGTATTCGAGGTCCCGCAGGGACAAACCGGAGACGTTCATAGGCTACGCCTATCACATGCTTCGCAACGATGCATTTGTTTTCAGGTCATGCAGCGGTCATAGCTTGGAGCGAGACCAGTTCCAGGGTGTTGGGGTGAGAGCCCTGCGACCCTATGTGAGCGGTTCCTCGCGCGGGGTCCCCGAGACGTCCCCAACCGGGCACCCTTCGCCTGCACGCCAGAGGAGATTCCATGAGCGACCAACGCCCGATCCTGACGACCCGCCAGGGCCACCCGGTCCGCGACAATCAGAGCATGCGCACGGTCGGCGAGCGTGGCCCGGCGACCCTCGAGAACTACCAGTTCATCGAGAAGATCACCCATTTCGACCGTGAGCGGATCCCCGAGCGCGTGGTTCACGCCCGCGGCGCCGGCGCCCACGGCTACTTCGAGGCCTACGGCAAGATCGGCGACGAGCCGGCCTCCAAGTACACCCGGGCCCGCGTCCTCAACGAGACCGGCGTGAAGACGCCGATGTTCGTGCGCTTCTCGACCGTGGCCGGCGCCAAGGAGAGCCCGGAGACCGCCCGCGACCCGCGCGGCTTCGCGGTGAAGTTCAAGACCGTCGACGGCAACTGGGACCTCGTCGGCAACAACCTGAAGATCTTCTTCATCCGGGACGCCATCAAGTTCCCGGACATGATCCACGCCTTCAAGCCTGACCCTGTGACCAACCGCCAGGAGGCTTGGCGCTTCTTCGATTTCGTGGCGGCTCACCCCGAGTCGATCCACATGGTGACCTGGCTGAAGTCGCCGTGGGGCATCCCGGCCAACTATCGCGAGATGGAGGGCTCGGGCGTCAACACCTACAAGCTGGTCAACGACCAGGGCGTCGCCCATCTCTGCAAGTTCCACTGGATCCCGAAGCAGGGCGTCCGCAACCTGACCTCGGCCCAGGCCGCCGAGATCCAGGGGCGTGACGTCGGCCACGCGACCAAGGACCTGTACGACAACATCGCGGCCGGCAACTTCCCCGAGTGGGAGTTCGCGGTCCAGATCATGCCGGACGGCCCGAACGACCACCTGTCGTTCGACCCGCTCGACGACACGAAGCGCTGGCCCGAGGACCAGTTCCCGCTCCTGAAGTGCGGCCGCATGGTGCTCGACCGGGTGCCGGACAACTTCTTCGCCGATGTCGAGCAGTCGGCCTTCGGCACCGGCGTACTGGTCGACGGGATCGACTTCTCGGACGACAAGATGCTCCAGGGGCGCACGCTGTCCTACTCGGACACCCAGCGCTACCGCGTCGGCCCGAACTACCTGCAGCTGCCGATCAACGCCCCGGCTCCGGGCGTGAAGACCTCGACCAACCAGCGCGACGGCCAGATGACCTTCTACGTCGACGGCGTCGGCGAGAACAAGCACATCAACTACGAGCCGAGCACCATCGGCCAGGGCCTGCGCGAGGCGCCGAAGCCCGCGCGTGAGTACCACCAGCCGGTCGAGGGCAAGCTCGGCCGCTACCAGACCAGCCGCACCGAGGACGACTACGTCCAGGCCGGCGAGCGCTACCGCTCGTTCGAGGACTGGGAGCGTGAGGACCTGATCGCCAACCTCGTGGCCGACATGAAGGAGTGCCCCGAGGCGATCCAGCTCCGGATGGTCTGGCACTTCTGGCACGCCGACGAGGAGTACGGCCGCCGCGTCGCGGAAGGCGCCGGCATCGACCTCGAGAAGGCCAAGGCCCTGCCGCCGCTGCCGGGCCGCGCCGCTCCGGGCCAGCGCCTGAAGGCCGAGACCTACACGGACGGCACGCAGGCCCACAAGGTCGCCGCCGAGTAAGGCCGAGGCCGCAACAACTTAGAGAGTGACGAGCCCCGCCTGGAGCGATCCGGGCGGGGTTTTTGACGTTAGGGAAGGATGGAAGCGGAACGGCCGTGGTGCTATGTTCGGCCTGAGGCACGACGACGTGCCCGGATGTTCCGCATGACCGCCGTCGCCTTCGACACCCTGAAGCTCGCCCGTACCCTGCGGGACAAGGCAAAGCTCCCGCCGGATCAGGCGGAGGGCTTCGCCGAGGCAATCTCGGAGGCGGTACAGGGTGATCTTGCAACCAAAGCTGACGTGAAGGCGTCTGAATCGGCGCTGAGGGCCGATATAAAGACGGTTGAGACGAGCCTGCGCGCGGAGATCAAGGTCGTGGCCAACGATCTCCGGACGACGGAGGCGACCTTGCGGGCCGAGATCAGGTCGCAGGTCGCCGATGCAAAGACCGACATCATCAAGTGGATGGTCGGTGTGGTCGGCTTGCAGACTGTGGCTATCATCGGTGCGATCATCGCCCTGATCCGCATCCTGAAACCCTGAACCGGCGTTATTCCGGCGTGCTCATCAACGAGGAGCAAGCGCCATGGACACGGCCCCCGAACCCGGCACCGGCGTCACGATCGGCGGGATGCAGGTGCGCTACCTCGCCCGCAGCGACGCCACTGGCGACGCGATCGGCATCTACGCCGTGACCCTTGCGGCGCGCTCGCCCGGCGCGGGGCTGCACCGCCACGCCCGGCTCACCGAGGCGTTCGAGGTGCATGCGGGGGCACTCACCCTGCGGCTGAACGATCGCGACGTGACGGCGGGGCCGGGCGACTTCGTGCTGGTGCGCCCCGGCGAGGCGCACGCCTTCGCCAACCGCGGCGATGAACCGGTCCGGTTCACCCTGACCTTCACCCCGGCGCTCCACCGCGAGGGCTTCTTCGAGGGATTGGCGGCGCTCGCCGCCGAGGACCGCCTGCGCGACGAGGGCGCGATGCGGGCCCTGATGGCGGCCTACGACCAGGAGCCGCTCGCCGGCTTCGCGGGCTGGAGCGAGGTCGGCTGACGGCTATGCTCTGCCCGGCAGCGAATCGGGAGGGCAGGGGATGCGGCGGCGGATCGACGGCGGCTCGAGCTTCGAGCGCGATTACGGCTATTCCCGCGCGGTGGTGCAGAACGGCTTCGTGTTCGTCGCCGGCACCACCGGCTACGACTACGCGGCGATGACGATGCCGGAAGACGCCGCCGCCCAGGCCGAGGCATGCTGGCGCACCATCGCGGGCGTGCTGGCGGAGGCGGGCTCGTCGCTGGAGCGGGTGGTGCGGGCGACCTACTACGTCACCGACCGGGCCGAGGCCGAGGCGGTGCTGACGGTCCGCGGCCGGGTGCTGCGGGAGATCCGCCCGGCCGCGACCCTGGTGGTGGTCGCCGGATTGCTGCGGCCCGAGATGAAGGTGGAGATCGAGGTCACGGCGGCGCTGCCCGCGGCGTGACTCATACCCTCGCGCCTTCGCATCGACACGTCGATGCGAAGGCGTCCGGCGCATCAGCGCCGGCGCCCGTTCGGGCTTGCCTTGCGCCTCCGAACGGGTCCGTTCGAAGGCGCGGCGGTATCACTCCTCGGCCGCACAGCGCGCCGCGCCCGACTCCGCCGCGTCGCACCAGTCCGTCCCGGTCCACAGCCGCACCTGCACGGTGGCGACGCCGTCGGCCACGGTGATGCGGTTGTAGGCGTTGGGCTCGTTGCCGCGCAGGCGCGTCGAGGTGGCGGAGCCGGCCTGGACCGCGAGCAGGCGCCGGCCGGTGGCCTTGGCTTCCGGCCGGTCGATCTCCGCCCGCGGTCCCTCCGGCGTCGGCTCGGCGAAGCAGGCGTAGCCGCGGTGAAGGTGGCCGGCCAGCGTCAGGCCAACGCCGTGGCGCTGGAAGGCGTCGAGGGCCTCGTCGGCCCGGCCGACCAGGCGCGCCTCCTCGTCCCAGGGCGGCGGCATGAAGGGATGGTGGCCGACCACGATGCGAAACAGCCCCGGCGGCAGGGCGTCGAGCCGGGCCTCCGTCCGCTTGATCTGCCCCCGGGTGATCTTGCCCTGCGACCAGTCGGTTTCCGGCGCCCAGGTCCGCACGGTGTTGAGGCAGATCACCGCGATCTCGTCGTCCTGGTAGACCGGCTCGGTCTCGGGCGCGACGTAGCGGCGGTAGCGCCGGAACGGATGGAAGAAGCGCTGCCAGAGACGGAACGGCGAGATGTCGTGGTTGCCCGGTACGGCGATCCACGGCTCGGGCAGCCGGGCGAGGAACGCCTTCGCCTCCTCGTATTCCCGGGTGCGGGCCCGCATGGTGAAGTCGCCCGAGATGATGATGAGGTCCGGGCGGTCGCGGACGAGCTCCGCCACCAGACCTTCCACCACCGCCGGATCGGTGCGGCCGAAATGCAGGTCCGAGATGTGGGCGATCCGCTTCACCGGTCGTCCTCCGCGGGCACGAGGACCCGGAGGGCGTCGGGGCGGATGCGGTAGCGCAGGGGCGGGGCGATCAGCACGACCTCTCCGTCATTCATGACCCGCAGCGCGCGTCTGCGGGCGTCGAGGGTCAGCGCGTCGGTCTCGTGCCGCTCGAGGTCCGGCAGGCGGCGCCACTCGCCGACCGCGAAGCCGAGCCTGAGGCGCACGAGCCGCGCCGCCGACAGGGTCTCGACGAGGTAGAGCGTGAGGTGCCCGCCGTCGACGCCCACTCGCGACAACACCTGGCCTAAACCTTCCCGATAGTCACCGCAGACCACCGCCAGCGCCCGGAAGCGGACCCGCCGGGTTCGCCCCGCGAGGGTGAGCTCCGCCCGCTCCCGCGGGTAGCGGCCGAGATGGCGCAGGAGTCCTGAGGCCATCCGCAGGAGGTCGAGGGCGCCCATCCGGCTGCGCCTCGCCTCGCGATGGCGCGCCATCCGGGCCGGCATGCCGAGCACCGAGTTGATCAGGAAGACGTGGCCGTTGACCTCGCCGGCATCGATCGCGCGGACGATGCCGGTCGCCAGCACCGCCACCGCCGCGTCGAGATCGAGGGGCAGGCCGAGATCGTTGGCGAGCAGGTTCATGGTGCCGAGGGGCAGGATGCCGAGCGGCACGTCCTGCCCGGCCAGGGCCTGCGCCGCGCAGGCCAGCGTCCCGTCGCCGCCGGCGACCGCCACGGCATCGATGCCCGGCATCGCGGCGGCGGCCTTGAGCCGCTCCGGCAGTGGCGCGTCGGGCTGAGGCTCCGGCACGACGTGCAGGCCTGCGCCTTCCAGGTGGGCATGAAGGGCCTCCGGCGTCACGCCCCCATCGATCAGGGAGCCCGCCGCCCCATTCGCCACCAGCACGATCCTGCGGGCCGGCGCCTCACCATCCTGTCTCGTCACGCGATTGTCCCGGGCGGCGAAGCGCCGCCCGGGCAGGATGCCGGCCCCGCATCTCAGGACGATGGCAGGGCCGGTCCCTCGATCACGCCGCCTGCCTAGCTGCCTCGCCGTAGAAGGTGCCGCCCTTCTCCGCCATCGCCACCAGCGTCGCCGGCGGGCTGAAGCGGGCGCCGTGCCTGGCCTCGAGCGTCCGGCACAGCTCCACGAACCGGGCCGCCCCCATGAAGTCGATGTAGGACAGGGCGCCCCCGGTGAACGGCGCGAAGCCGAAGCCGAGGATCGAGCCGACATCGGCCTCGCGCGGGTCGGTGACGACGCCCTCGCCGAAGGTCCGGGCCGCCTCCAGCGCCTGGGTGACGAGGAGGCGCTGCTTCAACTCCTGGAAGTCCACCGCGTCCGGGTCGAGCCGGGTCTCCTGCAGGTCGCGCAGACCCGGCCAGAGCTTCTTCTGGCCCTGCTCGGGATAGTCGTAGAAGCCCTTGCGGTTCTTGCGGCCGAGCCGGCCCTCGCCCTCGACGAGGGCGGTGAGCAGGCGCTCCTGGGTCGGGTTGACGGCATTTTCGCCGGCCTGCGCCTTCGTCGCCTTGACGATCTTGAGGGCGAGGTCGACCCCGACCTCGTCGTTGAGCGAGAGCGGGCCCACCGGCATGCCGGCCTGGCGACCGGCATTCTCGATCATCGCCGCCGGCACGCCCTCGGCCAGCATCAGGTGGCCTTCGAGGATGTAGGCGCCGACGCAGCGGTTGGCGAAGAAGCCACGGGCGTCGTTGACGACGATCGGCGTCTTCTTGATCGCCCGGACGTAGTCGAGGGCGGCGGCGAGCGCCCGCTCGCCGGTCGCCTTGCCCCTGATGATCTCGACCAGCATCATCTTCTCGACCGGCGAGAAGAAGTGGATGCCGATGAACTGCTCGGGGCGCCCCGAGGCCTTGGCGAGGCCGCTGATCGGCAGCGTCGAGGTGTTGGAGGCGAAGACCGCGTCCGGCCCGATCACCGCCTCGACCTTGGCGATCACCTCGGCCTTGACCTTCGGGTCCTCGAACACCGCCTCGATCACGAGGTCGCACGCCGCGAGGTCGGCGTAGTCGGCACTCGCCGCGATGCGCGAGAGGAGCGCGTCCCGGTCCGCGGTCTTGGCCCGGCCCTTCATGATCTGGTCGGAGACGAGCTTGTGGGCGTAGGCCTTGCCCTTCTCGGCCGCCTCGGTCGACTGGTCGACCAGCACGACCTCGAGGCCGGCATTGGCCGAGACGTAGGCGATGCCCGCGCCCATGAAGCCGGCGCCGACGACGCCGACCTTCTTCAGCGGCACCGCGCCGACATCCTTCGGCCGACGGGCGCCCTTGTTGAGTTCGCCCATCGACAGGAACAGGGTGCGGATCATCGCCGCCGCTTCGGGCGAGCGCAGGATCTTGGCGAAGTACCGGCTCTCGACCTTGAGCGCGAGGTCCATCGGCAGCTGCAGGCCCTCGTACACGGCCTGCAGGATCGCCTTCGCGGCGGGATAGTTGTCGTGGGTCTCGCGGCGGTAGATCGCGTTGGCCGGCGGCCAGGTCATCATGCCGGCGGGTGAGTAGACCTTACCCGACGGCGCCTTGAACTTCGGCTGGTCCCAGGGCGCGACGGCCGAGCCGCCGGCCTTGAGCCACTCCTTCGCCTTCTGGACGATCTCACCGCGTGGCGCCACCGCGTGGACGAGGCCCATGTTGCGGGCCATCAGCGGGCGGATCTGCTCGCCCTTGAACAGCATCTGCAGGGCGTCGCCGGTCTGCATCAGCCGGGCGACGCGCTGGGTGCCGCCGGCGCCCGGAAACAGCCCGACCTTGATCTCCGGCAGGCCGACCCGGGTCTTGTCGTCGTCCGACACCACCCGGTGGTGGCAGGCGAGCGCCAGCTCGAAGGCGCCGCCGAGGCAGGTGCCGTGCACGGCGGCCGCGAACGGCTTCCCGCAGGTCTCGAGCTTGCGGTAGAGCAGGGTGAGCCGGCGCGACTCCTCGAAGAAGAAGGTCATCGCCTCCTCCTCGCCGCGCTCGCGCGACAGCCGGGCGTACTCGGCGCCGAGCCCCTGCAGCATCGTCAGGTCGGCCCCGCCCGAGAAGGTATCCTTGCCGGAGGTGATCACGCAGCCCTTGATGGCGGAATCCGCCACCACGGCGTCGATGATCCGGTTCAGGTCGTCCATCACCTCCGGGGTGATGACGTTCATCGAGCGGCCCGGCATGTCCCATGTGGCCAGCGCCACGCCGTCGGCATCGGTCTCGAAGCGGAAATTCGTGAGGTTCATCTCAGGAGGCCTCGTGGATGCGTGGGCGATGTCAGGGCTTGGCCGGCGCAGGCACCGGTGCCGGTGCGGGCGCACCCTGCGGGGCGGGCGTCTGCCCGTTGCCCTGCTGCGACAGGACCGCGAGGGTCAGCAGGTTCATCATCTTGGTCACCGCGTCCTTGGTGATCGAGGTGACCATCGAGGTCGGGTCGGCGTTGAGCGCCTGGAACTTCTGGTAGGTCGGGTCGTCGTAGATCGCCGCGAGGCGCTTCAGCTCGCCGGTATCGAACTTCTGGGCGTATTCCTTCGAGAGCTGGTCGACGAGGGTGTCGCGCTCCTGGCCGAAGGACTTCTCCAGCTCCGGGCGCAGCTTCGCGGCCTGCTCGGCGCTCATCGAGGCGAGGGTCTTCTCCTCCGCCTGCGCGAAGGCGGAGGTCAGGTTGCGGGCCACCGTCTTGGCCACGATGTCGCGGGCGAGCGCCACGCGCTCGTCCTGGGCGAAGGCCGCACCCGCGAGGGAGAGGCCGAGGGCGAGTCCGGCGACGAGGAGGGAGAGGGCGCGGCGCATCGGCCTCACACCCGCTCGATGATGGTGGCGGTGCCCATGCCGGCGCCGATGCACAGGGTGACGAGGGCCGTCTGCTTGCCGGTGCGCTCCAGCTCGTCGAGCACCGTGCCGAGGATCATCGCCCCCGTCGCGCCGAGGGGATGGCCCAGCGCGATGGCGCCCCCGTTGACGTTCACCCGGGCGGGATCGACCTCGAAGGCCTGGAGGAAGCGCAGCACCACCGCCGCGAAGGCCTCGTTGACCTCGAACAGGTCGATGTCATTGACGCTCATCCCGGCGCGCTTGAGCACCTTGCGGGTGACGTCGACCGGGCCGGTGAGCATCAGGGCCGGGTCCGAGCCGATATTGGCGAAGGCGCGGATGCGGGCGCGGGGCTTGAGGCCCGCCGCCGACCCGGCCTCCTTCGACCCGATCAGCACCGCGGCGGCGCCGTCGACGATGCCCGAGGAGTTGCCGGCGTGGTGGACGTGCTCGACCGCCTCGACGTCCGGATGCGCGTCGACCGCGACGGCATCGAACCCGCCCATCTGGCCCATCTGGACGAAGGAGGGCTTCAGGCTGGCGAGCGACTGCATGTCGGTGCTCGGCCGCATGTGCTCGTCACGGGCGAGCAGCGTCAGGCCGTTGACGTCGCGCACGGGCACGACCGCGTTGCTGAACCGGCCGTCCTCCCACGAGCGCGCGGCCCGCTTCTGCGATTCGACCGCGTAGGCGTCGCACTCGTCGCGGGAGAAGCCGTACTTGGTGGCGATCAGGTCGGCCGAGACGCCTTGCGGCATGAAGTACGACTTGATGGCGATGGCAGGATCCACCGGCCAGGCGCCGCCCGAGGCGCCGATGCCGATGCGGCTCATCGACTCGACGCCGCCGCCGACCGCCATGTCGTGCTGGCCGCTCATCACCTGGGCGGCGGCGAAGTTCACCGCGTCGAGGCCCGAGGCGCAGAACCGGTTGATCTGCACGCCCGGCACGTGGGTGCCGTAATCGGCCACCAGGGCGGCGGCGCGGGCGATGTCGCCGCCGGCCTCGCCAACCGGATCGACGCAGCCGAGGACGACGTCGTCGACGAGGGTCGTGTCGAGGGCGTTGCGGTCCTTGAGCGCGCGGAGCGCCGTCTCGGCGAGGCGGAGCGCCGTCACCTCGTGCAGCGAGCCGTCGGGCTTGCCGCGGCCGCGGGGCGTGCGGACGTGGTCGTAGATGTAGGCGTCGGGCATGGGCGTCTTCCCGGAAATGTCTCGCGGGCGGCCCAGTCGCGGACCGCGGGCACGTCGGGCCGCCCCGGCCAGGGACCGGGACGGCGTTCAGGTGTTGGAAGAGGCTAGAACAGCTCCGCCGGCACCGCCATGACGGCGTCGGACCCGGCCGAGATGCGGGCGAGGCGGGTGCCGGTCTCGGGCAGCACGCGCTCGACGTAGAAGCGGCCGGTGGCGAGCCGGGCGTCGAGGCGCTCGGCGATGCCCTCGCCGGCTTCGCGCTTCGCCGCGACGGCCTTGGCGATCCGGCCCCACATGTAGCCCATGGCGACGAGGCCCATCAGGTGCATGTAGTCGGTCGCCGCCGCCCCGGCATTGTCGGGCTTCGCCATGGCGTTCTGCATCAGCCACATCGTCGCCTGCTGCAGGTGGCCGAGGCTCTTCGCCAGCGGCGCGCAGTACGCCTTCAGCGTCGGATCCTCGGCGTTCTCCTTGCAGAAGCCCTCGACCTCCGCGAGGAAGCGCATCATCGCCCGGCCGCCGTCGCGGGGCAGCTTGCGGCCGACGAGGTCCATGGCCTGGATGCCGTTGGCGCCCTCGTAGATCTGGGCGATGCGGGCGTCGCGCACGAACTGCGACATTCCCCATTCCTCGATGTAGCCGTGGCCGCCGAACATCTGCTGGGCATCGACCGCGTTGGCGAAGCCCCGGTCGGTCAGCACGCCCTTCACCACCGGGGTCATCAGGCTCATGTGGTCCTCCGCCGCCTGTCGGGCGGCCGGGTCCTCGGAGCGGTGGGCGACGTCGGCCTGGAGCGCGGTCCAGACCACGAGGGCACGGGCGGCCTCGTTGAAGGCCCGGATGGTCATGAGCGTCCGGCGCACGTCCGGATGGACGATGATCGGGTCGGCGGGCTTGTCGGGCGCGGCGGCGCCGGTGAGCGCCCGGCCCTGGAGCCGGTCGCGGGCGTACGAGACTGCGTTCTGGTAGGCGACCTCCGACTGGCCGAGGCCCTGGATGCCGACGGCGAGGCGGGCCTCGTTCATCATCACGAACATCGCGTTGAGGCCGCGATTGGCCTCGCCGACGAGCCAGCCGGTGGCGCCGTCGTAGTTCATCACGCAGGTCGCGTTGCCGTGGATGCCCATCTTGTGCTCGATGGCGCCGCACGACACCCCGTTGCGGGCCCCGAGCGTGCCGTCCGGGCCGACCAGGAACTTCGGCACCACGAAGAGCGAAATGCCCTTGGTCCCCGCGGGCGCGCCTTCGATCCGGGCGAGCACCAGGTGGATGATGTTCTCCGACAGGTCGTGCTCGCCGGCCGAGATGAAGATCTTGGTGCCGGTGATCGCGTAGGAGCCGTCGCCGTTCGGTGTCGCCTTGGTCTTCAGCAGGCCGAGATCCGTGCCGCAGTGCGGCTCGGTCAGGTTCATCGTGCCGGTCCAGGTCCCTTCGACCATCCTCGGCAGGTAGGTGCGCTTCTGCTCCTCCGAGCCGTGGACCAGCAGGGTCGCCATCGCGCCCTGGGTCAGGCCCGGATACATGCCGAGCGCGATGTTGGCGCCTGACACGAATTCCTGCATCACGCTGTTGAGCGTGTGGGGCAGGCCCTGGCCGCCGTACTCGGCGGGCATCGACAGGCCCATCCAGCCGCCCCCTGCATAGGCGTCGTAGGCGGCCTTGAAGCCCTTCGGTGTGGTGACGCTGCCGTCCGGATGGCGCGTGCAGCCCTCGAGGTCGCCGGTCCGGTTGAGGGGTGCCAGCACCTCCTCGCACAGCTTCGCGCCCTCGGTGACGACCGCCTCGATCAGGTCGGGGGTCGCCTCGGCGAAGCCGGGCAGGTTGTTGTAGCGATCGATCCCGAACACGTCGTTGAGGAGGAACAGCACGTCCTCCACGGGCGCCTTGTAGCTCGGCATGTTTCCCCCGCTCCCGCGAACCCTCCGCGGAAGCCCCGCGGCGAGATAGTTCATATGTAAACTATCAAGGTGCGGGACGGAAGGGGGGGCCGCGCGGTGCCGCGCCGGTACCGCCGGGCCAGCCGGAATCCGGGCGGCGCCCACCCCCGCGGGCGCCGCCGGAAAGCCGGCGCCTCAGGCGCTCGCGACCGTCTTGCCGTAGCCCCGGAGCGCCTCGAGCGCCCGCTCGATCTCCGCCTTCTGGTTCTCGAGGTGGGCGATCTGCTCGGCGACCTGAGCCGGGGAGAGGGCGAGGGTCGCGCCCGCGCCGGCCTCGGCGAGCTCGTCGCCATCGACCATCGCGGCGATTTCCCGCAAGGTGAAGCCGAGCTCCTTGCCGCGCAGGATGGTGGCGAGCCGCGAGCGATCGTCCTCGGTGTAGAGTCGGGTCGTGCCGCGACGTTGCGGGTGCAGCAGGCCCTTCGCCTCGTAGAAGCGCAGGGCGCGCAGCGTCACGCCGAACTCCTCGGCGAGATCGCCGATCGTCAGGGTCGCCGGTGCGGTGGAGCGGCCGGTCGGCCGTCCGGTGCGCGAAGCGGCTCCGCCCGAGCGGGCGGTCGCCGCCTTGCCGCTCTCGATTTGCCGATCATAAGCCATGCCGTTTCCCCCGTCTGAGACACGCACCACTGCTCGTCCAGCGGCGTCTCGTGACGCCCTGTGACACAAAGAAGGTCAAATGACCTACCTAAGGGAAAGGTAACGTCAACTTGAGCGTGTGTTACTTACGGTAAAACATGTTTTGTATCAGCCCTTTAGGCGTAAAATCACATTACCGTTACGCCTCATATGGGCGGCAAATTTCGTCAAAAACGCCCGTCCGGCGTGCGGCAGCTCGCCCATGAGTTGTGAACACAAATCGCCCAATACTAAGTTGCGCACGCAACGATTGGGGGGCGACCGACCGTGGTTCCGAGGCCGGAACGTTGCTTAACGGCTTGTTTACCGTGCCGATCGAAAGTGCCGGCAGGAACCTTTCAGGCTGCGGCTGCTGACCGAATCTTCAGATCGAGCAGGGCGCGGGGTTTCCGCCGGTCAGTCGACCAGCGCCTTTCCGCGAGTTCCTTTTTGCCCCTTTCGCAGAGCCCGCCATGAGACGGACCGCTCCTACACTCGATTCCTTCGATCCGGACCTGCGTGACGCCGCTCGGGAAGCGGCGCGGCGCGCCGGATTGTCGGTGGACGAGTGGCTCGCGGAAGCGATCAGCGAGGGCTCGGCGCGGGCGGGCGTAAGACAGCAATCCCGGCGCGCCGCCGCGCGCCGCGCGCGTCACGACGGGTTCCCGGGCCCGGAGAGCCCCGAAGGCAGGCGACCCGAGCGGACCTGGCAGCCCGACATGCCGCGAGCCCAGCGCCCGCGCCCGTCCCGGCCGGCGGCAGCGGAGCCCGCCCCGGCGCGGCCCGACCCCGCCGGCGCCGACCCCCGGCTGCTCGAGGCGGTGGCGGCGATCGGCCGGCGGCTCGACGCCATCGACCGTCGCATCAGCGAGACCCGCGAGGCCTCGGACGAGGCCGTCGCCAAGGCCGTGCAGGGCATCGAGACCCGCCTCGCCGACACCACCCCCCGTCCGGCGGGCCGGCGCACCCGCCCGGCGCCCGACAGCCTTGCCGCCGCGGTGGCGGAGATCCGCCAGCGCCAGCAGCAGCTCGACGAGGGCGGTCCCGACGATGACCGGGATCTCCTGGTCGACGGCCTGCGGCGCGACCTCGCCCGGGTGATGGAGACGACCGCGGCCGACGCGCTCTCGCCGGCCATCGCGGGCCTTCAGGCCGAGACGACGCGCCTGCGCGAATCGATCGGGGCGCTTGCCACCAGCGGCGACCTCGTGACGCTCGAGCAGGCGGTGCGCACCCTCGCCGACGAGGTGCAGCGGGCCCGCGACCCGGCCGACCTCGTCGCCGTCGCCGGACCGATCGACCTGATGCGGGTCCAGGTCGGCCGCCTGGCCGAGGACGTGGCGGCCAACGTGCACGCCCGGGTGGCCCAGGACGTCGAGCGCCTCGCCCGTCAAGTCGACGGGGCGCTGGGCACCGACCGGACCGGGCTCGCGGACCGCGACGCGGTCGCCAAGCTGTTCGGCGAACTCGACGAGATCCGCGGCCAGCTCGCCGCGCTCGCCGAGCCTTCCCGGGTGCAGAATCTCGCCCGGTCGGTGGACGAGCTCACCGAGACCGTGACCCGGCTCGGCAACGGGATGTTCGACAGCCCGGCGCTGATGCACGAGCTGCGGCCGCTGCTGGAGGAGATCCGCCAGGGCGTCCGGGCTCCGTCCGCCGAGGCTCCGGCCCTGGCGCAGGGCATCGCCGACCTCGATCGCAAGCTCGACGACCTGCGGGCCGAGCGGCGGGAGCGGCCGGACGCGGCGGGCGACATCCTGGGCCGCATCGACGCCCTCTCGGCCAAGGTCGACCAGGTCGCGGCGGTGAACACCGTCGGCGACGTGATGGAGCGGCTCGAGCAGATCGGCGACGCCCTGCGCCAGCCGGCGCTCCCGAGCGGCGACCTCGCCTCGATCCACGGCATGCTGCGCAACCTCGCCGACAAGCTCGACCGGGTCGGGCAGGGGGCGGGCGGCGAGGCTCTCGACGGCCTCGAGCGCCAGGTCCTGGCGCTGGCGAGCCGGATCGACACCCGCGGCAGCGACCCGGCCCTCGCCGGGCTCGAGCGCACCATGGGCGACCTCCTGGCCCAGGTGGCGCTCCTGCGCGACGAGGCACCGATCCAGGCCGCGGCGGAGCGGGCCGCCCGCAGCGTCGCCGACTCGATCGGGGCCGAACGGCAGGGCACCGCGGCGGCGGAGGGGCTGGGCGGCCTCCAGGCCGTCCTGGCGGACATGCGGTCGCAGCAGGCCGCCGCCGACAAGCGCCTGCAGGCCACCATGGAGGGCGTGCATTCCGTCCTCGAGCAGCTGGTCACCCGGCTCAACCACCTGGACGGCGATCGCCGGGGCGAGAGCGCGCCTGCGGCCCTCGCCGCGCCGCCGCGCCGGGCGGCCCGCAGCCTGCGCGAGACGCTGCGCGAGTCCACGGCGGCACCCGAGCGGTCCGCCCGCCGCCCGGAGGCGCCCCGGGCCGCGACGCCGAGCCCCGCCGACGAGATGCTCGAGCCCGGCGCCGTCCGTCCGCGCAGCCCGCAAGGAGAGTCCGGTCCGGCTCCGGAGATGCCGGCCGGCGACATCAAGGCGAGCTTCATCGCGGCGGCCCGCCGCGCCGCCCAGGCGGCGGCAGCGGAGGCGGCCGATACCGGCCAGGGCCCGCCGGCGGCCGAGCGGAGCGCCGGCTCCCAGGGCAGCCTGGTCGAGCGACTGCGGGCCGGGATCGAGCGCCGCCGCCGCCCGCTGCTCCTCGGGCTTGCCGCGATCGTGCTGGCCCTCGGGACGCTGCAGGCCCTGCACGGCTCCGGCGTGCGTACCGGTGCGCCGACGATCTCCCGCGAGGCGACGGCGCCGGTCGAGCCGGCCACGACCCAGGCCTTCGCGGCGCTGCCCGCCCCGAAGCCGCCCGGGAGCGTGCCGCCGGCAGCCGACACGGCCACCGCGAAGCCGGAGGCCGGCGGTCCGAAAGGGGCCGACGCCGGTGCCCAGAAAGGTGCTGAAGCCGGCTCCCAGAAAGGCGCCGAGGCCGGCGGCGAGCGGGCTTCGGACGTCAAGGCCGCGGCCAGGCCGGCGCCGCCGCGCGTGTCCGACATGGCCTCCCTCGGCAACGAGATGGCGGGCATTCCGGCCGGTGCCGCCGCCCTGCGCCAGGCGGCGCTCGAGGGCGACGGGGCGGCGATCTACGAGCTCGCCAGCCGCGCCGTCGACGGCCGCGGCCTGCCGCGGGACGCGGCGCTCGCCGCCAAGCTGTTCGACCGCCTGGCCGGGGCCGGCTACGCCCCGGCGCAGTACCGCCTCGGCAGCCAGTACGAGAAGGGGCTCGGCCTCGTCCGCGACCAGGACAAGGCCCGGCTCTGGTATGGCCGCGCGGCGATCCAGGGCCACGTCCGGGCGATGCACAACCTCGCGGTGATGCTGGCCGAGTCCGGCGCCGCCGGCGGCAAGCCCGATTACGCCTCCGCCGCGAACTGGTTCCGCAAGGCCGCCGAGTACGGGGTTCGCGACAGCCAGTACAACCTCGCGGTGCTGCTCGCCCGCGGGCTCGGCATCAACCAGGACCTGGGCCAGGCCTATGGCTGGTTCGCCGCCGCCGCCGCGCAGGGCGACGACGATGCCGGACGCAAGCGCGACGAGGTGGCGGGCAAGCTGGCACCGAAGGATCTGGCGGCGGCCCGCGCCGCCGCCGAGGCCTGGAAGGCGAAGACCCCCGATCCGGCGGTGAACGATCCCCCGGCCGCACGCGTCGAGACCGCGGCGACTCCGGGCGCCATGTCGCTCATCGGCGCGCCGCCGCCTCTCAGCGTCGGCCGGGGCACCGGCAAGGTGTAAGCCCCGCGCGGCCAAGAACGATCGACGGGCGCGGGCCGGGGCCGGTTCGCGCCCGTCGGCATTCGGGCGGGCCACGGTTTCCCGTGCGGCGAAAACTGGTCTAGATCGGGATCCCGCACCGCACCGGACCGTCCCGTCGTTGCAGATCTACCTTCCGATCGCCGAGATGCCCGTGAGCGTCCTGGTCCTGCTCGGGCTCGGCGCGGCGGTCGGCTTCGTGTCGGGGCTGTTCGGCATCGGCGGCGGCTTCCTGATGACGCCGATCCTGATCGTCATGGGGATCCCGCCGGCGATCGCGGTGGCGACCCAGACCGCGCCGATCGTCGCCTCCTCGACCACCAGCGTGCTGGCGGCCCTGCGGCGCAACGCCCTCGACCTGCGCCTCGGCCTCGTCCTGGTCCTCGGGGGCTTCGTGGGCACGAGCCTGGGGGTCTGGTTCTTCGCCGCCGTGCGGCGGGCGGGCCAGCTCGACCTCATCATCACGGTCGCCTACGTCACCCTGTTCACCGTGGTGGGCGGGCTCATGCTGACGGAGAGCCTGCGCGGCTTCTGGGCGAGGCGGCGGGGCCGGGCGCGCCCGGCCCGTCTCGGCGGCGACCACGCCGCCTACATGGCCTGGCCGCTGCGGATGCGCTTCCCGCGCTCGCGCCTCTACGCCAGCGTGATCCCGATCCTCGGCCTCGCGCTGTTCGTCGGCTTCACCGGCGCGGTCCTCGGCATCGGCGGCGGCTTCATCCTGGTCCCGGCGCTCCTCTACCTGATGCGCGTGCCTACCGGCGTGGTGGTGGGCACCTCGCAGTTCCAGATCCTCTGCACCAGCTTCGTCGCCCTGGTGCTGCACGCGGTGCAGAACCAAGCGGTCGACATCGTGCTGGCGGTGATCCTGATCGCCGGCGGGGTGTTCGGGGCCCAGTTCGGGGCGCGGGCCGGGCGCAACCTGCGCTCGGAGTATTTCCGGTTCCTGCTGGCGATCCTGGTCCTGGCGGTGGGTCTGCGCTTCGCGGTCGAGCTCGTCCTGCGCCCGGAGGAACCGTTCTCGATCGTGGTCCAGGAGGCGCGCTGATGCGCACCGTCCTGGGTCCTCCGCCCGGTGGAGGGCGCTGATGCGCGCCCTCGCACCCGGCCTCCTCGCCCTCCTGCTCCTGGCGGGGCCGGCCCGGCCGGAGGCCCTGGTGGTGAGCCTGTCGTTCAACCGGCTCGCCGTCACCTCGACCTACGCGGGAACCTCGGTGGCGGTGTTCGGCGCCATCGAGCGCGACGGCCAGGCGGCGTCGCGCGCCGGCGGCTACGATGTGGTGGTGACGATCCGCGGGCCGCGCCAGTCCCTGACGGTGCGCGAGAAGGAGGCCCTGGGACCCGCCTGGGTCAACCGCAGCCAGCAGAAATTCGCCGAGGTGCCGAGCTTCCTGGCGGTCCTGTCCTCGCGCCCCCTGGCGGAGGTCGCGGACGAGGCGACGCGCCGCCGCCTGCGCCTCGGCCTTGCCTCCATCATCGCCTCGCCCGACCTGACCTTGACGGCGCCGACGGCGGACGACCCTTTCCGCGAGGCCCTGCTGCGCCTGCGCCAGCGCGAACGCCTGTTCACCGAGAGCGAGGCCGGGGTACGGTTCCTGTCCCCATCGGTCTTCCGCACCACCGCGCCGCTGCCGGCGACGGCCCCGGTCGGCGCCTACGACGTCGAGGTGGTGCTGCTCGCCGGCGGCGTGGCGCTGGCGCGGCGCGAGGAGCGCTTCGACCTCGTCAAGTCCGGCATCGAGCAGCGGATCGCGGCCGCCGCCCGCGATTGGTCGCTGGCCTACGGGCTTGCCGCCGGCGCCCTGGCGCTCATCTCCGGCTGGCTCGCCAGCGTGATCTTCCGGAGAGACTGATGCACCGCGCCGCGCCCCCCGCCGCCCTGATCCTCGGCGCCGCGGGCCTGATTCCGTTCTTGGGGCTCAGTGCCCTCGTGATCCTGGGGCAGGCGCCCTTCGGGATCGCGCCGCGCCCGCTGCTCGCCGGCTACGGTGCCGTCATCGCGTCGTTCCTCGGCGGGCTGCGCTGGGGCGCGGCCGCCGCCTCGCCGGAGGGGCGGGGCGCCGACTACGCCGTAGCGGTGGTGCCCTCGCTCATCGCCTGGGCGGCCCTGTTCGCGCCCGGCCCCTGGGACCTGCGGGCGCTGGGCGCCCTGGCGCTGGCCTGGGGCCTCATCGACCAGGACCTGCCCCGGCGCGGACTGGTCCCGGCCTGGCTCGGGCAGCTGCGGCTGGTGCTGTCGGGGGTGGCCGGGCTGGCGCTGCTGGCGGCGGGCTTCCTCGGGACGGCCTGAGCGGCCCCGGTCAATCCCGCGTCAGCATCGCCCGGCCGATGGCGAAGACGCGGCCGTCGCCGATGAGATGCGCGGTGAAGCCGTCGGGGAAGAGCCGGTCGAACACCTCGGAGCGGACGTTGAGCCCGCCGGTGAGCGAGCCGAAGGCCGGCATCACCAGCCGCCGGGCATCGAGGACGAAGCAGCGCCGGCGGACAGCGCGGCCGCGCATCGCCACCTTGCCGACCGGGTGGAAGTGGCCGGCAACCTCGCCCGGCGCAGCCGCGGGATCCGGCTCGTGCCGCAGGGTGAGACCCCCGAGGGTCAGCGTGTCGGCGAAGCGGCCGCCGACGCCGTCCTGCACCGCCCGGTCGTGGTTGCCGGAGATCCAGACCCAGTCGCGGCCCTCCTGCAGGGCGGCGATGAGGGCGCGGTCGGTCACGTCGAGGCGGGCGGGCCCCTGCGCGTCGTGGAAGGAGTCGCCCAAGCACACGACCCGGGCCGGGTCGAGCCGCGCCACCGCCTCGTGCAGGGAGGCCAGGGTCTCGCGGGTGTCGTAGGGCGGCAGGAACTGGCCCGAGCGGGCGGCGAAGGCCGAGCCCTTCTCGAGGTGCAGGTCGGAGACCACCAGGGTGCGGTGCTCGGGCAGCCACAAGCCGCCGCTGAGGTCGAGGGCGAGGGTTTCTCCGGCCAGCGTCACGCCTGGGGTCTTGTGAGTCTTCTCGAGCTTCAGCGGCAGCGCCACGGTCGTCATCGTCCTTTGCGGAGCGGGGCGCCCTCCGGTCTGTTCGTTCTCACGCCAGCGCCTCGTCGAGCAGCGCCGCCTCGGCCTCGGCCAGGATCTCGTCCGCCCCTTCGCCGTAGACGCGCTCGCGCCCGATCTCGAGCATCACGTTCACGGAGAGCGGCGACACCCGGTCGAGGGCCTTGTGGATGATTCGCCCCTGAATGCGCGCAAGCATCACGCCGAGGCGGGCCACGTCGAGGAGTCCGGTTGCCGCATCCTGCCGCGCCGCCCGCAGCAGCAGGTGGCCGGGCTGGTGCTTGCGCAGCACGTCGTAGATCAGGTCGGTCGAGATCGTGACCTGGCGCCCGGTCTTGCGCTGGCCCGGATGACGGCGCTCGATCAGCCCGGCGATGACCGCGCATTGCCGGAAGGTGCGCTTCATCATCGCCGATTCGTCGAGCCACTCCTCGAGGTCGTCGCCGAGCATGTCCTGCGCGAACAGGGCGTCGAGGAAGCCCGGCTCGCGGCCGATGCGCTCCGAGAGGTCGCGGCTGCCGAAGACCGCGAGGCCGTAATCGTTGGCGGCGAAGCCGAGCGGCCGCATCCCGGCCCGCTCCAGCCGCCGGGTCAGCAGCATGCCCAGCGTCTGGTGGGCGAGCCGCCCCTCGAACGGGAAGCAGGCGAGGTAGTGGCGGTTGGCGCGCGGAAAGGTCTCGACCAGGAGGTCCCGGGCCCCCGGCAGCACGGAGCGCCGGCGCTGCTGCACCAGGTAGTCGGCCACTTGGGCCGGCAGCCGGTCCCACTCGAACGGGTCGGCGATCAGCGCCCGCACCCGGGCGGCCAGGAAGGTCGAGAGCGGGAACTTCGAGCCGGCGTAGCTCGGGATCGCCGGGTCGGTGCCGGGGGGCCCGCGGGTCACCAGGGCCTCGTCTTCGTGCAGGCCCTCGAAGCGCAGCACCTCGCCGGCGAACAGGAAGGTGTCGCCCACCGTCAGGGTCTCGGCGAAATCCTCCTCGATCTCGCCGAGCACCCGGCCACCGGCCGGCAGCACGCTGCCGGGCTTGGTGCGGTTGCGCCGGGCGAGCCGCACCTTGACGGTGGTCGACTCGATGATCGTGCCGACATTCATCCGGTACGCTTGAGCGGTGCGGGCGTCGCGCACCCGCCACAGCCCGTCCGGCCCGCGCAGGATCTTGGCGAAGCGCTCGTAGGCCCTAAGCGCGTAGCCGCCGGTGGCGACGTAGTCGAGGACGAGCATGAAGTCGTCGCGGGCGAGGTCGGCGAAAGGAGCGGCCGCCCGCACCTCGTCGTAGAGTTCGTCCTCGCTGACGGGCCCGGCGCAGGCCATGCCGAGGACGTGCTGGGCCAGCACGTCGAGGGCGCCGGTGCGGGGGTCGGGCGTGTCCTGCGCCGCCTCCTCGACGGCGTCGAGGGCGGCGCGGCATTCCAGCATCTCGAAGCGGTTGGCCGGCACGAGGTAGGCCTTCGACGGCTCGTCCATGCGGTGGTTGGCGCGGCCGATCCGCTGCATGATCCGGCTCGCCCCCTTTGGCGCGCCGATGTTGACGACGAGGTCGACGTCGCCCCAGTCGATGCCGAGGTCGAGGGTCGCGGTGCAGACCACCGCCCGGAGCACGCCGGCCGCCATCGCCGCCTCGACCCGGCGGCG
>NZ_LABY01000550.1 GCF_001043975.1 Methylobacterium variabile
AGTGCCTTGGCGGCCATCCGGCGAATCCGGCCCTGACCGTTGGTCATCAGGGCGGAGACGTAATAGCTGAGCCGCTCCTCGCTCTTTTCCTCCTCGGCGAGACGACCCAGGGTCTTCCAGGGATCCTCCAGCTCGGCATCCGCCGCCTGGCACGCGCGCAGGATCAGTTCCCCGCCGCGCTCGCGGTCTCCCTTGATGAGGGCGATCTCACCGAGAAGCCAGATGGCGGTGGCGCTGTCCGGCTCCCGCCGGATCTCGGCCTCGGCGATCTCGGCCAGGGCGACGACATCCTGCTGTTTCAAGGCGTGCCGGATCCGAACCGGAAGGGGTTCCTCGGCCACGGAATCGAGCAGGGCGGGCGAGCTGCCATCCTCGATCGCCTTCACCTCCGGACGACGCGCGCGCTGGGCGAGGCGCACGGCCCGTTCGGCCTCCTCCGGGTAAAGCCGCACGATGAGAGCCGCCAACTCGGCCAGCCGCTCGTTGTCGGAGAAGAGCAGCTCACTGCGGTAGAGCATCACCAGGAGGCGGCCATTCGTCGGATCGGCCGCATAGGCGGCCTCGAAGATCCGGGCCGAATCCTCCCCCGCACCCGCGCGGAGCAGGCGGTCGCCGGCCTCGATCAGGACGCTCACATCCGTCCGGGCCGCGCCCGCGACCCGGCGCCATGCTTCGACGGCCGCCTCATCGGTGCCGGTCTGCTCGATGATCTTGGCGGCCATCCGCATGATCCGGCCC
>NZ_LABY01000551.1 GCF_001043975.1 Methylobacterium variabile
AAGCCATACCTCAGGGAGGACCACTTTTCGGCTCTTCGCCAAGTTTGGTGGATTAGGGTGCGAGGAGGAACCGTCGTCGTAGGAGATCGAGATTGGCGCGGCCGTACATGGCGCGCTTCAAGAGCTTGAGACGCGTGATCTGTCCTTCGGCTTGCCCACTGCTCCATGGCAGTGTCAGCGCGGACCGAACGGCATCTCCATCCTGACCGAGGCTAGCAGCGAAGCTCTCAACGATGCGGACACCGCAGGTTTGCGCTTCGCCCAGCCATTGATCGAACGCCGTGACATCTGATTTTCCTGACGGCTGCTGGCCACAGCGGCTCCGGCCGATCCGGCAGAACCGGCGGCCGAGATCGACGACCTTAGCCGCCTCGGTATCCTGCAGGACGCGCGAGACGACCGCGGCTACCTCGGGGCCGAGGTCTTCGGGCTCCCGTAGGAGATACCAGGACAGCTGCTTGGATGAAGCCAGGGGTGATGCGGTCGAGGTCGCAACACGGGTGTCGGTTGGTGCTGGCGACGACCGGATTGACGTTTTGGCCGAGCCCACGAGAC
>NZ_LABY01000552.1 GCF_001043975.1 Methylobacterium variabile
GGCGCGGCCGGCCAAGCCCGTGGCGAAGCCCGCTGGGCGCGGTCGCATGATCGCCCTCGGGACGCTGGGCTGCGTGGCTGTGGCCGGCCTGTCCTACGCGGCCTATTCGGCGATGGGCAGCCTCGCCGGTCCGCAGGTGGTGCGGCCGAACCTCTACCAGATGCAGAAGGCGCAAGGCGCCCAGGCCAAAGCCGCCGATTGGCCCGACCTGCGCGACGGCGTGCCGGCCCTGGCCTCGGCTGCCGGATCGTCCGCGCCGGTGCGTGATCCCGGCATCCAGCTCGTGGAGAGGCGTGCCCTCGTCGAGGAGCCGGCGAAGGCCGAGACGGTGACGAAGGTCCAGAATCCCGCATCGGTCGAAGCCGTTGCCAAGGTCGAAGCCATTTCCAAGGTTGAAGCACCCGCTCGGGTCGAAGCCCCCGCGAAGGTCGAAGCTCCGGTGACGCTGGCGGCGGCGACGCCCGCTCCTCCCGTCGTCAAGGCCGAGGCGCCCCGTTCGAAGGCGCTGCCGCCGATCGAGCCGGTGAGCCTCGCCCTGCCGCCCAACGCGCTCTCGCCCATCGTGCCGAACCGCGTCGCTGCCGCGAT
>NZ_LABY01000553.1 GCF_001043975.1 Methylobacterium variabile
GAGTTCGACGGATTGGATCAGGCCTTGCCGCCCGGCCGGCCGACCCCCGTCAGGCCATGCACTTTGATGCGGGAGGCGAGCGTCGTCGGCTTCACGCCCAGCAGCTCGGCCGCCCCTCCGGCCCCGAAGACGCGGCCCTTGCTCAAGGCAAGGGCGGCCGAGATGTCGGCCCGGTCGCGCGCCCTTCGCTCGGATTCGGTGGCGGGGGTGGCGCCGGCGGAGACCTCGCCCTGCGGGCGCCGCCCCTCGACGGGACCTATGCTCTCGGCCTCGGGCAGGTCGAACCGCAGCCGCCCGCGCACGGCGAGGATCGCCGCCCGCTCGACGATGTTTTCCAGCTCGCGAACATTGCCGGGCCAGTCGTAGCGCACGAGGCGGCGGACATCGCCTTCCGTGAGCCGCAGGTCGGGCATCGCGAGGCGTCGGGCCACGCCCTTGAGGAAGTGCTGGGCGATGAGGGGGATGTCCTCCGGCCGCTCGCGCAGTGGTACGGCCGCGATGGGAAATACGTTGAGGCGGAAATAGAGATCCTCGCGAAAGCGCCCCCGCTTCACCTCGGCCTTGAGGTCGCGGTTGGTGGCAAAAAAAAAAAAAAAGATCGAATGGAAGACGAAGGGTGCGGAATGTCGCTTATAAACACCTCCGACCACAAGAGACAGGCAGAAATAGCGAAAGCGCGCTTCTGTATGAAA
>NZ_LABY01000554.1 GCF_001043975.1 Methylobacterium variabile
CGGCAAGGTAGGTGTGTTCCGGAATCAGGCTGGCAATCGGTGCCACCTGCGGTTCGAGCGGGCCATAGACGTCGTCCTCGATCAGGACGCAGCCGCGCTTCCTGATGATATCGGCGACCGCCTTGCGCCGCGCCGCGCTCATTGTCGCCGTGGTCGGGTTCTGCTGCGTCGGCACCAGATAGACTACCTTCGGCTTGTGCTTGCGGCAGGCCTCGGCGAGCGCGGCCGGCCGGGCGCCACCGGGGTCCATCGCAACGCCGACCAGGCGGACGTCGAGCCGCGCCGCCGCGGCCTTGATGCCGGGGAATGTCAGCGCTTCCGTCAGCACCACGTCGCCGGGCGATGTCAGCGCCAGCAGCGCGTTGAAGATGATCGCCTGCGAACCCGGATAGATCACGATGCGGCCGGCCGATGCATTCGGCACGCGCGGCGCGAGCCACGCCGCGCCGACCTCGCGCTCGTCCGCGGTGCCGCCGGGCCGGGTATAGCCGAGATAGGCTGAAAATCCGGCCTCGGAGCGGATGGTCGCAAGTCCCTGTGCGATACGCAGGTCGAGATTCGCTTCCACCGGCTGCGGCGGCAAATTCATCGACAGGTCGATGTTGACCGGAGCGGGCAGGTCGGAGGCCGCGCGCGCCGGGGTCTCCGAGACAAAGGTGCCCTGGCCGACGCGGGCGTCGAGC
>NZ_LABY01000555.1 GCF_001043975.1 Methylobacterium variabile
GGGCTGGTGTCGGCGCCGCCCGGGATGCATCACCAGCCGTGCACGGCGGCGTCCATTGTTTCGCACCGATGGATTCACCCAGCTTCGGGGAAATTATCATGACAATCAATGTCAAGGCCTATGCGAACGCCGACGATATCCTGATCGCCTGGCAGCCGGGCACCTGGTCCAACGACTGGGTCGGTTTCCAGCTCGAGCGGCGCAACAACATCACGCAGCAGACGACCGTGCTGTCCAACCGCATTCCGCCGAAGCACGGCGAGAAGCCGGTGGCGGACGCCGGCATCTCCTCGACTCAATCGCCGTTCCGGCGCTGCAGCTGGACCGATCACAGCGTCGTCGACACCGACAACGTCTCCTACCGCGTCACCGCGTTGAACAATGGTGCGAACGGCACCTTCACGCCCGATCCCGCCTCGGTGTCGGCATGGACGGCGCCGACGGTCGCTTCCGGCGATGCGGGCGGCGGCCTGTCGGCCTATTTCAACCGGGGCACGTTGATGTCCCAGATCGTCAGCCGCTTCGTGAAGGGCAATACGACCGACGACGCGCTGCGCAATTTCGTCAAGGGCCTGTCCGATCCGGCCAACCAGGCGCGGCGCTATTTGTCCGGCGACGCCCTGCACGAGATCCTGGGCTTTCTGCATGATGCCGACCTGCGCGGCAGCCAGGTGCATGCCGCCATCTACGAGATGAATGACGAGGAACTGGTCGGCGCGCTGAAGCCGTTCGGCAGCCGCGGCAACGTCCTGCTCGGCAATGGCAGTGCGACCAAACCGAACATCGCGGGAGAGCTCAGTAGCGCCGGCCTGACGGTCAAGCATCGCGACCTGTCGAATGCGGGCAGGTCGTCGCCCAGCGTTCACAACAAGTTCGTGGTCGAAAGCGACGCGCATGGCAACGCCATCCGTGTGCTGACCGGAAGCACGAACTGGACCACCAGCGGGCTGTGCACGCAGCTCAACAA
>NZ_LABY01000556.1 GCF_001043975.1 Methylobacterium variabile
GTCTCGTGGGCTCGGAAGTGGGCGTCCGCAATCGCTCCATCGCCGGCCTCGAATCGACCGTGACCCTGTTCCAGCTCGATTTCGACTCCGAGAACCTGTTCGTGGGCGATGCCGGCACCACCGAGCAGAGCCGCCCGAGCCGGCGCACCGGCATCGAGTGGACCAACCACTACGCGGTGACGCCCTGGCTCGCGCTCGATGCCGACCTCACCGTCACCCATGCGCGCTTTGCCGACCGCGACCCGGCCGGCAGCCGCATTCCCGCCGCCCCCACCGCCATCGCGGCGGCCGGCTTCACGCTGGGCGAGGCGCTCGGCTGGTTCGGCACGCTGCGGCTCCGCTATTTCGGCCCGCGCCCGCTGATCGAGGACAATTCCGTCCGCTCGAAGCCGACCACCCTGGTGAACGGCCGCATCGGCTACAATTTCGACAACGGCGTCACCGTGCAGCTCGACATCCTCAACCTGCTCAACGTCAAGGCGAGCCAGATCGATTACTTCTACGAGTCTCGCCTGCGGGGGGAGCCGGCCGGCTGGGTGGCGGACACGCATCTGCATCCGGTGGAGCCGATGGCGGTGGGGGCGGCGGGGATGCGGCTGCCGGCCGGGTCGCGGTCGGCAAAGCGCGCATGGGTGACGGTGAGGTCGGCATCGAGCGCGAGCCAGGGCGTCACCGCGTAGTGGTTGGTCCACCCGATGCCGGTGCGCCGGCTCGGGCGGCCCGGCTCGGGGGTGCCGGCCTCGCCCCCGAACAGGCTCTCGGGGTCGAAATCGAGCTGGAACAGGGTCACGGTCGA
>NZ_LABY01000557.1 GCF_001043975.1 Methylobacterium variabile
GATGCCGGCCGCATCGAGCCGCCGCACCGCGTCCCTGCTGCGCGGTGTCAGGCTCTTGTCGGAGGTGACGAGGGTGCCGTCCACGTCCGAGATCACGAAGGCGATCCGTCGATCGCCGGAGGGGTGGCCCGACTTCATGCTGTGTCCCGCGCCGTCTCAATCGTCGGAGGGCAAACCCAATTCGGTCAGGATCGTTGCCACGATCGCCTCCGCGTTGCCGGCGATCGGCACCGCGAGCGCCCCCTCCTCCGGGCCCGGCGGTTCGAGGATGGCGAATTGGCTGTCGAGGAGGGCCGCCGGCATGAAGTGGCCGGCCCGGCGGGCAATGCGGGCCGCGATCAGATCCCTGTCGCCGTCGAGATAGACGATGCGGATGCCTGCCCGCCCCTGGACGAGCGCATCGCGGTAGGCCCGCTTCAGGGCCGAGCAGGCGAGGATGCCCGGTCGTCCGGTTTCGATGCAGGTGCTGATCCAGGCCGCCATGGCCGCGAGCCAGGGCGCGCGGTCGGAATCGTCGAGGCCGTGGCCATCCCGCATCTTGGCCACGTGGTCCGGGCTGTGGAAGGAATCGCCGTCGACGAAATCCCATCCGAGACGCTCGGCCAGAAGGCCGGCGACCGTGCTCTTGCCAGAGCCCACGAGACGGA
>NZ_LABY01000558.1 GCF_001043975.1 Methylobacterium variabile
GCCGAGGCGCAGCTAACCCCGAACGCAAGTGATCGCGCCCGCCTCTCGGCCGAGCAGCCAGGCGCTATCGTCCACGTCGCCGTCAGGGTGGGCACGCCGCTGAACCTGAGTGCGAGCGAACTTGACGAGGGCGCGGCGCCCGGCTGGCGTCGTCGGCACGGTCTGCCAAACGGCCTTCTGCGCCTTCGCGTCGGCATCAGAAAGATAGCCCTCGCGGGCGGCCCACCCCGAGGTTTTTCCGTAGCGCTCTAGCTCCGCCTCGAAGGCGTCGAACGCTGCGGTTGCTGCCTTGCTGGCGGCGATGGCTGCAAGGATCGGATCGGCAGCCGGTGCGGGCTCGGCCGGCCGGCCGACATGGCGCAGCGCCTCCGGCTCCCGGGCGTGCTCGCCGAGGGCGATGTTGCGGAAGGCCACGGCCATCGGGTGGTCCCTCTCGGTCGCGCTGGCGTCGCCCAGGGATTGCGCCTGCCGCGAGATGACAGCAGCGGCGTAGGCGGCACGATCCGCATCGGAGGTCAGCGGCGTGTGGAGCAGCGCCCGGAAAGCCTCCTCCTCGGCCTGCCGCCGCTCGGCGATGTCCGGAAGCCCGTAGGCTTCGGCGTAGAGGGCATACCCATAGGCCA
>NZ_LABY01000559.1 GCF_001043975.1 Methylobacterium variabile
GCGATGCGCCGTGTGCGCGATGTGATCAGGATGAAGGCGGCCGGTCTGCCGAGCCGCGAGATTGCGCGACGGGTAGGAGCGGCGCCCTCGACGGTGCGGCTGGCGATCCGGCGGTTCGAGGCCGCGGGGCGGACCTGGCCGTCGCCCGACGAGCTCACGGACGCGGCCCTGGAACTCCGCCTGTCCGCCAAGACCGGCAATGGCAACCGGCAGGGTCACCGCCCCATCGCCGAAACTGATTGGACGACCGTGCACCGCGAGCTCAAGCCCAAGCACGTGACGCTGTCGATCCTGTGGGAGGAGTACATCGCCGCCGAACCCGACGGATACCGGTACTCGCGCTTCTGTGAGCTTTAACGCGCCTGGGAGGGCCGCCTGTCGGTGACGATGCGCCAGGCGCACGCAGCCGGCGACAAGCTGTTCGTCGACTATGCCGGCGACGGCGTGCCGGTGGTGGTCGATCGTCTCACCGGTGAGCGCAGAATGGCGCAGATCTTCGTCGCCGTGCTCGGCGCCTCGAGCTTTACCTACGCGCAGGCGACGTGGACGCAGGGGCTCGCCGACTGGATCAGCGCTCATGTTGGCGCCTTCGCGGCGATCGGCGGCATACCGGCGCTCCTGGTGCCTCACAACACAAAGGTCGCGGTCATAAAGGCGAGCCTGTACGACCCGCAGATCAATCGGACCTATGCGGAGATGGCGGCGCATTACGCCACCGCCATATTGCCGGCCCGGCCGCGCAAGCCGCGCGACAAGGCCAAGGTCGAGCAAGCCGTCCTGATCGTCGAGCGCTGGCTGCTCGGCCGCCTGCGTCATCGCACCTTCTACAGCCTGGCCGAGGTCAATGCGGCGATCGGCGAGCTGCTCACCAGGCTCAACGAGAAGCGGCCGATCCGGCGGCTCGGCGTGACGCGCCGCCGGCTGCTTGAGGAGGTCGATCGGCCGGCGCTCAAGCCATTGCCGGCGAGCCCCTACGTACTCGCCGAATGGCGGATCCGCCGCGTCAGCCTCGATTACCACGTCGAGGTGGAGAAGCATTACTACAGCGTCCCGCATCGCTTTGTGCGCGCCGAGGTCGAGGTGCGGTTCACTGCCCGCACCGTAGAGATCTTCCACAAGGGCGAGCGGATCGCCGCGCATCAGCGCATGAGCGGTAATCACAAACACACCAC
>NZ_LABY01000056.1 GCF_001043975.1 Methylobacterium variabile
CGGCACCCAGCTCACGGGGCCTCCCGCCGTGGTCACGGCGCGAGGTGCGGGAAAGGCACCGGGATAGGCGTGCCCGGACCGCCGCGCGAAACACCCCCCCCCGGGACGGGAGGGAGGGCCGGGCGCCCCCCCCCCCCCCCCCCTGGAGGGCGCGGCGGCGGACCCCCCCCCGGCCGCGGCCCCCCCCCCCCGCCCCGAAGAAGCCCGCCGGGGCGGCCGCCAAGCCCGCCACAAAGCCCGCGGCCAGGCCTGTAACCAAGCCGTCCGCCGAGGCGGCGGGGCTCTCCGCGCCGCTGCCCGCGGAGGCTCCGGCCGAGCCGCCCGCCCGGCCGGCGGCCGCGAAGTCCCGGGCTCCGGCCCGGGGCAGGGCGGCCGCGGCGCCGTCCGACGCGCTGGCCTCCGCGGCGATGGCCGCCCGCCCGCCCCGGCGCCCGCGCCAGCAGGATTGAGGCGCGGCGGGCCGGAGGGCCCGCGGCGCGGTGCCCGGACGGGGAGGCCGTACCCCGCGGGAGACTGAGCATCGGAGGAGCGCCGGATGGCCAAGGGATCGGATCTGCTGGTGGCCGCCCTCGAGAACGAGGGGGTCGACCGAATCTTCGGCATCCCGGGCGAGGAGAACCTCGACGTCGTCGAGTCCCTGCGCACCTCGAAGATCGAGCTGGTGCTGACCCGCCACGAGCAGGCCGCCGCCTTCATGGCGGCGACCCACGGCCGGCTCACCGGCCGGCCCGGCGTCTGCATCTCGACGCTCGGGCCCGGCGCCCTCAACTTCACCACCGGCGCGGCCTACGCCCATCTCGGCGCGATGCCGATGCTGATGCTCACCGGCCAGAAGCCGATCATGAGCGCCCGCCAGGCGCGGTTCCAGATCGTCGACGTGATCGCGGCGATGCGGCCGCTCACCAAGATGACGCGCCAGATCGTCTCCGCCGCCTCGATCCCGACCATCGTGCGCGACGCCTTCCGGGTCGCCACCGAGGAGCGCCCCGGGCCGGTCCACCTCGAGCTGCCGGAGGACGTCGCCGCCGAGGAGGCCGACGTCGCCCTGGTGCCGTCGCACCCGATCGACCGGCCGGTGGCGAGCCCCGCGGCGATCGAGCGGGCCGCCGCGCTGATCCTCCAGGCCCGGCGCCCGCTGATCATGATCGGCGCCGCCGGCAACCGGCCGCGCCTCGTCGAGCCGCTGTCGGACTTCGTGCGCCGCACCCGCATCCCGTTCTTCAACACCCAGATGGGCAAGGGCGCGGTCACCGGCGGCTCGAACCTCTACGTCGGCACCGCGGCACTCTCCGAGCGCGACTACGTCCACGAGGCGATCGACAGCGCCGACCTGATCATCTCGATCGGTCACGACACCGTCGAGAAGCCGCCCTTCCTGATGGGGCGGGTCGCCGGCGGTCCCCGCGTGATCCATGTCGGCTACGTCTCGGCCAGCGTCGAGCAGGTCTTCCACCCGGACGCCGAGGTGGTGGGCGACATCGGCGCCACCGTGACGGCTCTGGCCGACCGGCTCGGCGGCCGGCTCGACCCGGAGCCGGCCCTGCTGGAGATGCGCCAGCGCATCCTCGCCCGCGTCAACGACCGAGCCGACGAGGACCGCTTCCCGGTGACGCCGCAGCGCCTGGTGCACGACGTGCGGGCGGTGATGCCGGAGGACGGAATCGTCTGCCTCGACAACGGCATGTACAAGATCTGGTTCGCCCGCAACTACCGCACCCACGTCGCCAACACCCTGCTCCTCGACAACGCGCTCGCCACCATGGGGGCGGGGCTGCCCTCGGCGATGATGGCCAAGCTCGTCCACCCGGGAGCCCGGGTGATGGCGGTCTGCGGCGATGGCGGCTTCATGATGAACAGTCAGGAGCTCGAGACCGCGGTGCGGCTCGGGCTCGACCTCGTGGTGCTGGTGCTCGACGACCAGGCCTACGGCATGATCCGCTGGAAGCAGGCGGTCGACCGCTTCCCGGATTACGGCATGACCTTCGGCAACCCGGACTTCGTGGCCTACGCCGAATCCTACGGCGCCAGGGGCCACCGGGTGACCTCGGCCGAGGCCCTGGCCCCGACGCTCGAGGCGGCCTTCGCGGCGGGTGGGGTCCACCTCGTGGCGGTCCCGGTCGACTATTCCGAGAACACCCGGGTGCTGGTGGACGAGCTCGGCGGCCACCCGCCGCAGGTGGAGCCCGGCTAGCGCGGTGCCGGAGGTCCCCGCCCGCACGCCGGAGCCGCGTCCGAAGGCGGGACGGGGCCGGCGCGTGGCCGGGGCGCTTCTCCTCCTCGCCGGGGCTGCCGGGCTCGCCGCGGCCGCGCCCGCCCTGCTGCCGGCGGCCGGGCAGGCTTGGCGCCTGCGCGAGGCCGCCGACGACCCGGCCTCCCTCGCCGCCCTGCGCCTGCCCGCGGTGGCCGATGCCGACCGGATTGGACGCGGCCTCGACGCGGCCGTCGCGGCGGGCGACGACGACCTGGCGCGGAGCTTCCTGGCGCTCGCGGAGGAGCGCGGCGTGCCGGTCTCCCCCGAGCGGCGGGCGCAGGTCGCGGCCCTGGCCGAGAACGCGCCGCGCCGGGCGCTGGCGGACGCCGCGAACGGCTTCGTCAGCGGGGAGGGGGCCGGGGCGGCGGGCCTGGCAGGCGCCGTGGCGAGCGACCTCGTCGGCTACGGCGACCTGCGCGACCTCTGGCGCGAGGGCGGGCGGCTCGCCCGCGGCGAGGCCTACGACCCGCTGCTCCTCGGCCTCGCCACCGCCGGGCTGGCGCTCACTGGCGCCACGATCGTCTCGCTCGGCACCAGCGTGCCGGTCCATGCCGGCACGACGACCCTGAAGCTCGCCGTCCGCACCGGACGGCTGTCCCGGCCGCTGGCGGCGCGGCTCGGCCGCAGCGCCGGCGCGGCCGTCGACCGGGAGGCCCTGGCGCTGGCCACCGCGGCGGCCGGCCGGCTCGACCTCGCGGCCCTGCGCCAGGGCGCGAAGGGGGTGCTGCGGCCCGGCGCCCTGCGGGAGATCCGCGTGGTCGGCGAGGAATCCGCCCGGATCCAGGCGCGGCTCGGCGCCCGCGGCACCCTGCAGGCGCTCTCGGTGGCGGAGAGCGCCGACGACCTGCGCCGCGTCGCCCGCCTGTCCGAGGGGATGGGCGGGCGCACCCGCGCCGTCCTCGCCCTGCTCGGCCGCGGCGCCCTTGTGCTCGGCTCGGGCCTGCTCGCGGTGCTCCAGGGGCTCTGGCTCGGGCTCGCCTGGTTCCTGGCCGCCTGCCTGTTCTGCCGCCGCGCCGGCACCGCCCTCGGCCGCCTGATCTGGCGCCGGCCGAGAAGGGCCCGGTCGCCCCGGCCCGCGCACGTCTCCGCCTGACCCGACCACCGGGCGACCACGCATCCTGCCCGCATTCCGCGGAGGCGCCGCGGCGCCTCCGACCCATCGACGCCCGCCTGTTCGACGAGGCCGAGGACGTTCCGTTGCACCGTGCGGCGCTCGACTTCATGGATCGTCCGCACTCGTCTTCGGTCGATTTCGGGAGGATGGGGCGTGGATGGGCGCGCGCGACCCTCTGCTTGCATCGCCGGTCGGATGATCGCCGGCGTCCGACGACTTGCTTCCGGAGCCCGCGATCCCTCCCCCGAAAGGATGATACCAATTCCAGCCGCAGCCGTGCGGCCAATGCCGGATGCAAGCATCCGTGCCGGACTCCATCAATCTTGATTGACATTGATTGCGCGACGCAGCGGCATGAAACAGTCTTGTGCCGGAGAGATTTTGGCACTTAAATGGATCCGAGCGGGCCGCGGCCGGCCGCTCGCGAGGATGGGCCGGGGGGCGACAATGCACGCGTGCTCGAAGGGCGAACCCGCACGGACGCACGGTGGGGGCCAGCCCAGCCGCAAGACTGGGGCGGTCGCGCCGTGACCGCCTGGCAGCCGGCGGCAGCGGCCGCCCTCGACGCCCTGGCCCTCGCGGTCCTGGTGGTCGACCGGCAGGGGCACATCCTCCACGCCAACCGGGAGGCGGCGGAGCTCCTCGAGCGCCCGGAGGGGGCGCTCTCGAGCCAGCCCTCGGGCGGCGGCTGCCTGTGTGCCCGGTCCGCCGAGGGCCGGTCGCGGCTCCACGCCCTGATCCAGGCCGCGTGCGACGGCAGGTCCGGGGAGGCCGGCGGCTTCCTGCACCTCGAAGGGCGCGGCGCGGAGGAGCCGGGCGTCTCGGTCTGCGTCTCCCCGCTGGACACGGCCGAGGCGCCGGGCCGGGCCGTGGTGGTGGCGCGCCTCCTGCGGGCGCAGGGACGGATCGAGGTCCAGCTGCGGACCCTGTTCGGTCTCACCCGGGCCGAGGCGCAGGTCGGGGCGGCCCTCGCCCGGGGCAGTGCCCTGGCCGAGATCGCGGGGGAGCTCGGCATCAGCGTCACCACGGCGCGCACCCACGTCGCGCGCATCTTCCTGAAGACCGGGACCCGGCAGCAGAGCCAGCTCGTCGCCCTGGTGGCGGCGTTTCAGCTGCCGGTCGCGTGTGCGGCCGCCGAGGCCGCCCCCGTCCCGGCCCGGGTCGCGCGGTGCGGCTCCGCCTGAGCTTCGGCGCCCTCAGCGACCGCGCCCTGCGCCGCCGGCCGTGCCCGGCCGGCCGAATCGCGCGCTCAGGCCCTGAGGTCGAGCCGGTAGGCGTAGGCGTCGCCGCGAAACAGGCCCTCGACATACTCGATCATGCGATCGTCCCGGGCGTAGGAGCGGCGCTTGATCAGCAGGCAGGGGAGGGGCTGGGTGAAGCCGAACACCGCGCACTCCGCCTCGTCCGGGGTCGCGGCCTCGATGGTCTGATGGCAGCGCACCAGGGCCGCCCCGTGAGCTACCAGGAAGGCGTAGACCGAGCCGCTGAGGTCGCCCTCCGCCAGGGCCGGCACGGCCGCGAGGTCGTACCACGCCACCTCCCGCGACAGCGGCATCCCGTCGCCGCAGCGGATCCGCACCAGCTTCAGGAACGGCGCGGTCGAGGGCAGGCCGAACAGCGAGGCGATCGAGCGGTCCTGGACCACCCGCCGCTCGACGATCTGCGTCGAGGGCACCCGGCCGAGCTCGCGCATCTCCTCGGTGAAGCCCTTGAGCCGGTCCATGCCCGGGCTGAGCCGGGTGCGCCCGGCCTCGACGATGAAGCCGTGCCGGCCGTGGGCGCTGAGATAGTGCTGCCGGCGCAGGGAATCGTAGCAGCGCTGCACCGTGGTGCGGCTGACGCCGAGCGACTCCGCGAAGGGCCGCTCGGCCGGCAGGGTGGTGCCTCCCGCCACCGTGCCGTCCTCGATCAGCGCGCGCAGTTGCTCCTCGAGCTGTTGATAGAGTGGCCTCGCGGTATCGTGCCGCAGGCGCACGAGGCTGCTAAGGGAGGGGTGGCCCGGGCCGGCGGCCCCGGGCGGGTGCTCGGGCATCGGCGCCTCAGCCGATCCGTGAACCGCGCACCGGCGCGGCGGCAGCGACGGGACGGAGATGCGGCATGAGCGTCAGCATGGCGGCCAATTCGGCTCTCTTCGTCCTCGGCAGTTTCGTGGCGGCCTGTTCTGCCATGGTTGCGCGCTTGCCGCGAGCCGGAGAGTCCCTGCAGGCACAGGCTTTCCTGGTCGAGCCGGGCGGCAAGGGCCTCAACCTGGCGGTCGGCGCCCGGCGCCTCGGCGCCGCGGTGGACGGCCTCATGGCAGTCGGGGACGATGCCCTGGCGGGGCTCGCCGAGCCGGCCCTGCGGCGGGCGGACCTCCCGGTGGGGATGCTGCGCCGGTTCCCGGGACCGACGGGGGCGGGCATCGGCTTCACCGACGCCGCCGGGGAGAACTGCCTCGCGGTGTTCCCGGGGGCGAATGCCCGGCTCGGGGCGGCGGAGGTGCGGGAGGCGGCGGAGCGGATTTCCAGCGCCGCCCTCGTTCTGGCGCAGTTCGAGGTCGGCGACGCCGCGGTGGCGGAGACCTTCCGGATCGCCCGGCGGGCGGGCGTGCGCACCCTGCTCAATCCGTCGCCGTTCCGGATGCCGCCGCCGGAGATCCTGGGCGAGACCGCGATCCTCGTCGTCAACGCCGTCGAGGCCGCATCCTTCGGCGCCGCCCTCGGCCTGCCCGTTCCGGAGGCGGGCGCCGGGCCGGTGGGCTGGGACGGCCTCGCGGAGGGCCTGCTCGCCCTCGGGCCGGAGCTCGTCGTGATCACCCTCGGAGCCGAGGGGGCGGTGGCCCGGCCGGCGAACGGTCCGATCCTGGTGCAGCCGGCCTTCCCGGTCCCGGCGGTCGACAGCCTCGGCGCCGGCGACGCCTTCGCGGCCGGCCTCGCGGTCGGCCTCGCCGAAGGGCGCCCCCTCGGCGAGAGCCTGCGCCGAGCCGCGGCCTGCGGCGCCTGCGTGGTCCGCCGCAAGGGCGTGTTCGACGCCCTGCCGGACCGCACCGCCCTCGCGGCGATGCTCGCCGGGGCGGCGTGAGGCCACCCTAGCCGAACAGGCCGGCGAGCAGGCTGCCGAACATCGCGACCGCCGCGAGGGTCGCGATGAACCGGATGTCGTCGAGTCGTTCCCTGATCATCGCCGAGCCTCCTCCGTCGCGTGACGGGGCGACGTGTACGGCCTGAGGCGGCGCCGTGCAGTGCGTCTGCGCACGGCGTTTGCGGGCATGGTGAAGATTGTGGAACCGGAAGTTCCGCCGCGCCGGCGGATGCGGGCCAAATCCCTGCGGATGCGCGCGAAACGCGGGCGATTCCTGCGGATGCCCGGGCGGCTTGGCCGTTGACAGATCGCTCCGCACCTAAGAAAAAGGCCACACGCGAGGTGTGGCCCAAGTCTAGGGAGGAAACGCCCAAAGAGGGCAGCAGCGCCGCGACGCCATCGCTGCGCTGCACGTCAATAGCTAAGCCCTGTCGGCTCCGCTGGCAAGGGCCCGCTGGCGTTTCGTGGCATTCGCGACGCAGGTGATGCGGGAATGCAACGGCCGAGGCGTCGGAACCGGGATCCCGCCTTCCCGCGTTTCGTCCCGGCCAGCAGAGGGACGCCGCGATGATGCCTGCCGAACCTGCCACCCGGCGCATCCCGGTTCGCGGCCAGACCCTCAACATCGCCGAGGCCGGTCCCGGGGACGGGCCGCTTACCGTGCTGCTGCACGGCTTTCCCGAGACCTGGTGGGGGTGGCGGCACCAGATCGGCCCCCTCGCGGCGGCCGGTCTGCGGGTGGTCGCCCCGGACCAGCGCGGCTACGGCCTCTCGAGCCGGCCGGACGGGATCGAGGCCTACCACCTCGACCGCCTCGCCGAGGACGTGATCGGGCTCGCCGACGCCCTCGGGTGCGAGCGCCTGCGCCTCGTCGGGCACGACTGGGGCGGCCTCGTCGCCTGGTGGGCGGCCTCCCGCTTTCCCGACCGGATCGAGCGCGCGGCGATCCTCAACGCGCCGCACCCGGACGTCTTCGGCGCCTATGCCCGCCGGCATCCGAGCCAGGCCCTGCGCAGCTTCTATGTCGGGTTCTTCCAGCTGCCGGGCCTGCCGGAGGCGCTGCTGCGCGCCGGCGACTGCGCCGCCCTGCGCCGCGCCCTGACCGCGTCGAGCCGGTCCGGCGCCTTCTCGGCCCACGACCTCGACCTCTACGCCGCAGCCTGGCGCCGCCCCGGGGCGATCACCGCGATGCTGAACTGGTACCGTGCGCTCCGCCTGCCCCGGGAGCCGGCGCCCGAGCCGATCCGGCCGCCGGTCCTGGTGCTCTGGGGCGAGCGCGACACGGCGCTCGAGCGCGGCCTCGCCGCCGAGAGCCTGCGGCTCTGCGCGCAGGGCGCGGTGCGGTACTTCCCGCAAGCCACCCACTGGCTCCAGCACGAGGAGCCGGAGGCGGTCAACGCGGCCCTGATCGGCTTCCTGGCCGCGGCTGCGCCCGGTTCCGGTTAGGCCGCCTCGCCGAACAGCAGCCGGCGCGTCGCCGCCGCGACGTCCTCCTGCCGCATCAGGCTCTCCCCGACGAGGAGCGTGCGGATGCCGGCCTTCGCCAGGGTCTGGGCATCGGCGTGGCCGCCGATCCCGCTCTCGCCGACCAGGATCCGGTCCGGCGGCACCAGCGGGCTCAGGCGCACGGCGTTGTCGAGGGAGACCTTGAACGTGCGCAGGTCGCGGTTGTTGACGCCGATGAGCCGGGTGCCGAGGGGGAGGGCCCGCTCCAGCTCCGCCTCGTCGTGCACCTCGACCAGCACGTCCATGCCGAGGTCATGGGCGGTCTCGACGAGGGCCGCCGCCTCGTCGTCGTCGAGGCTCGCCATGATGACCAGGATGCAGTCGGCTCCCCAGGCCCGGGCCTCCACCACCTGGTAGGGCTCGAACAGGAAGTCCTTGCGCAGCACCGGCAGGTCGCAGGCGGCCCGGGCGGCCATGAGGTACTCGGGCTTCCCCTTGAACGAGGGCTCGTCGGTCAGGACCGACAGGCAGGTGGCGCCGCCCTCCGCGTAGGCGCGGGCGAGCGCCGGCGGGTCGAAATCCTCCCGGATCAGGCCGCGGGAGGGGGAGGCCTTCTTGATCTCGGCGATCAGCGCGAAGCGGTCCTGCGCGAGATGCGCCGCGACCGCGTCGGCGAAGCCTCGCGGCGGATCCGCCTGGGCGGCCCGCTTCTCCAGTTCCGCGAGCGGCACGCGCAGCTTCGCCGCCGCGATCTCGCGGCGCTTGTAGGCCTCGATATGGGCGAGCACGTCGGCCGGGCGCGGCCGGGCCTCGTCCTCAGGGGGCGACGTCGTTTCGGTGTCGGACAAGGCCGTGTCCTCCCCTAGGGAGCGTATCGGGCGTCGGTCGGGTTGCGGAGCGCCGTCGGGCGCCGCGGTCACGCGTTGGAGACGGTCGTCAGGCGCTCCAGGACGGCCCTGGCGGCGCCGGTGTCGATCGCCTGGGCGGCGCGCGCGACGCCGTCCTGCAGGCTGTCAACGCGCCCGGCCACCATCAGAGCCGCCGCGGCGTTCAGCACGCCGATGTCGCGGTAGGGCGTGCGGGCGCCGTTGAGCACCTCCCGCAGGGCACCGGCATTGTGCGCCGGGTCGCCGCCGCGCAGCTCCTCCGGCTGGCTGAGGCGCAGGCCGAGCTCCTGCGGGTCGATGGTGAAGCGGCGGATCGCCCCGTCCTCCAGGGCGACCACCGCGGTCGGGCCCGTGGTGGTGATCTCGTCGAGCCCGTCCGAGCCGTGCACGGTCCAGACCCGGCGGCTCCCGAGCTCGGACAGCACCCGGGTCATCGGCTCGGCCAGCGACGGGGCGTAGACGCCGAGCAGCTGCCCCGAGACGCCCGCCGGGTTGCAGAGCGGGCCGAGCACGTTGAACAGCGTCCGGGTGCCGATCTCGACCCGCACCGGCGCGACGTGGCGCATCGAGGCGTGGTGCGACTGGGCGAACATGAAGCACAGCCCCGCCTCGGACAGGCAGCGGCCGAGGTGCTCCGGCGTCAGGCCGATCCCGACCCCGAGGGCGGAGAGCACGTCGGCGGCGCCGGAGCGGGAGGAGGCGGCGCGGTTGCCGTGCTTGGCCACCGGCACCCCGCAGGCGGCGGTGACGATCGCGGCCAGCGTCGAGACGTTGTAGCTGCCCGAGTGGTCGCCGCCGGTGCCGACGATGTCGATCGCGCCCTCCGGCGCCGCGACGCGGGTCATGCGCTCGCGCAAAGCCCCCGCCGCTCCGGCGATCTCGTCCACCGCCTCGCCGCGCACCCGCAGCGCCATCAGGAAGGCGCCGGCCTGCGCGTGCGTCACCTCGCCCGAGAGCAGGTGGTCGAAGGCGCGGCGCGCCTCCTCGCGCGTCAGCGCGGCGCCCGTGGCGACCTTCGCCAGGTAGGGCTTGAACGAGTCCATGACGAATACGAGCCTGATCTCAGCGCGGGCGACGAACCGCGCCCGTCAATGCACACCTCGGCCGCGCTTGTCACCCCGGGCCGTCGCATTCCAGGCCGACGCGAGGTCGAGGAAATTGCGCACCATCGTCTCGCCGTGCTGCGACAGGATGCTCTCGGGGTGGAATTGCACCCCGTGCACCGGCCGCTCGGCGTGCTCGAGGGCCATGATCAGCCCGTCGGCCTCCGCAGTGACGACGAGGTCCGGCGGGCAGGTCGCGCGGTCGACGATCAGAGAGTGGTAGCGGGTCGCTGCGAACGGCCCGTTGATGCCGCGAAACAGCCCGGCGGCCCGGTGCTGCACGTTCGAGACCTTGCCGTGCATCGGCGCCGGTGCCCGCACGACGTCGCCGCCGAAGGCCTGCCCGATCGTCTGCAGCCCGAGGCAGACGCCGAGCATCGGGATCTCGCTGCTCAACTCCCGCACCACGTCGAGGCACACGCCCGCCTCGCTCGGGGTGCACGGCCCCGGCGACAGCACCAGGGCGTCCGGCGCCCGCTGGCGGATCTCCTCGACGGTGATCGCGTCGTTGCGCACGACCTCGATCGCGCCGGCGAGCGGCCCGATGAGGTGGACGAGGTTCCAGGTGAAGGAATCGTAGTTGTCGATGACCAGGATGTCGGACATGGATGCGCGCCTCTGGGGGGCGGTGTGGGGCCTGCGCCCGCGCGCGGTCAAGTGGACGGATCGGCACTGCGGGCGTTCCGGTCCGGCCGGCGCGCCGTCGCGGGCATCCATCCCGTGTGGGCCGGCATCCTGCGACCCTGGACGACCGGCGTCCCGAAAAAGAAGCCCGCCGGCCCCTTTCGGGACAGGCGGGCGGAGGTGAAGCTCGTCTGGAGGGTCGAGTGTCCTGCTATTCCCGCTCGCCGGTGAGGTTCAGCAGCAGCTGGAACAGGTTGATGAAGTTCAGGTAGAGCGACAGGGCGCCGAACACCGCGAGCTTCGAGTTCGCCTCCTCGCCCCAGTTCTCGGCGTACTGCTCCTTGATCGACTGCGTGTCGTAGGCGGTCAGGCCGGTGAAGATCACGACGCCGATGAGCGAGATCGCGAACTGAAGGGCGCTCGAGCCCAGGAAGATGTTGACCAGGCTGGCGATGACGAGGCCGATCAGGCCCATCATCAGGAACGAGCCCATCCGCGAGAGGTCGCGCTTGGTGGTGTAGCCGTAGAGGCTGGTCGCCCCGAACATCGCCGCCGTGATGAAGAAGGTCCGGGCGATGCTGGTGCCGGTGAAGACCAGGAAGATCGAGGCCAGCGACAGCCCCATCACCCCGCAGAAGGTCCAGAACAGGGTGTGGGCGGTGGCGGCCGAGATCCGGTCGGCCCGGAAGGACAGCACCATGATGAAGGCGAGGGGCGCCAGCATCACGACGTACTTGAGCGGCGTGCCGAACAGCGGCTTGTACAGGGCCGGGGTCGAGGAGACGCCGAGCGCGACGAGGCCGGTCAGGGCCAGTCCCAGGCCCATCGTGTTGTAGACCCGCAGCATGTGCCGCCGCAGGCCCTCGTCGAAGACCGCACCGGCGGGGGCCGCGTGGGTCTGCCAGGCGAAGGGAGTGTTCATCGGGGAGGTCGCTCCGGGATGGCGTCGGGTGGGGGAGACGTCAGGGCCGCAGGGCCGCCAGGGTGGCGGCGGCGCGGCCGAGCTCGGGCTCGCTGCCCGAGCCGCTGAGGGCGTAGGCGCCGTGCCCGGCCTTCCAGTAGACCGTCACGGCCTCCGGCGAGCGGACGACCGCGGGGGCCCGCGCCTCCGCGTCCGGCGTGCGGGTGGCGAAGAGCGCGACCTTGCCGAGGCTGCCGGCGTCGATGGCGACCTCGACGCCCGCGCCGCTGCGCGAGGGGAAGATCTGCATGTCGTCGACGCGCCAGTCCGCCGGCAGGTCGGGCAGGGCGATGCCGGTCGCGGCCTCGACCTCGCGGCGGTCGTAGGCGGGGGTCGGGCGCTGCGAGGCGACCCGGGCCCGCACCAGGGCCGCCTGGCGGGCCTGGAGCGCGTCCTCGACGAAGGCCGGCGAGTGGGTCGAGGCGATGGTGCCGGGCACCCCGAAATCGCCGGTCTCGGCGTGGAGCAGCCAGCCGGCCCCGACCAGCATGGCGATCACGGCGGCGCGCTGGAAGCGCGCGCCGATGCGCCGCCAGGTCAGCGTCCGGTCGAGGCGGCGGGCCGCCGCGGCCAGGCGCTCGGGCGTCGGGCCGGGCCGGGCCGGGCCGCCCTGCACCGGCATGAAGGCCGCGCACAAGGCGTCGCGGGTGCGCAGGTCGGCCATCACGCGGGCCGCGACCTCCGGCCGCTCGGCCAGGTGCCCCTCGACCTCGATCCGCCGAGCCAGGTCGAGCTGCCCATCGATGTAGGCGTTCAGATCCGCCTCGGTGATCGGGTCCATCGTGGCCTCCGGGGAATTCTGGTCCGCGCCGCTCATCACGACGCCTTCGCGGGCGCGCCGCCCTCGACCACGCGCAGGCGCGGGCCCGGCCGGGTCGGCGTCTCCTCCGGGGCCGGCAGGCGGGGCGCGCCGCCGCTCTCGATGTTGCGCAGCGCCGCCCGGGCGCGCCCGAGGCGCGACATCAGCGTGCCGATCGGGATGCCGAGCACGTCGGCGGCCTCCTGGTAGGCCAGCCCCTCGATCGTCACGAGGTGCAGGGCCTCGCGCTGCTCCGCCGGGAGGCGGTGGAACGCCTCGCGCACCTGGGCCAGGCGGACGTGCCCTTCCTGCGCCGGGGGCGTGGCCTCGTCGACCATCTGCCCGAGGGCGTCGGCGTAGCGCGCCTCCACCTTGCGGCGGCGCTGGTCGTCGATGAAGGCGTTGTGCAGCACCGTCATCAGCCAGGTGCGCAGGTTGGTCCCGGGCCGCAAGGTGCCCTGCCGCTCGAGCGCGCGCACGAGGGTGTCGTGCACGAGGTCGTCGGCCTGCGCGCTGTCGCGCGTCAGGGACCGGGCGTAGCGCCGGAGCGGCACCAGGAGGTCGAGGACATCGGGGCGCTTGCGAAGCATCATGACTTGTAAACGTCCGGCGGCCCCTCCCTAATCCCGGCCTTCGTCCGCCTCGCGCTGGGTGAGGTCACATCCGCGTGATCGCCCTCACTGCCCGTCCGCCAGGGTGCCGCGCTGGCGCGGGTCGGCGGCGCCGGCCAGGCCCCCGGGGACGACCAGGATCGAGTTGGCCGAGCCCGAGGCCGAGCCCACGACCACCCGGTGGCCGCGGGCGCGCAGGAGCGCCAGGGTGTCGGGCGAGAGGCCGGTCTCGACCAGGAGCGCGTCCGGCCGCCACTGGTGGTGAATCCGCGGCGCCGCCACCGCCTCGGCGAGGTTGAGCCGGAAGTCGATCAGGCCGGTGATGACCTGCAGCACCGTCGAGATGATCCGGCTGCCGCCGGGGCTGCCGGTGACGAGGGCGAGCCGGCCGTCCCGGAACAGGAAGGTCGGGGTCATCGAGGAGAGGGGCCGTGCGCCCGGCGCCACCGCGTTGGCCTCGCTGCCGACGAGGCCGTAGGCGTTCTGCGCCCCGGGCTTGGCGGAGAAATCGTCCATCTCGTTGTTGAGCAGGACCCCGGTGCCCTCGGCGACGAGGCCGAGCCCGTACGAGAAGTTCAGCGTGTAGGTGTTCGAGACCGCGTTGCCGTCCCGGTCGACCACCGAGAAGTGGGTGGTCTGGTCGGATTCGAAGGGGAGGGGGTCGCCGGCCTTGACCGCGTCGGCCGGCCGGGCCCGCTCCGGGTCGATGAGCGCCCGCAGGCGTGCGGCGTAGGGCTTGGCGGTCAGCCCCGCCACCGGCACCGTGATCCGGTCGGGATCGCCCAGGAAGGTGGCGCGGTCGGCATAGGCCTGCTTCATCGCCTCGGCCATGAGGTGGATCGCGGCGGCGCTGCCGGCGCCGCTCGCCCCGAGGTCGAAGCCCTCCAGGATGTTGAGAATCTCGATCAGGTGGACGCCGCCGGAGCTCGGCGGCGGCATCGCCACCACGTCGTAGCCGCGATAGGTGCCCCGCACCGGCCGGCGCAGCACGGTCCTGTAGTCGGCGAGGTCGCCTTCCGTCATCACGCCGCCGGCCGCCCGCACGGCGCCGGCGAGCCGGGCCGCGACGGGTCCGCGATAGAAGGCGTCGGGCCCGCCGGCCTGGATCGCCCGCAGGGTCGCGGCGAGGTCGGCCTGCACCAGCCGCTCGCCCCAGCCGAACGGCCTGTCGCCATTGAAGAACACCGCCCGGCTCGACGGCCAGGCGCCGAGGCGGCCGGCGGCCCGGGGCAGGGAATCGGCGAGGTCGTCGTCGACCACGATGCCCTCGCGGGAGAGCCGCTCCGCCGGGGCGACCAGCTCGGCGAGGCTGAACCTGCCGGAGCCGTAGCGCTCGAGCGCCTCGGCGAGGCCCCGCACGGTGCCGGGCACGCCGACCGCCTTGCCGGTCGCGGTCGAGGCCCTCGGGTCGGGCGTGCCGTCGGGGCCGAGGAACATGGTCGTCGTTGCCGCCGCCGGCGCGGTCTCCCGGTAGTCGAGGGCGACCGTCTCGTTGCGGGCGGCGAGGTGCACCATCATGAAGCCGCCGCCGCCGAGATTGCCCGCCCGCGGCAGGGTCACGGCGAGCGCGAAGCCGACCGCCACCGCGGCGTCCACGGCATTGCCGCCTCGTTTGAGCACGTCGACGCCGATCCGGGTCGCCTTGGCCTCCTGCGAGGCGACCATGCCGTGCGGCGCGAAGACCGGCAGCAGGCGGGCATCCTCGGACTGTATCGCGCTCGTGCCCGGCATGCCGGGGGGCGCACCCTGCGCCAGGGCGGGGCCGGCGGCGAGGAGGGCCGAGAGGAGGGTCGCGAGGAGGAGCGGTCGGCGCGGCATCGTTCGTCCGTGTCCTGCCGGTCGGGGAGGGGCCGTCAGGCCGGCGCCCTGGGCTGGCGCTTCGGGTGGGCCTTCGCGAAGGCGTCCTGGGACAGGCAATCCTCGGCGATGCGCCGCACGGTCGGGTAGGGGGCGGTGTCGACCCCGAAGATCGCGGTCATGGCGGAGCGCCCGTTGCCGATCATCCGCATGGCTCGACGGTCCCTCCCGATCCCCGCGGGGGAAGATGGCGCGGCCGTTGAAACGACAAGGGGCCCGCGCGGGGCCCCTTGCTCTCTCTCGCCGCGGCGGGACCGCCGCCTCAGTGCGACAGGATCCGCGACAGGAAGGTCTGGGCGCGCTCGCTGCGGGGGGAGCCGAAGAACTCCTCCTTCTGCGCGTCCTCGACGATCTCGCCCTTGTCCATGAAGATGACGCGGTTCGCGACCTTGCGGGCGAAGCCCATCTCGTGGGTCACCACCATCATGGTCATGCCCTCGCGGGCGAGCTCGACCATCACGTCCAGCACCTCGCCGACCATCTCGGGGTCGAGGGCCGAGGTCGGCTCGTCGAACAGCATCACGATCGGGTTCATGGCGAGCGCCCGGGCGATGGCGACGCGCTGCTGCTGGCCGCCGGAGAGCTGGCCCGGGAACTTGTGGGCATGGGCCTTGAGCCCGACCCGCTCCAGCAGCGCCAGGCCCTTGGCTTCGGCTTCAGCCTTGCCCCGACCGAGCACCTTGCGCTGGGCGAGGCTCAGGTTGTCGGTGATCGACAGGTGCGGAAACAGCTCGAAATGCTGGAACACCATGCCGACCCGCGAGCGGAGCTTGGGCAGGTTGGTCTTCTTGTCGGCGATCTTCGTGCCGTCGACGGTGATCTGGCCCTTCTGGAACGGCTCGAGGGCATTGACGCACTTGATGAGCGTCGACTTGCCGGAGCCGGAGGGGCCGCAGACCACCACCACCTCGCCCTTGGTGACGGAGGTGGTGCAGTTCGTCAGAACCTGGAAGTCGCCGTACCACTTCGAGACGTTGTCGATGGCGATCATCGGCCCGGTGGTGGCCGCCACGGGCGGGCACTCGGTGAGCAGGGTGCCGACGGGGCCGGTGCCCGGCGCCGCATCGACCGCGGCCTGCGGCTCCGGAACGGGGCTGACGGGCGGCATCGCGGAGGAGGTCATGGCGTGAACCCTATCGGATGATGGCGACCCGGCGCTGCAGGCGGCGCACCAGGAGCGAGGCGATGAAGCAGACGGCGAAGTAGACCACGGCCGCGAACAGGTACATCTCGACCAGGCGGCCGTCGCGCTGTGCGACCTTGGAGGCGGCGCCGAGGAAGTCGGTGATCGACAGCACGTAGACCAGCGAGGTGTCCTGGAACAGCACGATGGTCTGGGTCAGCAGCACCGGCAGCATGTTGCGGAAGGCCTGGGGCAGGATGACGTTGCCCATCGACTGCCAGTAGGTGAGGCCGAGCGCCGAGGCCGCCGCCGACTGACCCTTCGGGATCGACTGGATGCCCGCCCGCATGATCTCTGAGAAGTACGCCGCCTCGAACAGCGTGAAGGTGATGAGCGAGGACGAGAAGGCGCCGACCTGGATCGGCCGCTCGGCCCCGATGATCCACTGCCCGATATACGGCACCAGGAAGTAGAACCAGAAGATCACCAGCACCAGCGGCAGCGAGCGCATGAAGTTGACGTAGGCCTTGGCGACCTGCGGCAGCACCGGCAGGCCGGAGAGCCGCATCATGGCGATCAGCGTGCCGAGCACCACGCCGCCCACCGCGGCGAGCGCGGTCAGCGTCAGGGTGAAGGCCATCCCGTCGAAGAACAGGTAGCGCCAGGAATTCAGGATGACGCTGAAATCGAAGTTCGAGAACATCGCGAGCCCGTTTCCGATAATCTTGCCCGAAGCTCTAGAGGATCAACGGCCCGGCACCGCGACGCGGCGCTCGATCAGCCCGGCTACGGTCACCACGATCAGGTTGATGATGATGTAGATCACGGTCGCGGCCGTAAAGGCCTCGAAGACCTGGAACGAGAATTCCTGCATCGCGCGGGCTCGGGCGGTGAGCTCCAGCAGGCCGATGGTGAGGGCCACCGACGTGTTCTTCAGGTTGTTGAGGAACTCGGAGGTCAGCGGCGGCAGGATGATGCGGTAGGCGTTGGGCAGGAGCACGTAGCGGTAGGTCTGGGCCGTGGTGAGCCCCAGCGCCGTGCCGGCCATGCGCTGGCCCCGCGGCAGGGCCTGGATGCCGGCCCGCACCTGCTCGGCGACGCGCGAGGCGGTGAAGAAGCCGAGGCACACCACGGCGGTGTAGAACGGCGCGTTCGGCAGCTGCTTGAGCCAGGTGCCCCAGGCTTCCGGTAGCACCTCGGGCAGCACGAAGTACCAGAGGAACATCTGCACGAGGAGCGGGATGTTGCGGAACAGCTCGACGTAGGCGTTGCCGACCGCCTGGGCGCCCCGGCTCGGCAGGGTGCGCAGCACGCCGATCACCGAGCCGATCGCGAACGCGATGACCCAGGCGCAGAGCGCGGTGACGATGGTCCACATCAGGCCCGACAGCAGCATGTCGGCGTAGGTGCCGGTCCCCTCGGGCGATGCCTCGAAGAAGATGCCCCAGTTCCAGTTGTAGTTCATGCCCTGTCTTCCGGGTGCGCCTGATGTCGGAGGGTATACGGTTTTTCGGCCCGGGCGAGACGGGGCACGGTCGAAGGCACAGGGAAAAGTGCCGAGGAAGGACGCCGGTGGCGCTGCCCTTGGGGTAAGGGCAGCGCCGGGCCGTCAACTCAGTAGGCGGCCGGGTCCGGGCTGTCGCTCGGCTTGGTGAAGGCCTGCTGGAGCGCCTCGCTCATCGGCAGGTTCAGGTTGATGTCCCGCGGCGGGATCGGCTTCATGAACCACTTGTCGTAGGCGGTCTTGCTCTCGGGGCTCTTGTAGAAGGCGGCCGTTGCCGCATCGACGACCTTCTTGAACGGGGCGTCGTCCTTGCGCAGCATGATGCCGTAGGGCTCGGGCTTCGACAGGGCATCGGTCGAGATCACGTAGGCGGTCGGCTCCTTGGAGCTCGCGGCGAGCGAGGCCAGCAGCACGTCGTCCATCACGAAGGCGGCGGCGCGGCCGGTCTCGACCATCAGGAACGCCTCGGCGTGGTCCTTGGCCGGCAGGATCGTGATGCCGAGCTTCTTGTCGGCGTTGTACTCGTTGATCTGCTTGATGTTCGTGGTGCCCGAGGTCGACACGACGGTCTTGCCCTTCAGGTCCTCGAATTTCGTCAGGCCGCTCGACTTCTTGGTGACGAAGCGGTTGGCGGTCAGGAAGTGGGTGTTGGTGAAGGCGACCTGCTTCTGGCGGTCGACGTTGTTGGTGGTCGAGCCGCACTCGAGATCGACGGTGCCGTTGGCGATCAGCGGGATGCGGGTCGCCGAGGTCACCGGGTTGAGCCTCACCTCGAGCTTGTCGAGCTTGAGGTCGGCCTTCACCGCGTCGACGATCTTGTAGCAGATGTCCATCGCGAAGCCGACCGGCTTCTGGTTGTTGTCGAGGTAGGAGAATGGCACCGACGAGTCGCGGTAGCCCAGCGTGATCTGCCCGGTCTCCTTGATCTTCTTCAGCGTCCCGGTCAGGTCCTGGGCCGAGGCGGTCCCGGCGGTGGCCGCCAGGCCGGCGAGCAGGACGGGAAGCAGGCTTCTCAAACGCATTCGTGCTCTCCTTTTGGGCACGGACCTAGTCCGCCACCATGATCATCACGTCAAGGGTTAGGCTGCGGATGGCGGAGGGACCCGGGCGGGCCATTGTGCTGAGGTGGCGATGCGACACCGGCGGTCGTGCCCGCGTCGCTCTCAGCAAGGGATGGGCCAACAGGGCCGGCTGCCCGTCCGGGCAGCCCCCTGTATACGACCTGTTGCACCCTAGATCCGCCCGCGCGAAGGTGCCCCCGCCGGGGAGCCGGGCCCTCGCGGCTCGACTCTTGCCCGGCGCCGTGACGACCCCGCGATGACGGACCGACGAGACCGATGCAGATCGCCACGCCCTACCTGATGTTCCTCGGCGACGTGCCCGACCGGCTCGCCGCCAAGACCGCCTACGGCATCGTCGACTGGCGGCCCGAATGGTGCGTCGGGCAGCTGCGCCTGCCCGGATGCGCCGCCGATCTCGGCATCCCCGACCTGACGATCGCGGAAGGCGTTGGGAAAGGCGCCCGCACGCTGATCGTCGGCGTGGTCAATGCCGGCGGCGTGCTGCCGGCGCACTGGATCGCCACCATCGTGCAGGCGATCGAGGCCGGGCTCGACGTGGCGAGCGGCCTGCACACCCGCCTCGGCTCGGTGCCGGAGATCGCCGAGGCCGCCGCCCGCCACGGGCGCCAGCTCCACGACGTGCGCCACTCCGAGCAGCGCTTCGACACCGGCAAGGGCACGAGGCGCCCGGGGCTGCGGCTCCTCACCGTCGGCACCGACTGCTCGGTGGGCAAGAAGTACACCGTGCTGGCGCTGGAGAAGGGCATGCGTGCCCGCGGCCTCGACGCCGATTTCCGCGCCACCGGCCAGACCGGGGTGTTCATCTCCGGCCGCGGCGTCGCCATCGACGCGGTGGTGGCCGACTTCATCTCCGGCGCGGTCGAGTGGATCGCGCCGGCCGCCGACCCGCGCCACTGGGACCTGATCGAGGGCCAGGGCTCGCTCTTCCACCCGAGCTTCGCCGGCGTCAGCCTCGGCCTGCTGCACGGGGCGCAAGCCGACGCCTTCGTGGTCTGCCACGAGCCGACCCGCACGACGATGCGGGGCGTGAAGCACCCGCTGCCGAGCATCCGCGAGGTGATCGACCTCACGGTGCAGCTCGGCCGCCTGACCAACCCGGACATCCGGCCGACCGGCATCGCGGTGAACACCCAGGCCCTGAAGGAGGCGGAGGCCCGCGCGCTCCTCGAGCGCCTCGCCGCCGAGCACGGCCTGCCGGCGACCGATCCGGTCCGGTTCGGGGTCGACGGGCTGGTCGACCGCCTCGTCGCGGAGTTCCCGGCGGAGTTCCCGGCGTGATCCGGCTCGCCACCGCCGTCGAGCGCTGGCCGATCGCCGGGCGCTTCACCATTTCGCGCGGCAGCCGGACGGAAGCCGTGGTGGTGGTGGCCGAGGTCACGGACGGCACCGTCACGGGCCGCGGCGAGTGCGTGCCCTACGCCCGCTACGGCGAGACCGTGGAGGGCGTGCGCGACCTGATCGCCGCGCAAGGGGACGCCCTCGCCGCCGGCCTCACCCGCACGGATCTCGCCGCGCGCCTTCCGGCGGGCGCCGCCCGCAACGCCCTCGACTGCGCCCTGTGGGACCTCGAGGCCAAGCGCGCCGGAATCCCGGCCCACGCGCTGGCCGGGATCCCGGCGCCGAAGCCGGTCGTGACCTGCTACACGCTGAGCCTCGGCAGCCCGGAGGAGATGGGGGCGGCGGCCCGGGCGGCGGCCGCGCGCCCGCTCCTGAAGGTGAAGCTCGGCGGGGCCGGCGACCCGGAGCGCATCGCGGCGGTGCGCCGGGGGGCACCGGATTCCCGCCTGGTGGTCGACGCCAACGAGGCCTGGTCGGCGGAGACGATCGAGGCGAACCTCGCGGCCTGCGCGCGGGCCGGGGTGCAGCTCATCGAGCAGCCGCTGCCGGCGGACGACGACGCGGCGCTCGCCCGGATCGACCGGTCGATCCCGATCTGCGCCGACGAGAGCCTGCACGACCGCGCCGGCCTCGACGGCCTGCGCGACCGCTACGACGCCATCAACATCAAGCTCGACAAGGCCGGCGGCCTCACCGAAGCCCTGCTGCTCGCCGAGGCGGCCCGGGCGCGGGGCCTGTCGATCATGGTCGGCTGCATGCTCGGCACCTCGCTCGCCATGGCGCCGGCAATGCTGCTCTCGGGCGTCGCCGCCTTCGTCGACCTCGACGGCCCGCTGCTGCTCGCCCGCGACCGCGAGCCGGGCCTGCGCTTCGACGGCAGCCTCGTCCACCCGCCGGAACCGGCGCTCTGGGGCTGAGCGACCGGTGTCCAGGGCCCGGCGCGCTTGCGCCGGGCGCCGAAACGATGCTCACTGCGCGCAAAGGGGACCGGCCACGTGTCCCGCATCCGGGGAGGGAACCGACACCATGATCCTGGTCAGCGTGATGTATCCGGGCGGCTCCGACGCGCAGCCCTTCGACCTCGACTACTACCTGAAGCACCACATGCCGCTGGTGCGCGAGCGCTGGTCCGCGATGGGCCTCGAGAAGGCCGAGGTGGTCAAGGCGACCGGCACGCCGGACGGCAGCCCGGCCCCGTTCCAGGTGATGGCGTACCTCACCTTCCGCTCCCTCGACGACTTCAAGAAGGCCGGCGCCGCCCACGGCAAGGAGATCTTCGGGGACATCCCGAACTTCTTCAAGGGACAGCCGGTGGTGCAGATCAACGAGCCGCAGAGCTTCTGACCGCCGGGCGATGATCGACATCGTCAAGATCCTGCGCGAGCAGCACCCGGACCTCGGCCCCTACGTGCTCGCCCTGCGCGAGCGCTCCGGCCTGGTCGAGGCCGGGGCGATCGACGCCCTGGTGCCGGAGGTGCGCGACTGGGCCGCCGCCGAGGCGCCGAGCGCGGCCTTCAGCCGGCGCAGCGTGACCTACGCGCCCTTCCCGGGGATGCCGGAGGAGACCCGCACCCTCGGCGTGGTCGCCTTCGCCAGCGCCGCGGACCTCGCCCGCTTCGCCACCCGCTGGACCTGACCGGCCGGCGTCACCGCCCTCGCACCGCGATGTCCCGCGGAACGGCCGAAGCGCCGCCCATCCGGGCGCTCAGCGTCAGCCCGAGGTCGATGCAGAGCACCAGCAGGATTCCGGCGAGGAGCGCGATGACCGCGGCCTGGCCGCGCGGCGTGAAGCCCACCGCGGCGGGCGCCGGCCGGTCCGCGGCCCGGGGCGGCGGGGCCCCGGGTTCCGGCGCCGGCGCGTCCTCCGCGATGTCCGGCGCCGCCTCCATGGTGCCGAACCGGGGGCGGTAGCCGCCGACCGGCACGCTCACGCGGACCTCCACCCCTTCGGCGTGCTGGGCGTAGACCTCCTCCAGGGCGCGCCGCAGGCGACCGGCCTCGACGCGCACGCTGGGGTCGAGGCTCGGGTCGAAGTCGGGTCCCCGGCCGAGGGCCTGGGTGGCGATGGTGTAGGCCTTGATGGTGGTGCCGCGCCCGGCCAGTTCCTCCTCCACCACGAAGCGGAGGAAGCGCGCGAGCTTCGGCGAGCGCACGAAGGGCGGCGTGCGCAGCAGGACCTCCAGGGTTTCGACCACGCGTTCGGCCGGAACCTCGTCCTCTGGTGTGAACATCAAGCTGCCTTCCCCGCGCGCCCGGAGGAGCGTCCCGGCCCGTCGCCGCGGCCGTGCCCTTCGTCAAATCCGTGCCGCCGAACCCCCTGCCATCGGACGCAGCGGACCCAATGGAACTCCGGGTGAGTATAGCGGTGAGATCGCAAGATGTTAGCCCTTTTCGGGCCGGGGATGGAACCGGCTTGGGGATAGGACTTGCGACGCAGGCGGCACGGTCCTGACGTGCCCCGCGCGCCCTCAGCCGACCCGCGGCGGGAACGGGACGGTGAAGAGCAGGCCATGCGCCTCGTCGCGCACTTCCACCCGCCAGGCGCGCCAGTCGATTCGCGTGGCCTCCGGGCCGTTCATCGCGTCCGCGATCAAGGCCTGAGCCTGGCGGTGGGCTTCCCCAAGGTCGCGGCACTCGAGGCCGGCCTCGTCCGGAACGCTCTGGGTCGAGTCCATGATGTCGAAGAAGAAGCGGGGCACTGCGGACCGGACTCGAAGCTTTGCATGGGTGGAAGACAAGCAACTCCACCGTCTCGCCCGTTGCCGATCAGAGGCCGCGTAGCAATTCCGATGATCGCCTGATGGGTGACGATCTATAAACGGAAAGGATGCGTCAAAGTTCCGCATCATGCAGGCCCGCCAGGCATAGGCCGTCCGGTCTAGGGTCTGACGTTTGCCACTTTGTCCTCGGTTTGTCAGTGCTTGCCCTCAGCGACTGTCCCGCTCCGGCGTCCCGCGCCACGGGGGCTGCCGGTCCTGCGCCGTCAGGGTGTCGCGGGATCCCGACCGGCCCGCCTCCGCCAGGATCGCCCGCAGCCCCGGTCCGAGGGCGCGTCCGGCCTCGGCGGCGGCCGCCTCGACCGCCCGGGCGCGCAGGTCGTCGGGCAGGGCGGCCAGGATCGGCGCGGCGGCCTTCGTGCCGACGATCTCGCCGATGCCGTGGCCGGCGTGCATCTGGCCACCCTGCGTTGGGCCGCTGGCCGCAGGGGCATGCGCGGGCCCCGGCGCCTCGCCGAGGCGCAACGGCGACAGATAGTAGATCGCGCCGATCACCAGCCCGGCCCGCAGCCAGAAGGCCATCCCGTTCTCCCGGTCCCCGACATCCGCGTCGCGGAGCACTCTGGGGCGGCAATCGTGAAGCGTCCCCGTCCGTCCCGGGCCGATCTGCCGACATGCCTAACGGCCGGCCTGACGGCCGGGGCCGGCCTGACGGCCGGGCGCCGCTGCCGTCCTCGCGCCCGAGCGGCCCCGGGGATGGCCGATCCTGTTCGCAACCCGCGGCGCACCCTTCAATTTTTCTGAGCATCCTGCTCAACCGATTTCGTCTGTTCGGCACCGGCGGCCTCGGCCTAGGATCGTCCCGACGCCATGCCGCCTCCTGCCGGCCCCACAACGACGATCGGGAACCATGCCGACCGACATCGAGATCGCCCGCGCGGCCACCCTGCAGCAGATCACCGCGATTGCGCAGCGGATCGGCATCCCCGAGGACGCCCTCCACCCCTACGGCCGCCACATCGCCAAGATCGACCACGCCCATATCCGCGGCCTCGAGGCGCGGCCGGAGGGCAAGCTGATCCTGGTGACGGCGATCAGCCCGACCCCGGCCGGAGAGGGCAAGACCACCACGACGGTGGGCCTCGGGGACGCGCTCAACCGCATCGGCCGCAAGACCGTGATCTGCCTGCGCGAGCCCTCCCTCGGCCCGTGCTTCGGCCAGAAGGGCGGGGCGGCGGGCGGCGGCCGGGCCCAGGTGGTGCCGATGGAGGCGATCAACCTCCACTTCACCGGCGATTTCCATGCCATCACCTCGGCCCACAGCCTCGCCGCGGCGCTGATCGACAACCACGTCTACTGGGGCAACCCGCTCGGCATCGACCTGCGGCGGGTGGCGTTCCGGCGGGTGGTCGACATGAACGACCGCGCGCTGCGCAGCATCACCCAGAGCCTCGGCGGCGTCGCCAACGGCTATCCGCGCGAGGACGGCTTCGACATCACCGTCGCCTCCGAGGTGATGGCGGTGTTCTGCCTTGCCCGCGACCTCGCCGACCTCGAGGCGCGCCTCGGCCGGATCGTGGTGGCGGAGAGCCGCGACAGGAAGCCGGTGACGCTCGCCGACCTCAAGGCCACCGGCGCCATGACGGTGCTGCTCAAGGACGCGCTCCAGCCCAACCTCGTACAGACCCTCGAGGGCAGCCCGGCGCTGATCCATGGCGGGCCCTTCGCCAACATCGCCCACGGCTGCAACTCGGTGATCGCCACCCGGGCGGGCCTCCGGCTCGGCGACTACGCGGTGACCGAGGCCGGCTTCGGCGCCGATCTCGGGGCGGAGAAGTTCTTCGACATCAAGTGCCGGCAGGCGGGCCTGAGCCCGTCCGCGGTGGTGATCGTCGCGACGGTGCGCGCCCTCAAGATGCATGGCGGCGTCGCGAAGGCGGATCTCGGCGCCGAGAACGTCGCGGCCCTCGAGCGGGGCTTCGCCAACCTCGCCCGCCACGTCGAGAACGTGCGCCGCTTCGGCGCCCCGGTCGTGGTGGCGGTCAACCACTTCCACGCCGACACCGAGGCCGAGCACGCGGCGCTCAAGGCCCTCTGCCGTGACCGCCTCGACGTCGAGGCGATCACCTGCCGGCACTGGGCCGAGGGCGGCGCCGGGGCCGAGGAGCTGGCCCACGCCGTCGCGGGCCTCGCCGATGCGGGCCCGGCCGGGCCCCCGCGCTTCGCCTACCCGGACGCGATGCCCCTCTCGGACAAGATCCGCACGGTCGCGCAGACCCTGTACGGCGCCGCCGACATCCAGGTGGAATCGAAGGCGGCGGGAAAGCTCGCGGCGTTCGAGCAGGCCGGGCACGGGACCTTGCCGGTCTGCATGGCCAAGACCCAGTACTCGTTCTCCACCGACCCGACCCTGATGGGCGCTCCCAGCGGCCACGTGGTCGCGGTGCGCGACGTGCGCCTCTCCGCCGGGGCCGGCTTCGTGGTGGCGATCTGCGGGGAGATCATGACCATGCCGGGCCTGCCGAAGGTGCCGGCGGCGGAGGGCATCCACCTCGACGCCGAGGGGCGGATCGAGGGCCTGTTCTGACGGCGGCGCCCCTCGGCCGGAGCCGAGGGACGGATCAAGGCCTGTTCTGACGGCACCGCCCCCTCGGCTTGAGCCGAGGGGGCGGGCCGTC